>CAJBOO010000249.1 GCA_903956845.1 uncultured Burkholderiales bacterium
GTTGAAAGAAATCCGGCGCATCCCGGGCGTGGCCGATGCGCGGATTCAACAATCGGCCAGAAGCCCCGTGTTTGAAGTGAACTTGGACCGCACACAGGCGCAAAGCATGGGAATCACGGCGCGCGATGTCACCAACAACATGGTGGTGAACTTGGCAGGCAGCAGCCAGGTCGCGCCAACGTTTTGGCTCAATCCTGCCAATGGTGTGTCTTATCCCGTGGTGATGCAAACCCCGCAATACAACGTTGACTCTTTGAATGATTTGTCCAATTTACCGATCAGTCCTGCCAACGCCAATTCACAGCAAGTCTTGGGCAGTGTGGCGAGTTTCAACCGCACGGCGAAAAACGCCTTGGTCAGCCAATACGACATTCAACCCATGGTGCAAATCCATGCCGCCACCCAAGGCATGGATTTGGGCACTGTCTCCAAGGCGATTCAACGCGTCATTCTTGAAACCCAAGCGCAACAACCCAAGGGCAGCAAAGTGGTCATGCTTGGACAGGTGCGCACCATGGAGAAAGCCTTCTCTGGATTGCTGTGGGGTTTATTGGGCGCAGTGGTCTTGATTTACTTTGTGATTGTGGTGAATTTCCAATCATGGCGCGACCCACTGGTCATCATCAGCGCCTTGCCTGCCGCCTTGGCCGGTATTGTGTGGATCTTGTTTGCCACACGCACCACGCTGTCGGTACCGGCGCTCACCGGGGCCATCATGTGCATGGGCGTGGCCACTGCTAACAGTGTGTTGGTGATCAGCTTTGCGCGTGAACGCTTGGACCAACTCGGCGATGCAGTGGCTGCAGCTCTGGATGCGGGCTTCGTGCGTTTTCGACCGGTGCTCATGACCGCTTTGGCGATGATGATGGGCATGGTGCCGATGGCTCTGGGTCTGGGTGAAGGCGGCGAACAAAACGCGCCCCTGGGCCGCGCAGTGATTGGCGGCTTGTTGTTTGCCACTGTGGCCACCTTGGTCTTGGTACCTTTGCTCTTTAGCATGGTGCATGGTCGCCGCAAGGCCACCCCTTCTTTGAATCCCGGAGTCCTTCATGCTTGATCCCCGTCCCCCTGTTTTTTCGCGCAGCAAACTTTGGATAGGGTCAATCATCTTGAGCTTATTGGCCGTCTACTTGTTGGCTCAAGGTTTGCTCGCCCGCAGCGCCGACAACCTGCAACTCAAGGAATTGGCCGACAAACAATCGGTGCGCACCGTCAAGGTCATCACCCCTACGCTGTCGCCCGCTTCGCCTAGCATGGACTTGCCCGGGCGCATAGAGGCCTTTTCGAAAGCGCCTTTGTACGCTCGGATCAGCGGTTATTTGAAAACCTGGAAAGCTGACATTGGCACACCCGTGAGAGCGGGTCAGTTGTTGGCCGAGATAGACACGCCCGATGTGGACCAACAAATCCTGCAAGCCAAAGCCGAGTTGGCCATCTCTCAAGCCAATGCAGCTTTGTCCGAAAATACCGCCAAGCGTTGGCAGTCTTTGCAAACCACTGGCTTTGTATCGGCCCAAGCCGTCGAAGAAAAAATGGGTGACTTGCGTGCCAAGCAAGCCATGGTGAACGCCTCGCAAGCCAATGTGAACCGTCTGCAAGCGATGAAAAATTTCAGCCGCATCACCGCACCTTTTGATGGGGTGGTGACGGCACGCAACACTGACATCGGCGCTTTGGTGAATGTCGGCGGTGCAGCTGGTACTGAACTTTTTGTGGTGTCTGATGTGCGCCGACTGCGTTTGTACGTTCAGGTGCCGCAAAACCAAGTCACAGCCATCCGAACCGGCAGTCAGGCCAAATTCACCGTACCCGAAAAGCCTGGGAAAGTTTTCACGGCCAAAGTGCAATCCATGGCACAGGCCATCCAAGCAAGCTCTGGCAGCATGTTGGTTCAGCTCTTTGCCGACAACCAAAGGGGTGAACTGTTGCCCGGTGGTTTTGCCCAAGTCAGCTTTGACATGCCCACCCAAACCGAGCACCTCAACATCCCGCCAAGTGCATTGATTTTTAGCAAAACTGGTCTGCAAGTCGCTACCGTGAATGCAGATAACAAGGTAGTCATCAAACCGGTGTTGGTGGCCAAAGACCATGGTATTCGAATCGAACTTTTATCCGGTCTGGAGAGCACAGATCGAGTGATTGAAAACCCACCAGATGGTGTGATGCAAGGTGACCTTGTTCGCGTGGCAGTGACTGAAAATAAAAAATGATTTCTTGACGCAATATGTCAAATCCGTTAATAATTATTGAAACCACTGCTTAGCTTGATGACAACCACAACAGATTCACTGCAGATCAAGCCTCATGCATTGCACCTTTCAGAGGAGTCGATGCGTGCTGTTTGACCACTGTGCCGAGTGCCAACGATGCTGCCATATCGAGGCAGGTTACCCACCCCTTGAGATCACGCTCACTCAAAAAGAGCAGAAAAAACTCGGCAGCGTATGCATTGAACAACAATGCACTCACCTGGGTCCATCAGGTTGCACGATGGGAGATGACAAGCCCTTTGGATGCAAACTCTACCCACTGAGCTACAACCCGAAAAACAAAAGTTTTTATTTTGATGCTGATTGTCCATTGATGGACGCGTACATCGGCGAATTAAAAGCCAGCGACAGCGACGCCTCTGTGCATCTGCACAGTGCTCAACAAGTTATATTCCAGCTAGAAAAAACAGATCCACAATTTTTGAAGAACAACCATGCGGTTGACGAAGCGTATTTCGACTTAAGAAAAATACCTTCTCGATCGACTTCAAAAAAACAAACTAAAAAATCTGCACAAAAGGCAACAACATGAATGGCACGCTGTATCAATTCAAGTCCTCGAACCATGTGTCCTCACAAACACCTCAAGTGCATGAAGTGGGTTACCAAAGTTGGACAGAAGACAACTTATTGGTAGAGAGTGAACACAACGACATCCTCTACTACACCACCCGCTGGGATGCCTTGTGCCCCTATGTCAACGTGTCAGAAGAGATGCTCAACTTTGCGCCCCGCCCCTTTGTGGTTTACGCATTGCCCCCTGACAGCCCCTATGGCGTGCCCATCAACGATAAATATGGCCTGGTTGATACCTTTGCTGAGTCGTTTTGGCAAGAAGAGCGCCGTGAACGCAAATTCCGTGAACTCGACAAACAATACAAACACTTCACTTACACAGAAAAAGTCATCGCTGGCAAAGACCTGACTGTGGAAGACATGTTTGAGATGGGTGGCGAGCATTTTGCCAACTACTACATCGACGACCGCGAGGTTGAAGGCTTTGTCGACTACGTTCGTCACCTGGACGTGCTGATTTTGCAAGTCCACTCTGCTGAAGGCGAGTTGGTGTTGACCGATGTGTCCATCTTGCTGCCCCAGTACAACCAGTTGTATGGCAGCTTTTGCCAATGGAACCGAGCCTTCAAAAACCGTTCACCTGGCATTTACGCTTGTTTGCAAGCTTGCCGTTGGGCAGCCAAAAATGGTCTTCGCTATTACAACCTCGGCCCAGTGGATGACTACGGCTATAAAGCCTTGTTTGTGACCGATCACGAGCCTATTTATGCCATGGCACTGATCGACGCAGACCACCCCTTGGCCACCGATCCCACCTCACCGTTGATCGTGGATTTCAAACCGCACGAACTCAACCAAATTTACCGTCATCCTGAGATGCACGAGCAAGGGCATGCTGAATTGGCGATGGCTGGCTGACATGCACGTCAGCGCATGACGCGCTGTTGTTTTGAAAAAAAGGGTGCTGTTGAGCACCCTTTTTCATTTTCCGAAATAGTGCTTTTCACCAAAGCTGATGTCGTAATCGATGAACAGTTCTTCGCCTTTGGCAACGGCTTGGGTGGTGACCAACACCCCAGCACGTTTGAAGCGTAAATTGGGTTTCTTGGAGTGGTTCAGGTAAACCGACATGTCAAAGGAGTTCATGCCCATGGAGGGGATGCTGATTTTCTTTTTGTCGTAGTAGCAAAAGATATCGAGTTGATCGCGCACGCCGCGAGGCAAATGTTTGATGTCATCTTTGTTGATATCGATCTCTTTGAACTTCAAGTAACTCTTCAAAGGATAGACGCCTTTGGGAATGTCTTTCAACGCAAATACACCAATGCCATGAATGGGGGACACGCCCAGGCGGCAATAGACTTCTTCTTCCAAGTGCTGGATTATTTTTTTCTTGCTGATCGGCATGGCTGGGCTTTCGAGGAAATGGATAGCGTATCGGTTGAGCCAGTACTTTAACTGTCTAAAGGGTCCCAGGACTCGAGCCATTGAACAAAGTGCCCCAAACCTTGGTCCAAGGTGGTCTCGCGCCAATCGCCAATCATGCGCAACAGACGCTCTTCACTGGCACATGTCAAGGCAACATCTGCCGCTTGCATGGGGGCATATTCAATGATCGGCTCGACCTTGAGGTGTTTGGCAAGCAGTTGTACAAAAGAATTCACTTCGACAGGGCGTTGGTGCCCCATGTTGACGATGTCCGGGGCGGTGAGTTTGTCCACTGGTGAAACCAACTTGCCAATGGCCTCGACAATGTCCGCCACATACGTGAAGTCACGCAGCAACTTGCCCTCGCCAAACAACTTGATGGGTTGATGACGGCGCATGCTTTGGGCAAACATGAAGGGTGCCATGTCGGTGCGTCCCCAAGGGCCGTAAACCGTGAAGAAACGCATGCCGATGGAGCCCATGCCGTATTGGGCGTGGTAGGCGTAGGCCATGGCCTCATTGGCTTGCTTGGTGGCCGCATAAAACGATTGCGGCTGGTCAGTACGGTCCGCCTCCATGAATGGAACTTGGCTGCGCAAGCCATAGACGCTTGATGAACTGGCGTAGAGCAAACGTGGTGTTTGGTGGCGATGACAGGCGTCCAGCACACGGGCGAATCCCACCAAATTGGGTGTGACAAAATCCAGCGGCGCTTGCATCGAATGCCTCACACCGGCTTGCGCCGCCAGATGGACAACCGTGTCGGGTTGCCACTGACTCAACACCTGACTGAAAGCGTCTTCTGCGCCAATATCGATTTGAAAATAAGGGATGCCTGAACGGGTTGAAAATTCAGCCAGCCGCGCTTTGCGCAAGCGTGTCAGCAAAGGGTCTGCTGGGCTCGGTCCCGTGCCTTCAAGGGACAACACATCGCAACCTGCGACTTGGTGGCCTAAGAGTCGCAAATGCTCGAGCAATTGCGAGCCGATGAACCCAGCCGCTCCCGTCACCAATACTTTTTTTGTCATGACTATTTACCGATCTCACAGGCTTCATGGGGAATTCACGTGGCATTGAACACGCCAGCCCACGCTGCTAACACCAACGCCCATTTGCGCCTCATGCGCTGGGTCTGGTTGGTGGCTGCAATGCTGATTTTGACAGGTGTTTGGCTGCATCTGTCGCCCTTCAATGCCTTGGCTATGTTGGATGTGCATCAGCGGGACATGGGACCGGATGCTTTTTGGTCTTTTGCCACGCAATTTGGCGACGCTGGTGCCGCATTTTTGCTGTTGTTGGTCGTTGGCCGCTTTGCCCCTTCGGGTGCCTCAATGGCTTTCAAATGCCTGCTATTGGGCTCGGTGATGTCGCGTCTGTTCAAAACCCTGATCGCTTCACCCAGGCCACTGGGCGTGCTGGACCCGTCCTTGCTGCACGCCATAGGAGACCCGCCCAGCGCTGCAAACTCCATGCCTTCTGGCCATGCCATGACGGTAGCTGCCATGGTGGGTTTGTGTTTGTTCATGTTTCCTAAGTTGGCGGGTCGGCCTCTGCTTTGGCTGCCGCTGGTCTTGTTTGGGGTGTTGGTCGCCATGTCAAGGGTGGTTGTAGGTGCCCACTGGCCCGCTGACGTTTTGGTTGGTGCCGGCTTGGGCTTGGCGGTGGCATGGTTGGCTTGGCAATGGGACCAATTGCGCAACTGGACACCCCGACTCAACTCCGTGCCAGGACAGTTTCTGCTGATCTTGATCGAGTTGGGCTTGGCCATTGCTTTGTTCGCCAGTCAAACGGACACAGCGGCGGCCAGGCTCGCTTTCGATGTGATCGCAACGGTGGGGATGGCTGGGGCGATGGCTCGTTACGCCAACTTGCGGCGACAACAGGCAGGCAAAGCATGAAGACCCAGCAGGCCTGGGGTAAGCGATTGGCTTTGCTGCTAGGTTGGGCTTTGGGTCTGGCCTTGCTGTTGTGGTTGTTGCAAGACCTGGACACACATGCTTTGCTCCAACGTGCGGATCAGATCCACCCAGCCTGGTGGCTGACAGCGACGGTGGTTTGGTTGTTCAGCTTTGTGTGTCGTGCTCTGCGGGTACAACAAGAGTGGCATTGGAAGAAAGCCGTGGGATTGACGGTGGCTTTGCGTCTGGTGTTATTGCACAACGCGGCTGTGCTGTTGCTGCCCTTTCGATCTGGCGAAGCAGGCTACCCCTTGCTGGTTCGACGGGTTTTTCACGCACCCACCAGCGCAGCCCTGCGCAGCCTGGTCTGGCTCAGGGTGCAAGACGCTTGTATCTTGGCTGTGTTGGGCATCATTTGTTGGCCAGGCCTGCCAGTGTGGTTGAGCGTGGTCTGTCCAATGTTGCTGTTGTTTGTCATCTTGCTTCCACCTGTTTGGTGGTTGCGACTGCTGAAAAACCGGCAGCCTTGGGCCAAGTTGCTCAGAAGTGTTTTGCACCGCCGTGCACCTCGCACGGCCTGGCTGCTGTCACTGGTCAATTGGTTAAGCAAGTTGAGCGTGGTGGCTTTGCTGTTGGGTCAATTGCTACCCCTCACAGCCTGGTCGGCTTGGCAGGCCGCGATCGGCGGCGAACTGGCCACCTTGCTGCCACTGCAAGGGCCTGCCAGTTTGGGCACTTACGAAGCGGGCGTGTGGCTTGGCGCAGGTCTGGCAAGATCAGCCACCGAAACCGTTGCTGGCGCTGCGTTGCTGGTGCATGTTTTTTGTTTGGCGGTGTCTTTGGGTGCCGCTGCATTGGCTGGGTTTTGGTGGCGATGGCCAGACCCTGCCGAACACTGATTGATGTTTAGACCACGGACGGATTGATGAATACTGACACTGTTTCCCTGAACCCATCCCCAACGCCCGACACAGGGCTGCGTGTGCCTGTTCACCGCTTGTCAGTGGTGGTGCCCATGTACAACGAAGTGGAATTGGCCAGCGATTTGATTGACGCGGTCCAATCCGCTTTGGCTGATTACCCTTGGCCTTGGGAGTTGGTGGTGGTGGATGACGGCAGCACCGATGGCACTTGGTTTCGATTGAGCCAACGCGCCGCCGAAGTAGGTCCACATATCCGGGCGCTTCGTTTGCAGCGCAATTTCAAACAAACCGCCGCCATGCAAGCAGGCATCGATTGCGCACGTGGCGATGTGATCGTCACCATGGACGGCGATTTGCAAAACGATCCGCGCGACATTCCCGCTTTGGTGGCACATCTCCTCACCCACGACAAAGACATCGTGGCAGGCTGGCGACAGCACCGTCAGGACGGATTTTGGTTGCGCAAAGTCCCTTCCAAAATCGCCAATGCTTTGATCCGCAAGGTCAGTGGACTGAACTTCCAAGACCTGGGTTGCAGCCTCAAAGCTTTTCGCGCACCTGTGCTTCGCAAGATCCGCTTGTACGGCGAAATGCACCGATTCATTCCCGCGTGGATGGCCACGGTGACCTCGCCCTCGCGCATGGCTGAGCTGCCTGTGCGGCACCACCCGAGGCTGAAGGGGCAGTCCAAATACGGTATCTCGCGCACCTTGCGAGTGATCGTTGACCTGTTGTCCATGCATTATTTCTTGCGCTTTGGCACCCGCCCTGGCCATTTTTTCGGCGGTATTGGCTTGGTCGTGCTGTCTCTGGGTCTGATGATCTTGGGTTACCTCACTGTGCTCAAAATCATGGGCGAATCCATCGGCACACGACCCTTGATGTTTGTGGGTTTCTTTTGTGTCTTGGGCGGCTTGCAGTTCCTCACCACGGGGGTGTTGGCCGAATTGTTGATGCGCACTTATTACGAAGGTGGCAAGGCGCAGGCATACCAATTGGTGGATGCACCCACGCCCCAAGCCCATGAGGGATGGCATGGCGGTCACTGAAGCCACCGGCAAGCTCGGCCTGTCTCGGTCAGGCTGGGCGTTTGTGATGTTGCTCTTTCCGGGCCTGTGGTTGATTCGCATGGCTACGGCTTGGCTCAGTGGTTCAAGCCTGTTCATTGATGAAGCCCAATACTGGGACTGGAGTCGCCACTTGGCTTGGGGCTATTTCTCCAAGCCACCTGTCCTGCCCGTGTTGATCAAGTTGTCGGCGGCGGTGGGCGGTGACAACGCCATGGGCGTGCGTTGGTTGGTGCAAGCCCTGTGGGGGTTGATTCCCTTGATCGTTTGGCGCCTGGGTTGGGAAATGCAACGCGATTCAGGCTTGCGTTTGTCGCAAGCGCATGCAACAGGTGCTTGGGCGGCAGCCTTGGTCAGCTCTACTTTGGTGTTTGGTATTTTGGGGCAGGTGGCCACCACGGATGGTCCACTCATGTTCTGCTGGGTCGTGAGCATTTGGCTCCTTTGGCGAGCTTTGCAACAGCCAGAACAATGGTCGCGTTGGGTGTTGCTGGGTCTGGTGTTGGCCGTGGGTGTGCTGTCCAAATACACCATGGCTGCCGTGTTGCTCAGTTGGGCGGTGTGGTGGATGCGCCAGCCACGCGCTCACATTTTCAAAGGCATGGTGTTGGCTGTCTTGGTGGCGACCCTTTGCTGGGTTCCCCATTTGGCCTGGAACCATGCCCATGGCTGGCCGACCTTGAAACACACCGCCGAATTGCTGACCGGCGCATCGGCCAGTCCTGCTCAGGCTTTGGGTACATGGGCATTGCGCGCCCTGGAATACGTCGCAGGTCAACTCTTGATCGCGGGGCCCGTGGTGTTGGTGATGGCATGGCGTGCTTTTCAAGAAAGCAAATGGTCCCATCAAACACCAGAGCACAGCGTGAACAGCCCAGTCGTTTTTGCTTGGCATTTCACTTGGCCGTTATGGCTGGTGGGTGCCTGGCAAGCCCTGCAAGGCAATGCGCAAGTCAATTGGCCGGCGCCTGCTTGGATCGGCGCCTGTTTGGTTTTGGCTTGGTGGCTGGCAACCCGGCCCCTGATTTGGCGCTGGTCTGCGCCTGCCATCGTGGTGATCAGCAGCAGTTTGCTGTGCACTGTGATCGGGCTGGGCGGTGATTGGCGTGTGCGGTTTGGCTTGCCCCCGTTGGCCGAACCCTGGGCTTTGTGGGCCAGAGCACAAGGCTGGGATGAGTCATTCCAGGCCATCCAGCCCCAAATGGAGATGCACCCTGACGCCACCTTGGTGGCCTTAGACAGAACCGTCATTGCACATGCAGCTTATGCCTGGCGCGTCAAGGGCTGGACCTTGCAAAGCTGGCAACGCACCCCGCACCCGGACCACCACTACGACCTGACCTCTCGCTTTTCGCCTGACGCCAACAACCCTGCACACGCAAAAGTGTTGTTGGTGCTGCAAGGTCCATTGCCTGAGTTTGTGCAGCAGCACTTTGGACAAGTCACCCAACTTCACCCCATGAGAGCCGTGGGCAAAGACTTGCATGTTTGGCTGTTGGAGCAACCCAAGCCATGAAAGCCAAACAACTCGAATGGCGATCTGGCTTGCTGGGTCTGCTGGCATGTCTGCTGGTGTTTACGCTTTGGCCGCAAGTGGATGTGGCTGTGAGTGCATGGTTTTTTGATCCCGTTGCACAACGCTTCACAGCCACCCATTGGCCTTGGGTGATTGCCATCCATGAAGGTTTTCCCCTCCTTGGGAATGTCTTGTTCCTGGTTTGTTTGGTGGCTTTGCTGGTGGGTCAATGGCGTCCTCAACTTGTTGGCAAGGCTTGGCGGCGGCGCTTTGCCACATGGGTGGTGCTGGTCATTGTGGGCATTGGTGTCGTGGTCGATTGGGCTTTCAAAGACCACGTGGGCAGACCACGACCCGAGCAAATTCAAGTATTTGCAGGCAACCTGCCCTTTGTACCGGCCATGCATGTGACCTCTTACTGTGATGTCAATTGCTCCTTCGTCAGCGGCCATGCTTCAGGCGCATTCAGCCTGATGGCCTGGGGCTTGTGGGCGCCTTGGCATCGCCGCAAACGCTGGTTGAGCGTGGGTTTGGGTGTGGGCGCAGTCATCGGTTTGATGCGCATCGCCCAAGGCGGCCATTTCTTGAGTGATGTGATTTTTGCGGGATGGACGGTTTGGCTGGTGGCGCAAGGCATGCGCTTTGGCTGGTTACGCTGGCGACTCGCTAAACTCAAGGCTTACCGCAGTTCCCCAAACCACAGCCCTTGAACCCAATTTTTGAAAACCCATGGAATTTCTAACCGATCCCCACATGTGGGTTGCCCTGATCACCCTGACCGTGCTGGAACTGGTGCTGGGCATCGACAACATCATCTTCATCTCTATCCTGGTCAGCAAACTGCCCAAGGAAAAGCAAGAGATGGCGCGTCGCATTGGCCTGTTCATGGCCATGTTCATGCGCATCGGTTTGTTGCTGTTGTTGTCGGTCATCATCGGCTTGGTGGAACCCCTCTTCACGGTGATGAACCAAGCGTTCTCTGGGCGCGACTTGATTTTGTTGGCGGGCGGTTTGTTCTTGATCTGGAAAAGCACAGGCGAAATTCACCATTCTTTGGAAGGCGATGAAGCACCCGCGCAAGTCAAGGCCAAGGTCCATTTGATGGCCACCATTGTGCAAATCATGCTGATTGACTTGGTGTTCTCACTGGACTCCATCATCACAGCAGTGGGCATGGTCGACGATGTGCGCATCATGATCACCGCGGTCATCATTTCGCTTGGCTTGATGATGTTGTTTGCCAAAAGCATTGGCGAGTTCGTCGATGCCCACCCCTCGATCAAGATGCTGGCTCTGAGCTTTTTGGTGGTGGTTGGCGTGGTCTTGGTGGCCGAGGGTTTTGGCCACCACGTTCCTAAAGGCTACATCTACTTTGGGATGGCTTTTGCGTTCACCGTCGAGATGCTCAATATCCGCTTCAGAAAGAAGCGGTCACCCGCCGTGCATTTGCGTTCAGCGCAGATACCGGGTGAAGACGACTGAGCGTCAACAACCCGAATCGTTCACCGATCCGTCTGGCATGACGGTTTTGCAAAATTTGGCATCGTCGAGTTTGGCGTCATCCAACTTGGCGCCTTTCAAATTCGCGCCTGTCAACACAGCGCCTTTCAGGTTGGCCTTGGTCAGCACTGCATCGCTCAAATCGACGCCAGACAGGTTGGCTTCACGCAAATAGGCATTGGTGAAATTGGCCAGATGCAAATTGGCGCCTGTGAAATCAGCACGACGCAAGTTGGCGTCCTCGAAATTGGTCACCAGGGTGCGTTTTTCCATCGGGCGTTCGCCCAGGTTGGCTTTGCTCAACACCGCGCCCGACAAATTGGCGTTTTGAAAATCTGCGCCGCGCATGTCGCGCCCACCCATGGGCGCATCTGTCAAGTCGCAATACTTGCAGACATTGGTGGTTTTGAAGTCTTCCCATTTGGTAGCGTCAAACGCACCTGCCGGCCAAGACCATGCAGAGCCCAGCAAAGCTGTCACTGCCAAAGAAACGAGAGATCGCTGGGGCTTCAAAGTCACGGTCACATCCTTCAAAAATCGGAGAAAAGTGCACGAATAATACCCAAGTCTTACGGGGCGGTTTTTGAGCAAAGACCCTCAAGCCCGGGTGCAAACATGCGAAGATCCAAGCATTGAAAGGAAAGCATGCCGTTTTTGCTCAAACCCGCCCAGCCATTGGCCCGGGCATGCCGTTTTTGCCTGTGGGTCTGGGTCATGCTGTGGGGCAGCCAAAGCTGGGCTTACACCCTGACTTGTGATGTGCAAGGCAGCTTTCCTGAAATGGACAAAATCGTTTTGCAGCCAGCCACGGTCACCATCGACATTTCATCCATTGGCAACCACCTCTACATCAAGATGGAAGGCCCCAAGCTCTACAACATGTTTGTCAACACCTTAACCAGCCCCGAATTCGAAGGCACCGACCTCACCTCGGACACCAGCATTTGGGTCAAGCGCCGAAACATCCAAAACAAGGAAGAGACTGAAATCAAAATCAGGCGCCAGCCCGTGTTTGTGAAAGCGATCAAAGATGTCCGTCGCTACGGCAAAGACCTCAAGCTTTTGGTCGCTGGCCCTTGTCAACTACCTGCCAACTGAAACCATGAGCCAACTCGTTGTTCGCCAACTGCTGATTGACCTTGAAACGCCCGTGCCAGTGCGTTGGCACGAGGATGCGTTTGTAGCGGCTTTCATGAACGCCTTGTCCATGAGTTTTCCAGTGGGCGAGCAATTCTTCATTGACTCGCTGCGCCGTGGCATGAAAGAGCTGCCTCCTGATGTGCAAGCGCGGTTGGCCCCCGAGGTGAGTGGATTCATCGGTCAAGAGGCCACCCATCGACGCATCCACCATTTGTTCAACCAGCATTTGCAAAACCAGGGCATGGTCAACCATTGGGCACCTAGAGCGCTCAAACGCATTGCCAAAGTTGAAAAGCTCAATGTCCGTCACGCCGTGGCCGCCACGGCAGCCACCGAACACTTCACCGCCACCCTGGCACATTGGCTGCTGTCTCACCCTGAGTTGTTGGCGAATGTAGAGCCCCGTTTGCGCAACCTGTGGCTGTGGCATGCCAGCGAGGAAAGCGAGCACCGCAACACGGCCTTTGACATTTACTCGGCTCTCGGCGGCAACCAAGCATGGCGATTGCACGCCATGCGCTTTGTCAGTTTTTTCTTGCTGTCTGATTTGCTCAGGCAAACGGTGAATAACCTCTGGCATGAAGGCAGCTTGTTCAAGTGGTCCACTTGGCGCGGTGCGTGGCGGTTTTTGTTCGCCCCACAAGGTCTGTTCAGATCTTCTTTTGGCATGTGGCGTCGTTACTTCCAAGCTGATTTCCATCCCAGTCAAGACGACGACAGCTTGTCCAGGCAATGGCTTGCGACCCATCAGGCTGCTTATTCGCCCGTTGGGCAATCGCACTGAATTTCCCGCTGCTCATCACTGGAACCCCCATGCTCGACCCACAAGCCAAGGTTTTTTTGCAACTACTCAAAGACCGCGGTATTCCTGCTGTCAACGAGCAGACTCACCCCGAAGCGCGTGAGTTTTATTTGGTGCGCAAGGCGTTGACCCAACCTGAGCCCTTGCCCACATCACATTGCCACGACCATGCCTTGACCTTTGGCACAGTGCGCGAATACCGTCCTGTGGGCGCGGCGCTTGATCAAGTGCTGCCCGCCCTGGTTTACTACCATGGCGGCGGATGGGTCATTGGCAACATCGAAACCCATGACGTGGTTTGCAGACAGTTGTGTGATGCCAGTGGTTGCGCTGTGTTTTCGGTGGACTACCGTTTGGCACCAGAACATCCTTTCCCTGCCGCTTACAACGATGCCTTGGAAGGCTTCCACTGGGTGGTGGACAACGCCAGTCGCTTACATGTTGACCCCAAACGTGTGGCGGTGGGTGGCGACAGTGCGGGGGGCAACCTCGCCGCCGCCGTGTGCATTGGCTCAAGGGAAAGCGCACAACCGCCCGCCTTTCAATTGCTGATTTACCCCGCAACCCTGATGTACCCCGACACCCCGAGCTACCACGCCAATGGTGAAGGCTACATGCTGACCGCCAAAGCGATGCACTGGTTCATGGACCACTACTTGCCCCATGCAGCAGACCGCCATGACTGGCGTGCCTCCCCGCTCAAAGCCCAATCGCATGCCCACTTGCCACCTGCTTTGGTGCTCACCGCTGGATTTGACCCGCTGCGTGACGAAGGCCTCATGTATGCGGACGCCATGGCAGCGGCGGGCTGTGTGACCGAATACGTGTGTTTTGAACGGCAAATCCATGGCTTCATCACCATGGCTCGGATCATGCGCGAAGCCAACAGTGCCATTGCGCTGTGTGGTCAAGCACTCAAACGTTATTTGAAATAAACACCTGCCCATGAAAGTTGTTTTGGTACTGATGTTGAGCATGGCTTCGTTGGCGCAAGCCGGCGAGGGCTTGCCTGCGACACCATCGACGGCTTCAGCCAATGTCGAGCGTGGCCGCAAACTCTTGGTTAACCGCCAAGAAACAGGCTGTGTGCTGTGCCATGTGGTGCCAGGCTTGAAAGAAGGCGGTGACATGGGCCCCAGCTTGGTGGGTGTGGGGGCACGCATGTCTCCTGAAGCCTTGCGACAGCGCATAGCGGACCCCAGGCTGTTGAATCCTCAAACCCTCATGCCCGCATACTTCAGCACCAAAGGCCTGAACAATGTGGCCAAAGCCTACAAAGGCAAAACCATTCTGACCGAGCAAGGCCTGGAAGACATCATGGCTTACTTGCTCAACCCGCCACCTCAGTGATGACAAAACCTATGTTTTCTCGACGAGATTTTTTGACTTCTTGCACCCAAGCTTCGCTGGGAGTAGGTGCTTTGGCTGCAACGCCTGTCTTCGCGCAGGTGGACAAACTCACTTTGAGTGGGCTGGCTGAATCCCGTTTGCGCAGCTTTGATGAAATGGTTCATCCTTTTGTGCAATCCCAAACGCTGAAAAAAGAAGGCGTGAGTTTGTCGCTGCCCGTGTTGGCTGACAACGGACACTTGGTGCCCTTGCACCTGAAGGTCGACAGCCCCATGACCGAAGCGTCCCATGTCTCTCATATCTACCTGATCTCTCAACGCAACCCTGTTCCCTTGATGTGCATGTTCGTGCTGGGGCCTTGGAACGGGCGCGCAGAAATCAGTACCCGGGTGCGGCTGTCAGGCACCCAAATGGTGGTGGCCCTGGCCCGCTTGTCGGACGGCTCGTTCATTTACCAAACCCAAGAAGTGGCGGTGACCGAAGCTGCCTGTGTGGACAACGGATGAGCAACGCCCGCATTCAACTCCCCCCCCGCATCGTCGAAGGCGATGTGTTCAAGGTGCGTCTGCTGATCAACCACCCGATGGACAGCGGTTTTTTGCGTGACATCAATGGTGTCTTGATCAAGCGCAACGTGATTCGCCACCTCACCTGCACCTTGAACAACCAAGAAATATTTCGTGCCGAACCCACCACGGGCATTGCTGCCAATCCCTTGTTTGAGTTTTATTTGCGGGCGGTCAAATCGGGAGAAATGTATTTCCGATGGGTCGACGACAAAGCCAACATCGGCGAATTGCGCCATCCCCTGACCGTCTTGTTGGCCAACAGTTCGAGCGCGCCCAAACCATGAAGCGCTTGCTCAACAGTCCCCTTGCATCAACAGCGATCATGGTCCTTGGCCTGTCGCTGGGTGGCCTGTTCAACAGCGCCAGCGCGCAACAACGCAACATCCCTTTGGATCAACTCAAGTCTGGGCTGGCCTATTCCAGCGATGAGGTGCGGGGCTTGCAACTCGATGACGACTTCTCCAGCCTGAGCGCACATGGCATCGACAAGGGCGCGCAGTTGTGGAAGCAAGTGGCGGGCAACAGCAACAAAAGCTGTGAGTCATGCCACGGCGATGTCACTGAGAGCATGAAAGGCGCCTCTACCCGCTATCCCGCCATCGACAAAGCCACGCGCAAACTGTTTAACTTGGAAGACCGCATCCGCAGCTGCCGACAAAAGAACCAAAAGGCACCCAATTGGGCTTTGGAATCGGATGAGTTGCTTGCCATGAGCTTGCATGTCAACACAGCCTCTAAAGGCATGCCCATCAAGGTCAAAATCGACGGCCCTGCGAAGCAACATTTCGATGCGGGCGAAAAACTCTACATGGCGCGTCAAGGACAACTGAACTTGTCCTGTACCCAATGCCATGACCAGCAATATGGCCGACGGCTGTTCAATGACAAACTCAGCCAGGGTCAGCCCAACGCCTACCCGATTTACAGACTCGATTGGCAGTACTTGGCTTCTCTTGAGCGGCGTTTGCGGTTTTGCTATTCCAGTGTTCGCGCTGAAGTGCCCGCTTGGGGACATGTGGACATGCGCAACATTGAGCTGTACTTGAAGTGGCGGGCTGAAGGCTTACCGCTGGAAGTGCCAGCCGTGCGCAAATAAATCAAAGCGACGCCAACACAGCTTTCCACAAAGCGGGGGTCACCTCGGGCATGACACCAAACCAAGCAGCAAACCCTGGCCGCGCCTGGTGCAAGAGCATGCCCAAACCGCCCACCGTGGGGTTGCCCCGCGCTTGAGCCCGCAGCAGCAAGTCGGTGTGCAAGGGGGCGTAAACAATGTCCGAGACCACCGCATGCACAGGCAAGGCATCCAGTGCAATGTCCAAGGGATCTTGCCCTTGCATGCCTTGGGTGGTGGTGTTGACCAGCAAGTTCGCATCTGCCAACGCGGCATGTCTGTCTGACCAAGGCAGGGCTTTGACGGGAGAGCCGAAGGCAGTTGCCATGGCTTGCGCTTTGTCCAGACTGCGGTTGAGCAAGCGGATGTCGTTCACGCCTGCATCTGCCAAAGCCCAGACCACGGCCCTGGCTGCACCACCGGCGCCCAGGACCACGGCAGGCCCTTGTTTGGCCTGCCAGGCAGGCTGCGCCTCATGCAGGCTTTGCATGTATCCAAAGGCATCGGTGTTGGTGCCGCGCAAGCTGCCATCCGGTTGAACAACCACGGTATTGACCGCACCGATTTGCCGCGCCACATCGTCTAGCTGGCTGATGCAATCCAAGGCCTGCACTTTGTGTGGCAAGGTCAAGTTGCAGCCTGCAAAACCCAGCGCAGACAAACCCGTGAGGGCTTCAGGCAGTCGCACGGGGTTGACCGGCAACGGCACATAGGCACCGCGCAGGCCAAGCTGCGCCAGCCAGTGGCCATGGATCAAGGGTGAGCGGGAATGCGCGATGGGCCAGCCCATGACGCCTGCCAATACAAAGGGTGAATGGGTGGTCGTGTTCATCTGGGCTCCAAGCATAGCTTCTTCGGCAGCCGCGTTGATTGGCGTGGACTGAGGGGCTTGGGGCCGCCCTTTTCCTGTGAAACAATGGCACCAGATTTTCAACTTGCCCAGAGATGCACGCTGCACCCCCTTCCACTGCCCGGCTCCACCAGTTTTTGGCAGACCTGACCCGGTTGGTCGAATCCGAATCCAACGAGAAAAGCTTGTTGGAAAAAATCAAGCACGTGATGTACCCCTTGCTGCGCAACGACGATTGGTTGCATCCCGACTGCGCGCAGCACCATCCCCAGCACTACCAACAGTATTTGCTTTACGCCGATCCGCAAGACCGCTTTTCCGTGGTGAGCTTTGTCTGGGGTCCTGGTCAATCGACCCCGATTCATGACCACACGGTTTGGGGTTTGGTGGGCATGTTGCGCGGCTCAGAGTCTTGCCAGCCCTACAGCCGCATGTCGGACGGGCGCTGGGTGCCTGCAGGGTTTCAAATCGACATGCTGCCCGGTGACATCGAGACCGTCTCACCACGCATGGGCGATGTGCACAAAGTATGGAATGCGCTGCGAGATCAAGTGTCCATCAGCATCCATGTCTACGGCGGCAACATTGGCAAGATTGAACGCCACAGCTACCGAGAAGACGGCAGCCGTTCGACTTTCGTGTCTGGCTACAGCAATGTGGCGATGTCCGGCGAGCCAGTGCGACAAGCGCCCATGACCGCTGCAGCAGTGCCTGCACCGGTTGTTGAATCGCCCTCGCCATTGCCCACCTTGGCCGCTCAGGTGTTGGAACCTGTTGTGCAACCGGTTGTGGAAGGGGCTGTGGCCAACGTGGCGGCACCCGCAGCAGAACTTGTAGCAGCGGACCCTGGCCACCCCTACCCAGTGACCACTTACCAGCAGGTGCGCGAAGCCTTGCTGCAACGCCAAGAAATCGCCTTGGTCGATGTGCGAGAAGAAGATCCCTATGCGCAAAGCCATCCGTTGTTTGCCATCAACCTCCCTTATGGGCGGATCGAGTCCGAGGTGTTTCGCCGCATTCCTCGCTTAGACACCCCCGTGGTGTTGTTGGACAACGGCGAAGGCATCACCCTCAAAGCAGCCGTCGTGCTGATCCGTTTGGGCTACAGCCAGGTCAGCATCTTGCTCAATGGCTTGGCAGGATGGGCTGCAGGCGGTGGCGAGTTATTCAGGGACGTGAACGTGCCCAGCAAAGCGTTTGGCGAATTGGTCGAGTCGCAGCGCAAAACCCCCTCTTTTTCAGCACATGAAGTCAAGGCTTTGCTCGACCGCCAATCAGACATGGTGGTGCTGGATGCACGCCGTTTCGACGAATACCAAACCATGAGCATCCCCGGCGCTATCAGCGTGCCTGGCGGCGAATTGGTGTTGCGTGCACGGGCCTTGGCGCCCAGTGCCACCACCCGCATCGTGGTCAACTGTGCTGGTCGCACTCGCAGCATCATCGGGGCGCAATCGCTCATCAACGCCGGCATCCCCAATCCGGTTTGTGCATTGCGCAACGGCACGATTGGATGGACATTGGCTGGCTTTGAGCTTGAGCAAAAAGCAGACAAACGATTTGGTGAGGTGAGTGAAGCAGATCGCAGCAAATCTGCTGCCACGGCCCTGGCTTTGTTGTTCAGAGCAGGCGTGCAACGCATTGATCGCGACACATTGCGCGAATGGCAAAGCGACCCTGCCCGCAATACCTATTTGTTTGATGTGCGCACCCCTGAAGAATTCGCGTTGGGTCACTTGCCTGGTGCGCTCAACGCACCCGGTGGTCAGTTGGTTCAAGAAACCGATCACCATGTGGGTGTGCGCGGTGCACGCGTGGTCTTGTATGACGATGACGGTGTGCGTGCTTCCATGGCCGCCTCTTGGTTGGTTCAAATGGGCTGGGAAGCTTCGGTTTTGAAAGACATTCAGGCGCAGGACCTGCAAGACACCGCAACTGCCATCGGACAACTGCCTGACACCTTGGCACCCGTCCCAGAGGTTGATCCGGCCACCCTCAAAGAATGGTTGGCCAACCGCAGCAACCTGAGCATGGTGATTGACGTGGGCGACAGCGCCACGTACGTCAAACGGCATATCCCCGGGGCATGGTGGTTGTTGCGCTCTCAAATGGCACAAGACTTCACACGGGTTCACAAAGCCAACCGGTATGTGCTCACTTGTGCGGATGGAGTGGCTTCACGCTATGCCGTGGCTGAACTCAAACCCTTGGTCCGTTCTGGTGTTGAGGTGTTGTGGTTGCCAGGCGGCAATGCTGCATGGATGGCGCAAGGCTTCAGTACCCAACAAGGTGAATCCTATTTAGCGAGCCCCCGGATTGACCGCTACCGACGCCCCTACGAAGGCACCAACAACCCAGCAGAAGCCATGCAGGCATACCTGGATTGGGAGTACGGTTTGGTGGAGCAACTCAAGCGGGATGGGACGCATCACTTTAAGGTGATTTAACGCCCCTATCGACACACCCAAGCATTGGCTTGGGCAGCACTGCTCAGGTGTCGCTATTGCGCCAAGACATGCGCTGAAGCAGACCGTCACGCTTAACAGCCACATGCCAACACACAGCCAACAAATGCAAAGCCAGCAGGGCCAGCAAAGCAAACGCAGTGAATTCATGGACTTCACTCAGCACCGATTTGACCTCTGGCACTGGCTCCCATAAACGGGGCAAGGGCATGCCAAAAAATTTGACTGGGTACTGCGAAAAGCTAGAACCCAGGAAACCACTCAATGGCAACGCCAACATGAAAACGTACATCAGTCCGTGGTTGAGTTTGGCTGCGGTTTGTTGCCATCCTGGTGTGTCAGGCAAGTCTGCGGGGACAGAATGGGTGACTCGCCAGCCCATGCGCCACAGGATGAACAAACCCAGCACCATGCCGATGGATTTGTGCAAATTGAACCAAGCGGCTCGTTCACCGGGAGGTTCTTTGGGAATGCCTTCCATCCACAAACCCAAGCCCAGTTGGCTGATCAAACCCAGTGCCAGCAACCAGTGCAGCAGCACCATCATGCGGTCGTAACGCTGATCGGTCATTGGGTGACCACGCCCCAAGGCAATTTGCCTGTGGGAATTTCTTTGACCATTTTGCGGGTAGCAACATCCACCACGCTGATGCTGTGGCTGCGACCAGAAGCCACGTAAAGCTTGGTGCCATCAGGGCTGAAAGCCATGTTCCAGGGACGCTGGCCAATGGCGATGTTTTCAACCCACTCAAAGTTGTCGGTGCGAACCACGGACACGTTGGCGTCACCACCATTGGTGGCATACACAAAGGCGCCATCGGGTGAGACAGCGACACCTGAGGTGCGCTTACCCACCGCTTGCTGACCCAGCACCTTGCGTTCTTTCATGTCAATGGCGACCAGCAAACTGTCGCTTTCAACCGCAACGAAAGCTTTGCTGCCGTCGGGAGTGAAGGCAATGCCACGGGGACGTTGACCCACTTTGATGGAGCCGACTTGCTTGCGCTTGGCAATGTCCAAGATGTCCACTTGGTCTGCCTCTTCAGCCGATACCAACATGAATTTGCCATCGGGGCTGAAGACACCATGCTCAGGGTTTTTGCCATGAACGGGGATGGAAAAGGCTATCTTGAAGGACTTGACGTTGACGAAACTGATGCTGTTGGTGCCTTCATTGGCCACGCCCAGTAAGTCGCCCTTGGGTGAACAGTAAACCGCCTCTGGCGACTCGCCCAACTTCACGCGTTTTTCAATCTTGCCCGTGCTGGGTTCGATTTGCCACAGCTCTTCAGCGTTTTGCTCGGAGACGAACACTTTGTTGCTGCCTTTGCAAACCGCAATGCCGCGCGGCTTGCCGCCTGTTTCAAAAGTGTTGAGCACCGTGTCAGTTGCAATGTCAATGACAGAGACTGAGCCAGCCCCTTCGTTGGTGGCAAAAGCACGGGCTTGGCTCCAAGCCGGAGTGGCAACCGAAAATGCAGACAAAGCCAAAGCTGCGCTGAATGGCAAAATTTTCATGAGGCAGACCTTTAGTGAAAAGTTCATATCAGGGATGCATCTTAGAGCAGGCCAAGAAATGCGCTTCGGGAAAAGTTCCCGAAGCGGCTTGGGACTGAATTAGAACTTGTAGGAGGCTTTCGCGCCAATGATCCAGTTGAAAGGGGCAGCAGGTTCATAAAAACGTGAATTGCTGTCGTTCACCTTGATTGAGCCAATGTATTGTTTATCAGTCAAATTGTTCAAGGTCAGGTATTCAGTGGTGCTCCATGCGCCTGTTTTTTGGTTCAAGCTGGCACGCAAGTTAAAAACTGTGTACCCAGCTGCTTGCGTTCCCGTATTCAAATCATTGACGTGAACTGCACTGTTGTGCACGGCATTCAACGCAGTCTGAAAGCCCCAAGCAGGGTTTGACCAAGCCAACTCGGCAAAGGCTTGTTGCTTGTAGGTGCCGGGAATGGAGTTTCCTTTGGCGACGTTATAAGTGGTCACAACGCCACTGACTGTATTTTGGTAGCTGAA
>CAJBOO010000250.1 GCA_903956845.1 uncultured Burkholderiales bacterium
CACCCTGAACACCGGTCTGGCAAAGCAGGCCATCAGGAAAAATCCCGTGAAAAAGGGGGCACAGTGGAATTGGTTGTGTCATGACATGCCTTCAAGAGGATGGATTCAAGCTCCCTTGCACCACGCATCTGGCTGCGGCCAAATCCCAGCCCGCCCATCCACAGCTCTTAAAAAACACAGGACCTGATGGGCTTGTGTCGAAGGCCGTGTGTTCAAGAACCAGGTCTTGCAAGCTTGGAAACTGCACCACATCCAAGCCCGCTTGCAATAAGTCCCCGGCTTCATGGTCGGCGTCTCGGGTGTCCACCACCACCCGTCCATGTTGAGCCACATGCCTGCAAACCTCGGGGGCCCACTCCACCATGGCAGGAGTGAATGCACCAATGGCGCTAATGAAGGCATCGTCACGCGGCATGCCACGTACGGCAATTTCTTGTGCACTGGTGGCACTGACCACCAAACTGCATTCAGCCAAGGCTTGGTCGGCGCTTTCAGCGATGGCAGCGCGCACGCCCAAAGACTGAGCCTCCTCCACCAAAGCTTGGGCACTTGCTCGTGTACGCGAAGCCACCCTCACCTCTTTCACACCCAGTCCTTGCACAAAGGCATGCAAATGCGCTTTGGCCTGCACCCCTGCACCCACCAGCAACAAACGGCCCTGGGGATGGGGAGCGAGTCGCTGTGCAGCCAGCAAAGACACGGCCGCTGTGCGTTGGGCCGTCACCGTTGGGCCATCCAACACGTGTAACAAACGGCCATCACGCGCATCAAACACCATCACTTCGCCCTGGATGGCTGGCAATCCCCGCGAGGGGTTGTCTGCCACCCAAGTGATGAGTTTGGTGATAGCCAGTTGTGCATCTGCGGCAGGCATGACAAACAAACTGCCCGCATTCGAAAGAGGTTGCACCAAACGCGGCGAGACCACAACCGATGTGTCTTGCAACAGCGATGTGATGGCTTGCGACAGCCTCATAAAGGGCAAGGCCTGTGCGGTTTGTTGGGGATCCATTTTCAAGGGTGTCATGCGCTCATCAACGAAGAGATTCTTGCTGCGTTTTTCTCACGCATTGCAGTGTTTGATGCCAAAACTGTGCGCCCGAGCCTGCGTACTCGATAGGCAAGATGCTCATCATGTTGAAGTGCATAGTTTCGAGTTGTTTGGATCGGTGGTAATTCATCAAACCTCGACGCCCCATCTCCAAGTAAGCCGCGCAATTGGCGCCAATTTCAGTGATTGAGGGGTTTTGGGCGTGGGCACATTCGTGGAAGTACACAAAGTCCCAAATGGTTTGAGAGCCTTGGATAGATTTTTCATGGGCAGGCTGGTCGAAGATGATGGTGGGCCACCCGTCACCATCCAAACGCATCACGGCCACTGCTTTTCCAAGCTCAGGGCTGCGGTCTTTGAGGTCGGTATAGCGGTTCCAAATTTCAGTGGCCACCCCGGTCTTGCCATTGACTGTGACCTCGCATTGCACGTTGTCTCCTGTGGATATTTCAAAGGCTTGCGCGGGCCAGCAAAGAAGCCATGTCAAACAGGTCCATACATATGACAAGCGCATGTGATTACCCTTTCTTTGGCGT
The DNA here is from genome assembly GCA_903956845.1 of uncultured Burkholderiales bacterium. Classification (GTDB taxonomy): domain Bacteria; phylum Pseudomonadota; class Gammaproteobacteria; order Burkholderiales; family Burkholderiaceae_C; genus Limnohabitans. The sequence goes on from CAJBOO010000250.1 coordinate 1,588, forward strand.
GAATGAATTGGCAGAAGCAATCTTTCAAAAAAACCTAACTCAGCAGGTTCAACAAGCCTGTGATCAGCAAGGCGTTGGTGAAATCGATGAAGAAAGCCCCAACAATGGGAGCCACCAAAAACGCGCGTGGCGATGGGCCATAGCGCTGCACCACCGAATGCATCACTGCCATCGCATTCGCGGTTGTACCCAGCATGAAGCCTGTGAATCCACCACTCATGACAGCCGCGTCGTAATCGCGGCCCATGACCCTGAAGACCACGTACCAACAAAACACAGCTACCGCCACCACTTGAATGACCAGGTTCACTAGCAGCGGGGCAGCAATGCTGGTCAGTTCCCACAGCTTCAAGTTCATCAAGGCAACAGATAAAAACAAGGAAAGACAGACCACACCCATGCGTTCTGTCAGTTCATGCGGAATACGCAGCCACTGGGTTCGATCGTCCACATTGCGAATCAAGGCACCCATGATCATGGCACCGACATACCCAGGCAGGGTCAAGTCGGCTGATTTCATGAGGCCACTGAGCCATGCACCGATGCCCATGGCCACCAGCAAAACGCCGATGCCTTTGAGTGCTGCCAACATGTCGTCCTCTTCATCGCTGCTGACATCTACGGGTTGGTGTGTGGCTGATGGTTCAGCGTGTTTTGTTGCGGACCCTTTCAGTTGATGATGCTCCAGCAAGCGCGTCACGATCGGGCCTCCGACCAAGCCGCCCATGACGATGCCGGCCATGGCCGCCGCTATGGCCACCGATTCCGCAGAAGTTACGCCTGCTGCTGCAAATTGAGGTGCGAAGGCCAAGGCAGTGGCGGGGCCACCAGTGAGTGCGGCTGGCCCCATGAGCACACCCAGCAAGGGTGATTGGCCAAAGAGCACTGCAGTGGCGATGCCGATCACACTTTGGATGACCGCTAAAAAAGTCGCCAACGCCAGGAACACCAAAGCTTGTCTGGTGCCTGCTTTCAACAAACCCACACTGGCACTCAAGCCAATGGAGGTGAAAAACGCAGTCATCAAGGGCGATTGCAAGGTGGTGTCGAATTGGACCGTTGCCACATTGAACTCGCGCGACATCGTCACCAGGATGGCAATCACCAAGCCACCAACCACAGCGGCAGGGATGTTGTAGCGCCGCAGCACCGGCATCCGCCTCAACACAGCCACCCCCAGAAACAACGCAATGGCACCCACCGCAGTGGTTTGTATGAAGTCGAGCGACCAGTTCATGGCTTGTTTCCTATCAATATGAGGATGGTTGGCGGGTTGTGCGCCAACCCTATTGTTGATGACATTCTCAATCGTCCTATAGACCTACACAATGAAGGGGATGAATTTGAGTAACATGCCTTGAATGAACTTCTGATAAGCACATCCCATGCAAACACATCAAGCCCATGTCGTGGTCGCAGGCGCTGGACCGGTTGGCCTGGTTAGCGCCTTGTTGTTGGCCAACCAAGGCGTGAAAGTCACCGTGCTTGAATCTGCACCAACCCTTAACCGGGACTTGCGTGCCTCCACCTTCCACCCGCCCACTTTGGATATGTTGGCCCCGCTGGGTCTGACCGACGACTTGGTGGCACAAGGATTGGTGGCCCGCTATACCCAGCAACGCGATCGACAAGAAGGCGTGATTGCCGAGTTCGATATGCAGTTGATCGCGCCCGACACAGATCATCCTTTCAGGCTGCAATGCGAGCAATGGAAATTGACGCAGATGATTCAAGCCCAATTGAATACCATGCCGCACGTGCAAATACTGTTTGATGCCAAAGTCACCCAAGTCACTCAAACTGCTGAACAAGTGCAAGTGGACTTCAACCAAGCGGATGAAGCCCGCACCCTGCAAGCGCATTACCTGATTGGTGCAGACGGCGCATGGAGCGCGGTTCGGCGCAGCTTGAATATCGGGTTCGAAGGCTTCACCTACCCCGAGCGGTTTTTGGTGGTATCCACCGCGTTTGAATATGCCGACCATCTGCCGCGTCTGTCCTATGTGAACTACTGCTCGGACCCGCATGAATGGTGTGTCTTGCTGCGCGTGCCCACCCTGTGGCGGGTGCTGTTTCCCACCAAGGCCGAAGAAACCGACGAGGCTGTGCTGACCGATGCGTCTGTTCAAGCCCGATTGCAAAACCTGCTGCCGCAAGCTCAGGCCTATGACACCCAACACCGAACCTTGTACAAAGTGCATCAACGCGTAGCGCAGCGCTTTCGACATGGGCGTGTGGTGTTGGCCGGGGACGCTGCGCACATCAACAACCCGCTGGGCGGCATGGGCATGAATGGTGGCATTCACGACGCCATGAATCTCACAGAGAAGTTGTTGCGTGTATTGCAAAAGGGCGAATCGGATGCGGTGCTTGACCAGTATGAGCGGCAGCGTCGCACCATCGCCATTGACTACATCAATGCCAGCACGGCACGCAACAAGCGCGACATTGAAGAGCGCGATCCCATCAAAAGAAAAGAAAACCAACAAGCCCTGCGCGAACTCAGTATGGACCCCGTTCGCGCACGTGCTTACATTCGTCAATCGTCCATGATCGACGCCCTCGAACGCGCCAAGGCCATCCCATGATCAAACAAGGTATCTCCACGCTGACACACACACAACGCCGTGCCATGCTGAAACAAAGACTGAGCCAAGGTCAGTTGGTTGTCGCTCCTGGTGTGTATGAAATGGTGTCAGCCAAGATGGCTGATCAAATGGGCTTTGAGGCCCTCTATATGACCGGCTATGGCACCATAGCGTCTTATTTGGGCATGCCCGATGCGGGTTTGGCCACATACAGCGATATGGTGAACCGCGTGACGCAGTTCACCAGCATCACCCAAACGCCGATGATTTGCGATGGCGACACCGGC
>CAJBOO010000251.1 GCA_903956845.1 uncultured Burkholderiales bacterium
GCCGCGAGCATGCCGGTTTTGATGGCGGCATGGCTGCCTTTGATGCGGGCGGCATTCAGATAGCCCGCGTCGCAGCCAATCAAAGCACCGCCAGGAAATACGGTTTTGGGCAAAGCTTGCAAAGTGCCGTTGTTGATGGCACGCGCGCCATAGCCGATACGTTTGCCGCCTTCTAAATGTGCGCGGATGCTGGGGTGCGTTTTCCAGCGTTGCATTTCTTCAAAAGGACTGAGGTAGGGGTTTTGGTAATCAAGGCCGAGCACAAAGCCCAAAGTGACTTTGTTGTCTTCGAGGTGATACAAAAAACCGCCGCCAAACGTGTTGTCGGTCATGGGCCAACCAGAGGTGTGCACCACCAAACCAGGTTTGGCCAGCGCAGGATCGATCTCCCACAATTCTTTGATGCCAATCGCAAAGGTTTGAGTGTCTTTGCCTGCATTGAGCTGGAACCGTTCGATGAGTTGCTTGCCCAGGTGCCCACGAGCGCCTTCAGCGAACAAGGTGTATTTGGCGTTGAGCTCCATGCCGAGTTGGAAGTGGTCGGTGGGCTCGCCGTCTTTGCTGAGTCCCACATGCCCAGTGGCCACGCCTTTGACCGCGCCGTGTTCGTTGTAAAGCACTTCAGCAGCGGTGAAGCCGGGAAAGATGTCGACGCCGAGGTTTTCAGCTTGTTGGCCCAGCCACTTCACGACATTGCTGAGCGACACGACATAGCAACCGTCGTTATGGAAATTGCGCGGCATCAGCCACCCGGGTGTAGCAGTGGCGCCCTTTTCAGACAACACCAGCAGTTCATCAGCGGTGACCGCTTGGTGCAAAGGTGCGCCTAATTCCTGCCAGTTGGGGAAGAGCTCGGTGATGGCGCGGGGGTCCATGACTGCACCTGACAAGATATGTGCGCCAGGCTCAGAGCCTTTTTCGATGACCACCACCGAGAGTTCTTGGCTTTTTTCATTGGCCAGTTGTTTGAGGCGAATGGCTGCAGCCAAACCGCTGGGGCCACCACCCACGATGACCACGTCATAGTCCATGGCTTCACGCGGGCCGAATTGTTCGAGTAAGTGTTGGGGTGTCATGCAGGCGATTTCAATGGTGTCGTCAGAGCGTGAGATTCTATGCGCTGAGCCCCTGTCAGGGCTGGTGATAATGCGGCATTGTCCAAGGAGAAGAGCATGGCTTACACCCTCGATTTATCTGGCCGCGTGGCCTTGATCACCGGCGCATCCAGCGGCTTAGGGGCGCAGTTTGCCAAAACGCTGGCGGCGGCAGGCGCGGCTGTGGTTTTGGCCAGCAGACGCGTGGAAATGTTGAAGTCTTTGCGGGCAGAAATTGAGGCGGATGGGGGTGATGCGCATGTGGTGAGCATGGATGTGACCAACATCGGCAGCATTGAAGCAGCCATGAACTTTGCCGAAAGCGAAGTCGGCCCGATTGACATCTTGATCAACAACTCGGGCGTGAGCAACACCCAACGGCTGCAAGACGTGCGCGAGGCAGACTACGACTTCATCTTCAACACCAACACCAAGGGGGCTTTTTTCGTGGCGCAAGCCGCGGCCAAGCGGATGTTGGCCAGAGCCAAAGACGCGCAAGAAGCCCATGCCGCCCCTTTCTCGGGGGCTCGCATCATTAACATTGCTTCCATGGCGGGCATTCGCGTGTTACCCCAAATTGGGGTGTACAGCATGAGCAAGGCTGCCGTGGTGCACATGACCAAGGCCATGGCGGTGGAGTGGGGCAAACATGGCATCAATGTCAATGCAATTTGTCCGGGCTATATCGAAACCGAAATCAACCAACACCATTGGCAAACACCGCAAGGTCAAAAGCTGGTGCAGATGCTGCCCCGCAAGCGCTTGGGGCAATTGCACGATTTAGACGCGGTGCTGGTGATGTTGGCCAGCCCTCAAAGTGATTTCATCAATGGCGCCATCATTGCCGCGGACGATGGATTTGGCGCATGAGGATCCTGGTCCCAGAAAACAAAAAATGGGTGTTCGAACAAGTCATTCCGATCCGCTGGGGTGACATGGATGCCATGGGCCACCTCAACAATGGCAGCTATTTCCGCTACCTCGAAACCGTGCGCATCGACTGGATGACTTCCATTGGCTGTCAGCCCGTGCCAACGGGTGAAGGGCCTGTCATCGTGAATGCGTTTTGCAATTTTTACAAGCAGCTGGAGTACCCAGGCGATGTGTTGGTCAAGATGTATGTCAGTGACCCTAAGCGAAGCACTTTCGAGTCTTGGGCCACGTTGGAGCGCACCGACATGCCTGGCGTGATCCATGCGGCGGGAGGCGCCACCACGGTGTGGGTGAATTTCCCAGCGCAAAAATCCGCTCCCATGCCTCAGTGGTTGATGGATCTCTTGGTTTGAGGCTGGCTATTCAGGGTCCTGATTGACCTGTATAAATCTTCATTTATAGACAGAAGCCATGACATAGCGGGATTTATGAGTAATAAATGAGTAACATCAGGCCTTTGCCACACTAGGCAGCCTGGAGAAACCTCAAGTGACACTTCCTGATGAGTTGTCATCCAACATCATGCGCAAGCAACCGGTTCAAAAAAGAGCACAGCTGACCATCGATGCCATTTTTGAAGCCACCTCGCAAATCGTCGACCGCGAAGGGGTTGTCGGCTTGACCACCAACAAAATAGCAGCCAAAGCCGGGTTTTCAGTCGGAACCCTCTACCAGTATTTCTCCAGCAAAGAAGCCATTTTTCGTGCCATGTCACAACATGCCCGCGCCTTGGTGCTGAGGGAACTCGAGAGCTATTTGTTCGCCATCGAGTGTTCTCAAGACCCACAAGACGTTGATCCAGAGGCATTCGTGAGGCAGTACGTACGCATTTGTATCAACGGTTTTTCCTTGGGCAAAAATTACCGACGGGCCATGAACCGCTTGTGCTGGCTGCTGGAACAACCCGATGAAACCGCCCAGTCGGTTCAGTCCATGGTGCAGCGATTGGTGGGCTGCTTGCGCTACCTCGAGCATCCGCAGATGCCAGACATGAATGAAACCCGTTGGTTTGTATTGAGCAGGTCACTCATGGGGTGTTTGCGCAGTGCTTCCCTGGAGCGTTTCCACCACATCGATTCCCAAACTTTCGAGAACGATTTGGTAGACATGGTGCTCGGACACATGCAAATGGGTCGTGTGACGCATTAAGGGGGCCTTACTTTTTCTCTTTGGGCACCCGACCCATGGCGTAAAACTCTGGGTTGGGCATCATGCCCGAGAAGCTGGCGATGCGGTTGGACAAGCCAAAAAACGCCGTGATCGCTGCAATGTCCCAAATGTCTTCATCGTTCAAACCATGCGCGTGCAGGGGCGCAAAGTCGGCGTCTTCGATGGCGTCCGAGTTCAGGCAGACCTTCATGGCAAAGTCGAGCATGGCCCGTTGGCGTGGGGTGATGTCGGCCTTGCGGTAATTCACGCTCACTTGGTCAGCCACCAGGGGTTTCTTTTCATAGATGCGCAAAATGGCGCCATGGGCGACCACGCAATACAAACAGTGGTTGGCCGCGCTGGTCGTGGTGATGATCATTTCACGGTCACCCTTGGTCAGGTTGCTCTCGCGGCCCACAGATTCGGGGACCATCAACGCATCGTGGTACGCAAAAAAAGCGCGCCACTCGGCGGGGCGTCGGGCCAAGGCCAAAAACACATTGGGCACAAAACCGGCTTTTTCTTGCACCTCGAGCACCTTGGCGCGGATGTCTTCGGGCAAGTCTTTGATTTCTGGGGCGGGGTAGCGTGACATGGTGTCTCCTTTTCAAAGGATTATGCCCAGTCACATTCAGTTTGATGCAATCTGCGACCCTTAGAATGAATCGAAGATTTCAGGAGATTCGAGTGAACAAGGTATTTCCATCCGCCGCAGAGGCGATCAAGGACATCGTGGCCAACGGCCAGTTGATGGCTGTCGGTGGGTTTGGCCTGTGCGGCATTCCCGAAGCGCTGATCGACGCCTTGCGTGACAGCGGCGTCAAAGACCTGACCGTGATTTCCAACAACGCAGGCGTCGATGGCTTTGGCTTGGGTAAATTGCTTGAGACCCGTCAGATTAAAAAAATGATTTCCAGCTACGTGGGCGAAAACAAAGAGTTCGAGCGCCAGTATTTGGCGGGCGAATTGGAACTGGACTTCACGCCCCAAGGCACCCTGGCTGAAAAACTGCGAGCCGGTGGCGCAGGCATCCCAGCGTTTTTCACCAAAACCGGTGTGGGCACCTTGGTGGCTGAAGGCAAAGAATTACGTGAATTCGATGGCGAAACCTACGTCATGGAGCTGTCCTTGGTGCCTGACATTGCCTTGATCAAGGCCGATGTGGCTGACCGCTCTGGCAATTTGCGCTTCAACTTGACTGCGCGTAATTTCAACCCCGCTGCCGCCACCGCAGGCAAGATCTGTGTGGTGGAAGTCGAGCGCATCGTCGACACGGGCGATTTGGCCCCCGACGACATCCACTTGCCGGGTATTTATGTGCACCGCATCGTGCACAACCCCACCCCCGAGAAGCGCATCGAAAAACGCACCACCAGCGACAGCAACTGAGGAATCGACATGGCATGGACCCAAGACCAAATGGCCGCTCGTGCGGCCAACGAACTGCAAGACGGTTTTTATGTGAATCTCGGTATTGGCATCCCCACCCTGGTGGCCAACCACGTGCCCGACCATCTGGAAGTGTGGCTGCAAAGCGAAAACGGCATGTTGGGTATTGGCCCGTTTCCCCACGAAGATGAGGTGGACGCTGACCTGATCAATGCCGGCAAGCAAACGGTGACCACCATCAAAGGCTCAGCCATTTTTGGCAGCGATCAATCGTTTGCCATGATCCGTGGCGGCAAGATCAACTTGTCGATCTTGGGTGCCATGCAAGTGAGTGAGAAGGGCGACTTGGCCAACTGGATGATCCCAGGCAAGATGATCAAAGGCATGGGGGGGGCGATGGACCTGGTGGCCGGCGTCAAGCGCGTGATCATCTTGATGGAACACGTGGCCAAGAAAAAAGACGGAACCGAAGACTTGAAGATCTTGAAACAGTGCACCTTGCCTTTGACCGGCTTGGGGGTGGTTGACCGCATCATCACCGATTTGGGTGTGATGGATGTGACACCCGAGGGCTTGAAGTTGGTGGAATTGGCCGACGGCGTGACCCGCGAGCAGATCCAGAGCAAAACCGGGGTGACGCTGATCTGAACATGCCACACCCCATGAAAAAAGCACCTGGGTCACAGGTGCTTTTTTTGTCGCTGCATCGAATGTGAATTTTGTTATTTTCTTGTCAATTTCAAACAATCAAATAGCCAAACCGGCCTTTTCCATCACATTACCAACGGTTTGGAAGTATTGGTGGGCTTGTTCGGTGGGAACCAAGAACTTGGTGCGGCGGTTGGTGCCTTCAAAAACCGTGTCGATCATCCCAATGTCACGCAACAAATCGAGTTTGCGGTGAATCGTGGCGGGGGATGCGATGTGGTTCAGGCCCATGGCATCCGAAACCGTCATGGGTTTGCTTTGGCTGTGGTGCACAGCGATGACTTCAAGCAAGCGCTTGGCGTCTAAATCCAGCTCAGGTAGCTCGCCTTTGCCCTCGATGGCATGCAAAAGTGTGAGGAATTTGATGTAAATATGTTGATTTTTCATGATTTATGTAATTTCTCAACTTGTTCAAGACACGAATATATCACCGATGCAGAGATATTTCATTTCCAAGTATTCGGCCATGCCGTGCCTGGAACCTTCCCGGCCTAAGCCCGATTGCTTGACGCCTCCAAAAGGCACGTGTTCGGTGGCAATGATGCCCACGTTGACCCCGACCATGCCGTATTCCAGGGCTTCGCTCACGCGGTAAATGCGGCCGATGTCTCGGCTGTAGAAATAACTGGCCAAGCCAAACTCGGTGGCATTGGCCGCGTCAATGGCTTCTTGCTCTGTGTGGAAGCGAAACACGGGCGCGAAGGGGCCGAAGGTCTCTTCTTTGGCGCACAGCATGTCAGCCGTGGCCTCGGCGACCACGGTGGGTTCGAAAAACTGGCCATGTAAAGCCTTGCCTCCGGTCAAGACCTTGCCGCCTTTGGCCAAGGCATCGCTGACATGGCGGCTGACTTTGTCCAAGGCGGCCGGTTCGATCAAAGGCCCTTGGCTCACACCTGCCTCGAACCCATTGCCCACCTTCAGGGCCTTGACCTTGTCCGCGAACTTTTGGACAAATGTGTCGTAAACACTGTCTTGCACATAAATCCGGTTGGCGCAAACGCAGGTCTGCCCTGCATTGCGGAATTTGCTGGCCATGGCGCCTTCCACCGCTGAGTCGATGTGGGCGTCGTCAAACACGATGAACGGCGCGTTGCCGCCCAACTCCAGCGAGAGTTTTTTGACCGTGGGCGCGGACTGAGCCATGAGGATGCGTCCAACCTCGGTCGAGCCGGTGAAGCTGAGGTGGCGCACCACATCGCTGTCGCACATGACGTGGCCAATGGCGATGCTGTTGTCGGCATCTGCACTGAGCACGTTCAACACCCCCGCAGGAATGCCCGCACGCACGGCCAGTTCGGCCGCGGCCAGCGCAGTCAAGGGGGTCAACTCGGCGGGTTTGATCAACACGGTGCAACCCGCCGCCAAGGCGGGCGCAACTTTACGGGTGATCATGGCCAAGGGGAAATTCCAAGGGGTGATGGCCGCACAGACGCCGATGGGTTGGTTCAGCACTACCAACCGGCGGTTGTTGTCAAACGGGGGGAGGGTTTCACCGTTGACCCGTTTGGCTTCTTCGGCATACCACTCCACGAAACTCGCGCCGTAGGCGACTTCGCCCTTGGCCTCGCCATAAGGCTTGCCTTGCTCGGCCGTCAAGATGCGGGCCAAGTCGTCCACATTCGCCATCAGCAGTTCAAACCATTTGCGCAAGATGATGCTGCGTTCCTTGGCGGTTTTGCCGCGCCACGCAGGCCATGCCGCGTTGGCTGCATCGATCGCTTGTTGCGCTTGGGCGGGACCGAGGTTGGCCACGTCTGCCAACAAGCGGCCGTTGCTCGGGTCATGCACCTCAAAGCGGCTGGGGCCCTTGACCCACTGTCCGTTGATCAGGGCGTCGGTTGTGAGCAGGCTGGGATCGTTGAGCAAGCTCAGGGGAGAGGCGGATGCAGTGGCAGCGTTTGTCATGTGGTTAAACCCATGGGTACCAGGAGAGGGGTGGAAGAAAGGCTGGCGGGGATGATGGCATAAAATTTGCCGCTCACGTCGCTTGAGCCTTCGCTTGGGTGCCGCCTACCTCGATTGCAGCCCGCACCATGACCATTCCCCGTTTTTCAGTCGCCGACATTCGGCAAACTTTTTTGGACTTTTACGCCCAGCGCGCCCACACCGTGGTGGCCTCCAGCCCCTTGGTGCCTGGCAACGACCCGACCCTCATGTTCACCAACTCGGGCATGGTGCAGTTCAAAGACGTGTTCTTGGGTGAAGACAAGCGTTCTTATGTGCGAGCGGCCTCTGTGCAAGCGTGTTTGCGTGCGGGCGGCAAGCACAACGACTTGGAAAACGTGGGCTATACCGCGCGGCATCACACCTTTTTCGAGATGCTGGGCAACTGGTCGTTTGGCGACTACTTCAAGCGCGACAGCCTGACCTGGGGATGGGAGCTGCTGACCCAGGTCTACCAACTGCCCCCTGAAAAACTGTGGGTGACGGTCTATATCGACGACGACGAGGCCTACGATATTTGGCACAAGGAGATCGGCATTCCCGCCGAGCGCATCGTGCGTATCGGGGACAACAAGGGGGCCAAATACGCGTCAGACAACTTTTGGATGATGGCCGACACCGGCCCTTGCGGTCCGTGCTCAGAGATTTTTTATGACCACGGCCCCGAGGTCGCCGGCGGCCCCCCCGGCAGCCCCGATGAGGACGGCGACCGCTACATTGAAATTTGGAACCACGTGTTCATGCAGTTTGACATGCAGCCCGATGGCTCGTTGAAGAAATTGCCCGCGCCTTGTGTGGACACCGGCATGGGCCTGGAACGCTTGGCCGCGATCTTGCAGCACGTCCACAGCAACTATGAAATTGACCTCTTTGCCACGCTCATTACAGCGGCTGCTCGCGAAACCGGCTGTCAAGACCTGCACAACAGCTCGCTGCGCGTCATTGCCGACCACATCCGTGCCACCGCGTTTTTGGTGAGTGACGGTGTGATCCCGTCGAACGAAGGTCGGGGTTATGTGCAGCGGCGCATCATCCGCCGCGCCATTCGCCACGGTTACAAGCTCGGTCAAAAAACACCGTTCTTTCACAAACTGGTGCCCGATCTGGTGGCCCTCATGGGCGAGGCCTACCCCAGCTTGGCGCAGCAAGCCGACCGCATCATGGCCGTGCTCAAAGCCGAGGAAGAGCGTTTCTACGAAACGCTGGAAAACGGCATGGACATTTTGGACGCGGCCCTCAGCGGGGGTGTCCAAGTGCTGCCTGGCGACGTGGCTTTCAAGCTGCACGACACCTACGGATTTCCTCTCGATTTGTCGGGCGACGTGTGTCGCGAACGCGGTTTGTCTGTGGACGAGGCCGGCTTCGCGGCCGCCATGGACAAACAAAAAGCCCAGGCCCGTGCGGCTGGCAAGTTCAAGATGGACCGCGCCCTGGAGTATGCAGGCCCCGCTAATGCATTCGTGGGGTACGAACACCTGCAAGTCCAAGCCGAGGTAACCGCGCTCTACCTGGACGGCGTATCGGTGCCATCGCTGACAGCCGACCAACAAGGCGTCGTGGTGCTCAGCACCACCCCTTTTTATGCCGAGAGCGGTGGCCAGGTGGGGGACCAAGGTTGGTTGCTGGCTGGTGAATCGTCCAAGGCCGCCCAGTTCGTGGTGGAAGACACGCTCAAGATCAAGGCCGATGTGTTTGGTCACCATGGCCATGTGGCGCAGGGGAGCTTGAAGGTGGGCGATACGCTGACCGCCCGCGTGGATGCGGATGTGCGGGCCGCCACGGTGCGCAATCACTCAGCCACCCACCTGATGCACAAGGCCTTGCGCGAGGTGTTGGGCGCGCATGTGCAGCAAAAAGGCTCTTTGGTGAATGACCAACGCACTCGCTTTGACTTTGCCCACAACGCCCCGGTCACGGACGATGACATCTTGCACATCGAGGCCAAGGTGAACGCCGAGATTTTGGCCAATGCCGCCACCCAAGCGCGTGTGATGGACCTCGAGGCCGCTCAAAAGACCGGCGCCATGATGCTGTTTGGCGAAAAGTATGGCGACACCGTGCGGGTGCTGGACATCGGTGCCAGCCGTGAGCTCTGCGGCGGCACGCACGTCAAGGCCACGGGCGACATTGGCTTGTTCAAGATCGTGGCTGAAAGCGGCGTGGCCGCTGGTGTTCGCCGCATCGAAGCGGTCACTGGTACCCACGCCTTGGCCTATGTGCAAACCCTTGAGCAGACCGTGGCGCAGGCCGCGGGTGCTTTGAAAGCCACCCCGCAAGAACTCAATGCCCGCTTGGCCCAGTTGCTCGAGCAGGTGCGCGGCTTGGAAAAAGACATGACTGCCCTCAAAGGCAAGCTGGCGGCCTCCCAAGGCGATGATTTGCTGGCGCAGGCCATCGACATCCAAGGCGTCAAGCTGCTGGCAGCGCAATTGCCTGGTGCGGATGCCAAGGCTTTGCGCGACACCTTGGACCAGTTGAAGAACAAACTCAAATCCGCTGTCGTGGTGTTGGCCAGTGTCGATGGTGACAAGGTGCAACTGGCCGCTGGCGTGACCGCGGATACCTTGGGCAAGGTCAAGGCCGGCGAGTTGGTCAACTTTGTGGCTCAGCAGGTGGGCGGCAAAGGCGGCGGCAAGCCGGACATGGCCATGGCCGGTGGCACCAACCCAGCCGGATTGCCACAAGCGCTGGCCAGCGTTCAGGCTTGGGTGACCGAGCGGCTTTGATCAGCCAGGGGTGAACACACGCCAGGTGCGTGAGCTCGTCCACTCGCGCCGTTCGCCAGTCACGGGATCTGTGAAACGAATGCGTTTGGCCAGCAATTGCAAAGGCTGGGCAAAGTCTTCTGCTTCATCCGGGCCACGCAGCACCTCCGGGTAGAACTGGTCGCCCAAGATGGGGATGCCCAAAGCGTTCATGTGGATGCGCAATTGGTGGCGCTTGCCGGTGGTGGGTTCCAAGCCATACAAAGCCAGGCCGCC
>CAJBOO010000252.1 GCA_903956845.1 uncultured Burkholderiales bacterium
ATGAATGTCTGGTTAAAGCGTCCAAAAACAAACAAAGAGCCTGCATTGCCACTCAAGAATGGCATTACTCCTGCTACCTCCTCCCCAAGAGTGAAAACTTGGGTTGATGACGGAATTGCCTACATGTACTGCGGCAAAAACGACATGCAACACGCAGAGCAGCAGACAGTTCTCTTTTCTTCTGTTTATGGCCAAGGCGATGGCTTTTACGTAACCATCGAAAACGTCTTACAAGCTGCCATTATTTTTACCGTACGTCGATTGATTCGCCCCACTTGGCTTAACGACCGCGATCAATTTCTGCAGCCGACCGAACCACTGACAGACATATTCAAAACCGATTGCCTGATGTGGATGTTGTTCAACCGTAACAACCGAACCGCCAGCGCCAACAACCTCGAATGGAATGGGAAAAAGTGGTCCATCGTCAACCACTTCATCCCCTACACCGAGGCCGAAGTGGATGCTTCCGACCGCTTCGAATCCGACTTCATGGTGCAGTACCTGGCAGACAAAACCTTGTCCCCCGAAGCCACGGCGGTGCTGGATGCTGGACGTGTGTTGTGGAAAACCTATTTCACCCACACCGATACACGCTCGGTGCGCGAGACCTACAAACTCAACCGCGCTGACGTGGGCTGGTACCAAATTCGCAATGCGCTTGCCGAGCGGAACAAAAGCGGCGACACCGCGCCGATCCATTTTTCACCCTTGGAAGACGCCTATGCTGCATTGACCGACAAGCTGAGGCCACAGGTGTTCAGCTTGGGGTTTTTGCGTTAGTTTTGGGATTTCACTGAGATTGCTTCGCTTCGCCCGCAATGACAGGTTCACGCCATCAACTCAATTTGCTCTCTGAGCGTATCGCACTGCCCACGCCAGTAGTCGGCAGTGCCAAACCAAGGAAAGTGCATCGGAAAAGCCGGGTCATCTTGGCGGCTGGCCAACCAGGCGCTGTAGTGAATGATGCGCAAGGTGCGCAGCGGCTCCACCCATTGCAGCTCTTGTCGGTCAAAGGGGCGCATGCTTTCATAGCCCTCTAAAACAATCGCGAGCTTTTGTCGACGCTCGAGCTCATCGCCGTGCAACAGCATCCACAGGTCTTGCACCGCAGGGCCCATGCGGGCGTCATCCAAATCCACGAAATGCGGCCCAGGCTGCGGCATGCCATCGGGTGTCCACAAAATATTGCCGGGGTGGCAGTCGCCATGCAGTCGCAACTGCTGCACTTGCGCGGGCATGCGTGAGCGCACCAATTCCAACGCTTGGGTACACAAGTCCAGCCACTGCTGTTGCACTTCAGCGGCAATCCAACCCTGCGACACCAACAGGTCGCGCGGTGCCTCGCCAAAGGTGTGCAGGTTCAAGGCGGGGCGGTGCACAAAGGCTTGTCGCTCACCCACCAGGTGCATGCGGGCCATCAATCGGCCAATCCACATGAGCACATCGGGGTCATCTAACTCGGGGGCACGCCCGCCTCGACACGGGCTCACGCTGAACCAGAAATGCCCATCCACGCCGTCATGCACGATGCGTGCTTCGTGCAAGCTCATGCCGTTCAAGACCAGGGGGCCGACGACAGGGATGTCGTCCGCCACCAACGCTGCGGTGAACGCGTGTTCCTCTCGGATCTGTGCTTCGTTCCAACGTCCAGGTCGGTAAAACTTGGCCACCACCGAGCTGTCGTCGTCCAGGTGCACTTGGTACACGCGGTTTTCATACGAGCTCAAGGCACTCAATCGACCATCCACAGGCAGACCCAATGCGCTCAATGCATCGAGCACCACCGAGGGCGTGAGCGCCTGGTAGGGATGGGACACGCTCACACGCCCCAGACGATGGGTTGCCCCGCTTGGTGGCAACGCTTGAGCATGTCGGTGATGGGCTTGGCACGCTGGCGCAAGCCAATGGCCTCGAAGCGTGGCGGGGTTTGCCCTTGGGCTTTGGCCTCGGCCACAGCGTTGGCCTGTGCGGCTTCTTGGTCGCTCACGGCTTGTTGCAATGCCGCCATGGCTGCTGGCATTTCATCCGCCTCGATGATGCCTTGGGGCCCGGGTGTTTTACCGATGATTTGCAAAAACTGCTGGCCCTGCGGCTCGAGCATGATCAAGTCACCAGCGGCTTTGGATTTGAATTTGTAAAGCATGACGCTATTGTGCGCTCAAGGGAAAACCCTCTGTGCCTTTGCGCATTCATGGCTTGACGCGATTTACTTTAGGCCTCAACAATTGGGGCATGAACATTCTGTGCATTGGCGGTGGCCCCGCTGGACTGTATTTCGCGCTGCTCATGAAGCAGCAAAACCCAGCGCACCACATCACCGTGGTTGAACGCAACCGCCCCTACGACACCTTTGGTTGGGGCGTGGTGCTGAGCGATCAGACGCTGCAAAACCTGCAGGCAGCCGATGCACACACCGCCCAGTTGATTGGCGACGCGTTCAACCACTGGGATGACATCGAGGTGTTCTTCAAGGGTCGCAGCATTCGCTCGACGGGTCACGGGTTTTGCGGCATTGGTCGCAAACACTTGCTCAACATCTTGCAGCAGCGCTGCGAAGAACTGGGCGTGCAACTGGTGTTCGAGACGGATGTGAGTGACGACCAAGCCCTGGCTCAGCAGTACCAAGCCGATGTGGTGATTGCCAGCGATGGCTTGAACAGCCGCATCCGAAGCCGCTACGCCCACACCTACCAACCCGACATCGATGTGCGCCATTGCCGTTTTGTATGGTTAGGCACACACAAAACCTTTGACGCGTTCACCTTCGCCTTCGAGCAAACCGAGCACGGGTGGTTTCAAGCCCACGCCTACCAATACAACGACGACACATCCACCTTCATCGTCGAAACACCCGAGTCGGTGTGGAAAGCGCACGGCATCGACCAGATGAGCCAAGAAGAAGGTGTGGCGTTTTGTCAAAACCTCTTTGCCAAGTACTTGGATGGTCACAGCCTCATGAGCAACGCTGCCCATTTGCGTGGTTCCGCCAATTGGATACAGTTTCCTCGCGTGATCTGCCAGACTTGGGTGCATTGGGCAGAGGTGGCTGGCAAAAGCACACCCATCGTGCTCATGGGGGATGCAGCACACACCGCGCATTACTCGATTGGCAGTGGCACCAAACTCGCCATGGAAGATGCCATTGATTTGGCAAACACCTTTGCCCAACACCCCGATGCTGACATGCACATCGTCTTGCAAGCCTATGTCGATCGGCGCAGTGTCGAGGTGTTGAAAATACAAAACGCAGCCCGCAATTCCACCGCATGGTTTGAACATGTGGACCGCTACACCCACATGGACATTGAGCAGTTCACATATTCATTGCTCACACGGTCTCAGCGCATCAGCCATGAAAACCTGCGGCTGCGCGACCCGGCTTGGCTGGGACATTTCGAGTCTTGGTTGTCAGGCGGTCGACCCGTCGCACCCATGCTCTTACCCTACACATTGCGCGGGCTCACATTGAAAAACCGGATCGTGGTGTCACCCATGGCCACCTACAGTGCGGTTGAGGGCTTGGTCAATGACTTTCATTTGGTGCACCTGGGCGCTCGCGCTTTGGGTGGCGCAGGTTTGCTGATGGTCGAGATGACCAGCCCCACACCCGAGGGGCGCATCACTGCCGGGTGTCCAGGTCTTTGGAACGATGCACAGCAAGTCGCCTTCAAGCGGATCACCGACTTTGTGCACCAACACCATGCCCACATCGGGCTGCAACTCGGCCACAGTGGCGCAAAAGGGTCGACCCAATTGGGTTGGGAATCCATTGACGAGCCGATGCAAGCAGGCAACTGGCCGCTGATGGCCGCCAGCCCAGTGGCGTATGGGCCGAACAACGCGGTGCCACGCGCCATGACCCTCGCTGACATGCAAACCTTGAAGGGGCAGTTTGTGCAAGCAACGCAGCGTGCCCTTGCGGCTGGGTTTGATTGGCTGGAGCTGCATTGTGCGCATGGCTACTTGCTCTCAGGATTCATCTGCCCGTTGACCAATCACCGAAACGATGCCTATGGCGGCAGTTTGGAGAACCGATGCCGTTACCCCTTGGAAGTGTTTCAAGCCATGCGCACCGTTTGGCCCGCAGACAAGCCCATGGGCGTGCGCATCTCAGCCCATGACTGGGCGCCTGGAGGCAACACCGATGACGATGCGGTGGCCATTGCACGCTTGTTCAAGGCGGTCGGTTGCGATGTGATCGATGTGTCATCAGGGCAAACCACCCGCTTGGCCAAACCGGTGTATGGACGCATGTACCAAACGCCGTTTGCTGACCGCATTCGCAACGAAGTGCACATTGGCACCATGGCCGTGGGAGCCATCAGCGAGGCTGACCATGCCAACAGCATCATCGCTGCAGGCCGTGCTGACTTGTGTGCCATTGCACGCCCGCACTTGGCTGATCCGAACTGGACATTGCATGAAGCCGCCAAATTGGCCAGCCGTGAGGTGGTTTGGCCTCGCCCTTACGAAGCGGGCCGCGATCAACTCTACCGTTTGCTCAATTCACCGAGGTAACCATGGATCTGGAAGCAAGAGCACACAGCAACCATCCCGAAGCTTTGCGCCTGTGGCTGCGCATGCTCACCTGCACGCAACTGATCGAAAAACAGGTGCGAAGTGGCTTGCGGGAAGAATTCAACACCACCTTGCCCCGCTTTGATTTGTTGTCGCAACTCGAGCGAACACCGCAAGGCATGAAGATGACCGAGTTGTCACGCCGCATGATGGTCACCAGCGGCAACATCACACCCGTGACCGATCAGTTGGTCAAAGAAGGTTTGATCGAACGCATCAGCCTGCCCGATGACCGTCGGGCCTGGTTGATTCGCTTGACCGCTCAGGGCAGGGCGCACTTTAAAAAAATGGCCAAGCGGCACGAAGCCTGGATCGTGCAAGCGTTTGAGACCTTGAGCAGCCAGGAAGTCAACAACCTGCATGCCCTGTTGGGTCGGGTCAAGCAACACAGCAAGTCTTCAGCGGAGTCCCCATGAAACATTTCATCCCCACCAACAACCCGATGCACAGCCAGTACCAAAGCTGGCGTTCGCACACAGCCGAACACTTTGACTGGGAATGCGATGAGCAAGGTGTGGCCACCCTGACCTTGAACCGCCCCGAGCGCAAAAACCCACTCACCTTTGCATCCTATGCCGAGCTGCGCGACTTGTTTCACGCTTTGCGCTTGGCCACCGATGTGCGGGTGGTGGTGTTGCAAGGTGCAGGGGGAAATTTTTGTTCTGGTGGCGATGTGCACGAGATCATCGGACCGCTCACCCAAATGACCATGCCCGAGTTGCTCACATTCACACGCATGACAGGCGATGTGGTCAAAGCCATGCGCTTGTGCCCGCAACCCATCATCGCTGCCATGGACGGTGTGTGTGCCGGCGCAGGTGCCATGCTGGCCTTGGCCAGCGACATGCGCTTGGGCACCGACCGCACGCGTGTGTCGTATTTGTTTTCAAGGGTTGGCTTGGCGGGTGCAGATATGGGCGCCTGCAGTTTGCTGCCCCGTGTGATTGGGCAAGGTCGCGCCAGCGAACTCTTGTTCACTGGACGAGCGATGAGCGCGGCTGAAGGTTTGGCCTGGGGGTTTTTCAACCAGCTGCATGCACCTGAGGCCTTGACAGGTGCCGCCCAAGCTTTGGCGTTGGGACTGGCACAGGGTCCCAGTTTTGCGCATGGCATGACCAAAACCATGCTCCACCAAGAATGGTCCATGACCTTGGACCAAGCGATCGAGGCCGAGGCACAGGCGCAAGCCATTTGCATGCAAACGCAAGACTTCCACCGTGCTTACCAAGCGTTTGCCGCCAAACAGCAACCTGTGTTCGAGGGCGATTGAGATGAACACACCTTGGGCTTTGCCGTTTTTTGAAGACCGCCACCGCGAATTGGCCGCCTCTTTGCACGCATGGATGCTCACCCAGCGAGTCAATGAGCAAGACGACCGCGCTGCATGCCGCGAATGGGTTCACAAACTGGGAGAAGCGGGTTGGTTGCGTTATGCGGTGCCCCTGGCCCATGGCGGCGCATGGGCAGCGCTGGACTCACGTGCACTCGTCATCATCCGCGAGACCTTGTCGCAGTTTTCTCCGTTGGCGGATTTTGCGTTCGCGATGCAAGGCTTGGGCAGTGGCGCCATCACCCTGGCAGGCACGCCCTCACAGCAAGCCCGGTATTTGCCTGCCGTGGCATCGGGCCAAAAGATTGCTGCCTTTGCCTTGAGCGAACCCGACGCTGGCTCAGATGTGGCCGGCATGCGCACAAGCGCCACCCCGGTGTCTCAGGGCTTTGAGGTCAATGGCGTCAAAACCTGGATCAGCAACGGCGGCATGGCCGACTTTTATGTGCTCTTTGCCAAAACCGATGCGGCGGCTGGTGCGCGCGGCATTTCTGCTTTTATCGTGGATGCGCCGCATCCAGGTTTACAAGACGATGAACACCTGCAAGTCATGTCGCCTCACCCGTTGGCCACCCTGCGTTTCAACCATTGCCAATTGGATCAATCGGCTTTGCTGGGTGACGTGAATGGTGGCTTCAAACTTGCCATGCGTACCTTGGATATTTTCCGTGCCTCAGTGGCTGGTGCCGCACTGGGCATGGGTCGACGCGCATTGCAAGAAGCCGTGAACCACGTGCAGTCGCGTCACATGTTTGGTCAACGTCTGAGTGATTTTCAATTGACCCAAGCCCGCTTAGGCGACATGGCGTCCTTGCTCGAATCTGCTGCACTGCTGACTTACCGCGCGGCTTGGATACGCGACACCGCCGGCAGCGATGGTCCAGCGGCCAGCGCTTACACACAAGCAGCGGCCATGGCCAAGCTCACAGCCACTGAAAACGCGTGCCAAGTGATCGACATGGCTTTGCAAATGCACGGCGGCTTGGGTGTGATGGTTGGCAACAAGCTCGAATCGCTTTACCGTGACATCCGCTCCCTGCGCATTTACGAAGGCGCTTCGGAAGTGCAACAACTCATCATCGGTAAGTCGGTACTCAAGGCTGGCACATGACTGCTCAAACCGATCGCTATATCCATGATCGGTTGCCACCGCGCAGTGCTTGGCCTGTGTTCATTTATCCCCCGGGTTCACCCGATGGGGCACAAACCCTGAACCTGGTTCATGAATTGTTGGACAAAGCCATGCAAGCCCCTTGGGCAGACAAGGTGTTGTTTCGCGACCCACAGCAAATCATCACGTACCGAGAGGCACATGCCTTGGTCAATCAACGCGCGAATGCCTTGCGCCGATTGGGCTTGGAACCGGGCAACCGTGTGCTGCTGCGGGGGACCAACAGCGTGGGGTTTGCATTGGCTTGGTTGGCCGTGGTCAAAGCTGGTTTGGTCGCTGTGGCCACCATGCCTTTGTTGCGCGCCAAAGAACTGAGTGAAATCATCGCCAAAGCGCAACCCAGCTTGGCTTTGTGTGATGTGAAGTTGTTAGACGAACTACAACTGGCCATGTCACCGTCATCCAACACATTGCGTTTACTTCCTTTTGACGATCCCTCCTTGCCTCACGGCTTGGAAGCACTGTGCGCGCACGAACCCACGCATGCGACGCCCTGCCCCACCGCAGGCGACGACATAGCCTTGTTGGCCTTCACCTCTGGCACCACTGGCGCACCAAAAGCCGCCTGTCATTCGCATTTGGATGTGTGGTCAGCATGCCAAGCTTGGCCTCGACATGTGTTGAATGCCACCCACGCGGATGTCGTGGTTGGCACACCTCCCTTGGCCTTCACCTTTGGGCTGGGGGGCTTGTTGCTGTTTCCCATGACCGTCGGTGCCTCTGTTTATTTTGCGCATGGCCCATTGACTCCTGCCGCCATGGTGCAGGCCATGCATGACGCAGGCTGCACGATTTGTTACACCGCGCCCACTTTTTATCGGCAGATGGCTCCCCTCATTGCTGGCCAGCCTGTTTCAAGTCTTCGCACCTGTGTCAGTGCGGGTGAAGCCTTACCAGATGCCACGCGTCAATTGTGGAAGTCCAGCGCCGGCATCAACTTGCTGGATGGCATGGGTGCCACCGAAATGTTCCACATCTTCATTTCTTCTCCACCTCACTCATCCAAATCAGGCAGCATCGGCCAAGTGGTCCCTGGCTATGAAGTCCGTGTGTTGGACGAGCAATGCCAACCCTTGCCCCCTGAGCATTTGGGTCAATTGGCTGTTCGTGGTCCCACGGGTTGCAAATACCTGTCTGATGATCGACAACACAGCTATGTTCGCCATGGCTGGAACCTGACCGGTGACACCGTCATGATGGATGCAGAGGGTTATGTGTATTACCAAGCCCGTGCGGATGACATGATCATCAGTGCGGGTTACAACATCGGCGGCCCAGAGGTAGAAGATGCGTTGCTCATGCACGCGGCCGTGCTTGAATGTGGTGTGATCGGCAAACCGGACCCAGAGCGCGGCATGGTGGTGCAGGCATTTTGTGTATTAGCTCCTGGCCTCACCCCTGACCCCATGTTGGTCAAGGCTCTGCAAGACCACGTTAAGCAACACTTGGCACCTTATAAGTACCCAAGAGACATTGTGTTTGTGGACCATCTCCCCCGCACACCCACAGGCAAACTGCAGCGCTTCAAATTGCGTGATCTCAACCCTGAATGAAAGAAACCATGCACACTGTTTTATTGCCCGAAGGCTGGGACCGCCCCAAAGGCTATGCCAATGGCATTGCTGCGCGAGGCGTGCACATATTTGTTGGTGGACAAATCGGTTGGTCGCCAAGCCAGCAGTTCGAGTCCGATGATTTCATTGCTCAAACTGCCCAGGCTTTGCGCAATGTGTTGGCGGTGTTGCATGCTGCGGATGCAGGGCCCGAGCACATGGTGCGCATGACCTGGTACATCACCGATCGCGAGACTTATGTGACTCGCCTGAAAGAAGTGGGGCAGGTGTACCGCGACATCATGGGTCGTCATTTCCCCGCCATGACTTGCATCGTGGTTCAAGCGCTGGTGGAAGTTCGCGCTTTGGTCGAAATTGAAGTCACTGCCGTCAAACCTGATTGAACGCGATGTTGCTGCTCACTCATGTACTCGCCAGGCATGCCAACAGCTGTTGGTTAAAGGCGTCTGCTTGCTCGTATGGCACCCAATGTCCAGCGTCCTTGATCAAAGTAAAGCTGCGTAAATCACATTGCCCCAAGGCTTGCCTGAGCTCGGGCATTTTTCCTTCGTACAGTGCATCGTGTTCTCCCCAAATGCCATGCACTTGACACTGCCATTGGCTTTGCAATGCCAGCAGCGCATCGCTGCGTGCAATGCGCCTCCTGCGCAATCGGTCTCGCTCTACGTTCCTCGCTTGCATGACCAACATGTCTGGCGAGACCAAGTCTTCGTTGTGCAGCATGATGGCCAACAGATTGTTTTTGTGTACGGCCTCGCGTTCTTCGGGGGTCATGTTGTCTCGAAAGCCGCGCATGTTGGGGATGTTGTTGGACAACCCCAAACCCGGAACCCCCACCAACACCAGCCGCTTGATGCGCATGGGTTGATGTGCCGCTAAAAATCCTGCGATCAAGCCACCGAATGAAAACCCCACCAGATCGATGGGCGCTTGCTTGAACAAACCTTGCAAGCCTTGTTCCACCGGAAGGGCCAAGTCATCAGCATCGACCACGCCTGCAGGCAATTCAGAGTCCCCCAAGCCGGGCGTGTCCAAGGCCCACACAGCACGCTTCTCACTCAGAGGCAAGACATTCAGCACCCAGTGGTTCCAGCTGCCACTGCCGCCGTGCAAGAGCACCAAGGGATGGCCTGCATCTTTGTTCCACACATGCCAGACCTGCATGCCTGAGGCCGTGCTCAACTCGATGCGCTCTGCACGGCCAGATGCTTCTTGCAATGCTTGTTTCAAACGGGTCATGTGTGGTGTGTGTGCAAGCGGGCTCGCCATGCAAAACGCCCACTTGGAAGTGGGCGTTGTGTGTTTGGTTGCGCGAGCAAGATTTGAACTTGCGACCTTTGGGTTATGAGCCCAACGAGCTACCAGGCTGCTCCATCGCGCGTCGTGTGAGGTGATTGTAGCTGTTATTCAGCTGCAGCAGTGGGTGCTTCGGTGATTTCGGGACGGTCCACCAATTCAACCAAGGCCATGGGCGCATTGTCACCAACGCGGTAACCCATTTTCAAAATGCGTGTGTAGCCACCAGGACGTGTTTTGTAACGTGGGCCGAGTTCTGCAAACAACTTGACCACGTTGTCGCGGTTGCGCAAACGGTTGAAGGCCAAGCGTTTGTTAGACAAGGTGGGTTCTTTGGCGAGTGTGAGCATGGGCTCAATCACGCGGCGCAGTTCTTTGGCCTTGGGCAATGTGGTTTTGATGGCTTCGTGCTCGATGAGCGAGTTCATCATGTTTTGCAACATGGCCAGACGGTGTGAGCTGGTTCTGTTGAGTTTTCTGAGTCCGTGTCCGTGACGCATGATCTTGTCCTTTCTTGACTGACGCTTGTTTTGCCGGCCGCCGTATCAGGTACGGCCAGGGGTTTTGCAACTTGATGTTGCTATTGGTTAAATACGCTTGGCTTCCAAACCGGCAGGTGGCCAGCCTTCGAGCTTCATGCCCAAAGTCAAACCACGAGAAGCCAACACTTCTTTGATTTCGTTCAAAGACTTGCGGCCCAGGTTGGGGGTTTTCAACAATTCGTTTTCGGTGCGTTGGATCAAATCGCCGATGTAGAAAATGTTTTCTGCTTTCAAGCAGTTGGCTGAACGCACGGTGAGTTCGAGTTCGTCCACAGGGCGCAGCAAAATCGGATCGACTTGTTGCGTGCTGCGTGGCGCAGGTGAATCGAAGGCCGCCAATTCGCCGCCTTCCAACTGAGCAAACACTGCCAGTTGTTCGACCAAGATTTTGGCGGATGAACGCACCGCATCTTCAGCTGTGATGGCGCCATTGGTTTCGATCTCGACCACCAAACGGTCCAAGTCGGTGCGTTGTTCGACGCGGGCGTTTTCAACGCTGTAGCTCACGCGCTTGACGGGCGAGAAAGAGGCGTCCAACACAATGCGGCCAATGGATTTGTTGACTTCATCGGCATGACGACGCATGCTGCCAGGCACATAGCCGCGGCCTTTTTCAACCTTGAGTTGGATGTCAATCTTGCCGCCGTGCGACAAGTTGGCAATCACGTGCTCTGGGTTGATGATTTCAACGTCGTGCGGTGTTTGGATGTCTGCTGCGGTGACTTGACCTTCGCCGTCTTTGCGCAAGCTCAGTGTGACTTCGTCGCGGTTGTGCAACTTGAAGACCACGCCTTTCAAGTTCAACAAAATATTGACCACATCTTCTTGCACGCCATCAATGGATGAGTACTCGTGCAACACGCCAGCGATGGTGACATCGGTGACTGCGTAGCCAACCATGGAAGACAACAGCACACGGCGCAATGCATTGCCCAAGGTGTGGCCATAGCCACGCTCGAACGGCTCCAAGGTGACCTTGGATTTGTTGTGGCCAAGTTGTTCGACTTGAATTGCTTTGGGCTTCAGGAGATTTGTTTGCATTCGTTTTTCCTCTCAATACCCCCGGCTCGTTACACCGGTAAGGCGGATGATGACCCCTGGACAACCATGCCCAGGGCGGCGGATTCATGGAGCCTGGCGGCCCCGGTTAACGCGAATACAACTCAACGATCAGGGATTCGTTGATGTCAGCCGCAAATTCGTCACGGTCAGGGGTCTTCTTGAAGACGCCTTCTGCTTTGTCCACATTGACGTCAACCCATGCAGGCATACCGACCTGGGTGGCCAATTGGAGAGCTTCAAGCACACGGCCTTGTTTCTTGGATTTTTCACGCACGCTGACCACGTCACCGGCTTTGACCAAGTAAGAAGGGATGTTGACTTGGTGGCCATTGACGGTGATGGCTTTGTGTGACACCAACTGACGTGCTTCAGCACGTGTGGAGCCAAAACCCATGCGGTAGACCACGTTGTCCAAGCGAGACTCGAGCAAAGACAAGAGGTTGGAACCGGTGTTGCCTTTTTGCTGGTCAGCCATGGCGAAGTAGCGACGGAACTGACGCTCCAGCACGCCGTACATGCGCTTGACTTTTTGTTTTTCACGCAACTGCAAACCGAAGTCAGACATGCGCTGACCTGACGTGCGGCCGTGTTGGCCTGGTTTGCTGTCAAATTTGGCCTTGTCCGCGATCGAGCGACGAGCGCTCTTCAGGAACAGATCGGTGCCTTCACGGCGTGAGAGTTTGGCCTTGGGGCCTAAGTAACGTGCCACTTGAACTTCCTTTTATGTCAACTGCCCGCACAAGGTGCGGGGAGCCGTCGGTGAAATCACCAACGGCGGTGGGCTTGGTTTGAAATCAGATGCGACGGCGCTTTTGCGGACGGCATCCGTTGTGAGGAACCGGCGTCACATCAGAGATGGAGTTGATGCGAATGCCCAGGGCCGCCAATGCGCGAACCGAAGATTCACGGCCGGGGCCGGGACCTTTGATTTCGACATCGAGGTTCTTGATGCCCTGATCAATGGCAGCACGACCAGCCACTTCGGAAGCCACCTGAGCGGCAAACGGTGTGGACTTGCGTGAGCCCTTGAAACCTTGACCACCCGACGAAGCCCAAGACAAGGCATTGCCTTGGCGATCGGTGATGGTGATGATGGTGTTGTTGAAAGACGCGTGAACGTGCGCGATGCCGTCCGCAACGTTTTTGCGAACCTTCTTGCGCACGCGTTGTGCGGCTGAATTGACGGGTGCTTTTGCCATGGGGTTCCCTCTTTATTTCTTCAGCGATTGAGCCGCCTTGCGGGGGCCTTTGCGCGTACGTGCATTGGTGCGTGTGCGCTGACCGCGCATGGGCAAGCCACGGCGATGGCGGAAACCGCGGTAACAACCGATGTCCATCAAACGCTTGATGTTCATGGTGGTTTCACGGCGCAAATCGCCTTCGATGGTGAACAAGGCGATCTGGTCGCGGATTTTCTCAAGGTCTGAATCGGTCAGATCTTTGATCTTTTTGGCGTAGTCGATGCCGCAGGCTTCGCAAATTTTGCGAGCGCGTGTGCGACCAATGCCAAAAATGGATGTCAAGCCAATTTCAGTGTGCTTGTGCGGTGGGATATTGATACCAGCGATACGTGCCATGTTGTGACCTCTTAAATGCGGTGAAAGATCAGCCTTGACGCTGTTTGTGACGTGGATCCGTGCAGATGACACGCACCACGCCCTTGCGGCGGATGATCTTGCAGTTGCGGCAAATTGTTTTGACCGAAGCCGAAACTTTCATTTCATTCTCCTAAAAACCCAGGACCCGCACCTTTGCGAATCCCAACAAACTCTGCATGTTTCACGCCTTACTTGGCGCGGAACACAATCCTTGCCCTACTCAAATCGTAGGGCGTTAACTCAACCGTCACTTTGTCCCCTGGCAGGATTCGGATGTAGTGCATCCGCATCTTGCCGGAGATGTGTCCGAGCACCACATGGCCGTTTTCCAGTTTGACCCGGAAGGTGGCATTGGGGAGGTTTTCAACAACCTCTCCTTGCATCTGGATGACATCGTCCTTCGCCATGCGCCCAATCAACCACCTGGAGCCATCTTGAAGTTGGCCTTTTTGAGCAGCGATTCGTACTGCTGACTCATCAGGTAGTTTTGTACTTGGGCCATGAAGTCCATGGTGACAACCACGATGATCAGCAACGACGTGCCACCAAAGTAGAAAGGCACGTTGTACTTGAGGATGAGAAATTCGGGCACCAAACAAACGAAGGTGATGTAAATCGCACCAGCGAATGTCAAACGCAACAAAATCTTGTCGATGAAACGGGCAGTCTGGTCGCCAGGACGAATCCCAGGGATGAAGCCGCCACTTTTCTTGAGGTTGTCTGCGGTCTCACGGCTGTTGAACACCAACGCGGTGTAGAAGAAGCAGAAGAACACAATGGCAACCGCGTAGAGCATCACGTAGATGGGCTGGCCGGGGGACAGGGCTGCTGAAATGTCTTTCAACCAATTCATGCTGGCGCCCGAGCTGAACCAACTCACTATGGTGGAGGGCAACAAGATGATGGAAGAAGCAAAAATGGGGGGGATGACGCCTGCCATGTTGAGCTTGAGTGGCAGGTGGGAAGACTGTCCACCATAGACTTTGTTGCCCACTTGACGGCGCGCATAGTTGACCAGGATCTTGCGCTGGCCGCGCTCCACAAACACCACGAAGTAAGTGATCATCGCCACCAACACCACAATCAGCAATGCCACGATGATGCTCATCGAACCGGTGCGCACCAACTCCAGCAAGCCACCAATGGAATTGGGCAAGCCGGCAGCGATGCCCGCAAAGATGATGATGGAAATGCCATTACCCAAACCGCGCTCGGTGATTTGTTCGCCCAACCACATCAAGAACATGGTGCCAGCGGTCAACGACACCATGGAGGTCACGCGAAAACCCATGCCGGGGGAAATGACCAGGCCCGCAGATGACTCAAGCGCCATGGCAATACCCAACGATTGGAAGATGGCCAACGCCAAGGTGCCGTAGCGGGTGTATTGGGTGATCTTGCGACGACCTGCTTCGCCTTCTTTTTTCAAGGCTTCCATGCTGGGCACGACGTACGACATCAGCTGCATGATGATCGATGCAGAGATGTAGGGCATGATGCCCAGCGCCAAAATACTAAAGCGTGACAACGCCCCGCCCGAGAACATGTTGAACAGGTTCAGGATGCCGTTTTGTTGACCCTTGAACAACTGTGCCAGCTGATTGGGGTCGATGCCAGGCACAGGGATGTGTGTGCCCAAGCGATAAACCACCAAGGCGAGCAACAAAAAGACAAGGCGGCGACGCAAGTCACCGTATTTGTCTTTGTTGGCCATGGACGCGTTGGTTGCCAAGTCTTTTCTCCTGCGCCTTAAGCGACCGAGCCGCCAGCGGCTTCAATGGCTGCTTTGGCACCAGCGGTGGCGCCCACGCCGTTCAATTTGACAGCGCGTGTGAGTTCACCGGTCTTGATGACCTTGACCACTTTGGCCATTTGGCTGACCAGACCTGCGGTCTTGAGCGCCAAGATGTCGATGTCAGTGATGTCCAAGGCTTGCAAAGAGGTCAATGTGACTTCTTCGTTGTACTTCAGGCTGTGCGACTTGAAGCCGCGCTTGGGCAAGCGGCGTTGCAAAGGCATTTGACCGCCCTCAAAACCCACCTTGTGGTAGCCGCCTGAGCGAGATTTTTGACCTTTGTGGCCACGGCCTGCGGTTTTACCCAGACCCGAACCGATACCGCGGCCAACACGGCGACGGTCTTTGCGGGAGCCATCTGCTGGCTTGATTTCATTGAGTTGCATGGCTGACCCTTAGAGAACTTTGACCAGGTAGCTGATCTTGTTGATCATTCCGCGCACTGCAGGTGTGTCTTGCAGTTCGCTGGTGCTGCCGATTTTGCGCAAGCCCAAACCACGCACAGTGGCGCGGTGTGACTCTTTGGTGCCGATGGGGCTGCGCACCAATTGCACTTTGACGGTAGAGGTAGATGTGGACATGTCGTTGCTCCCGGATTAGACGAAGAGTTCTTCGACGGTCTTGCCACGCTTGGCCGCGACTTCAGACGCGGTGGTGGATTTGATCAATGCATCAAATGTGGCGCGAACCATGTTGTAAGGGTTGCTCGAACCATGGCTTTTGGCCACGATGTCGGTGATGCCCATGACTTCAAACACCGCGCGCATGGGGCCGCCAGCGATGATGCCGGTACCTTTGGGGGCGGGTGCCATTTGAACGCTGGCAGCACCGTGGTGGCCAGTGACGTTGTGGTGGATGGTGCCGTTTTTCAATGACACTTTGTGCATGTTGCGACGGGCTTCTTCCATGGCCTTTTGCACAGCAGCAGGCACCTCTTTGGATTTGCCTTTGCCCATGCCGACGCGACCATCGCCATCACCGACCACGGTGAGCGCTGCGAAGCCGAGGATGCGACCACCCTTGACCACTTTGGTCACGCGGTTGACCGCGATCATTTTTTCCTTCAGACCGTCGTCACGACTGTCGTCTTGCACTTTAGCTTGAACTTTTGCCATGGTGTGTATCCGTGTCTGTTAGAACTGCAAGCCGGCAGCACGCGCGGCTTCGGCCAATGATTTGACGCGACCGTGGTAGGCAAAGCCCGAACGATCGAAAGCGACTTTTTCCACGCCAGCGGCTTTTGCTTTTTCAGCAATGCGCTTGCCGATCATCTCGGCAGCGTGTTGGTTGCCACCCTTGCCCACGGCGCCCAAGCTCTTGCGAACGTCGGCTTCAGCGGTCGAGGCTGAGGCGATGACTTTGGTGCCGTCGCCAGAAATAACGCTGGCGTAAATGTGCAAATTGGTGCGGTTGACCATCAAACGCGCAACGCCTTGCGTGGCAATGCGAATACGGGTTTGACGCGAACGGCGCAGACGCTGCTGTTTTTTGCTTAGCATGTTGCAGCTCCTTATTTCTTCTTGGTCTCTTTGATCGTGATCTTTTCGTCCGCATAACGGATGCCCTTGCCTTTGTAGGGCTCAGGTGGACGAACAGCGCGAATTTCAGCAGCGATTTGACCCACACGTTGGCGGTCAGCACCTTTGATGATGATCTCGGTGGGCGCTGGTGTTTCAACCTTGATGCCAGCAGGCATGTCAAAGTTGACAGGGTGTGAGTAACCCACAGCCAGGTTGAGCTTGGCGCCTTGGGCGGCGGCTTTG
>CAJBOO010000253.1 GCA_903956845.1 uncultured Burkholderiales bacterium
GCATTTCACCGCAGTGATGCGGCAGGCTATGTCTTCTGGAGCGAGCGTGTCTTGGAGTTGGACAGCTTCAACCCTCAAGTAGCCGCGCGATTGGCACGCACCATGGATCGCTGGCGCAAGTTGGTCGAGCCCTACCGAAGTGCAGCCTTCGAGGCGATACGTCGAGTCGCCGCCAAAGAGGATTTGAGCTCAGATGTGCGCGAAGTGATTCAATCGGCCTTGGAGGAATAACAGCATGGCAACATCTCTGTCCAGGTATTTGGTCGAACAACAGCGCGCCAAGAACCACATTCCGCCTGAACTGCGCCTGTTGCTTGAAGTGGTGGCGCGGGCCTGCAAAAGCATCAGCCACGCCGTCAACAAAGGCGCTTTGGGTGGTGTGCTTGGCACAGCGCACAGCGAAAACGTGCAAGGTGAAGTACAAAAGAAATTGGACATCATTGCCAACGAGGTGCTGATTGAAGCCAATGAATGGGGCGGGCATTTGGCGGCCATGGCCTCTGAGGAAATGGACAGCATTTACGTGGTTCCCAACAGATACCCTCAAGGGGAATATCTGTTGTTGTTTGACCCCTTGGATGGATCAAGCAACATCGATGTCAATGTGAGCATTGGCACCATTTTCAGCGTACTGAAAAAACCCGAAGGCAGTGCAGGCGTTAGCGAAGCAGATTTTTTGCAAGCTGGCAGTGCCCAAGTTGCTGCGGGCTATTGCGTGTATGGACCGCAAACCACTCTGGTGCTGACGGTGGGAGACGGTGTGGCCATGTTCACGCTGGACCGAGAGCAAGGTTCCTTTGTGCTGACCCAAGAAGATGTGCGCATACCCGCCGATACACAAGAATTTGCCATCAACATGAGCAACATGCGGCACTGGGCCGAACCAGTTAAACAATACGTGGACGACTGTCTCGCGGGTAAAACGGGTGTACGCGGCAAAGACTTCAATATGCGATGGGTGGCCAGCATGGTGGCCGATGTGCACCGCATTCTGACCAGAGGCGGTGTGTTCATGTACCCTTGGGATCAACGCGAACCCAATAAACCCGGCAAGCTGAGGTTGATGTACGAAGCCAACCCCATGGCATGGCTGGTCGAACAAGCGGGTGGCGCAGCCACCAATGGTCAACAGCGCATTTTGGACATTCAACCAACGCAATTGCACCAGCGTGTGAGTGTGTTTTTGGGCTCTAAAAATGAAGTTGAACGCGTGACTGCGCTGCACCCTTCCAACTGAGCGACTTCACCCCGATCGAAAGCGAGATAGACATGGCATTTTTCAAGGTAACGAAACTCACTCAAGTGCTTTTTGCACTGAGCCTTTCAACGGGCAGTTTTGCGCAGGCCCCCGTGGTGAAGATCGCTTTCATCGATGTGCTTTCTGGTCCGTTTGCCAATGCTGGCAAATCTTCTCTGGACCAACTCCGCGCGGTGGTCACAGCTCGCAATGCCAAAGTCAAACCCAATGAACCACCGTTTGAAGTGGTGCCCTTTGATGGCAAAGGCTCTCCGCAGGAAAGTGCACTGATGCTCAAAGCGGCCTCGGACCAAGGCATCCGGTATGTCACCCAAGGGGGTGGCTCAGGCGTGGCGTTTGCGCTCACAGAGGCTGTCAGCAAAATCGCTGAACGTGAGCCTGACAAGGCCATGGTCTTTTTGAATTACTCGGCCATGGATCCAGGCCTCACCAACGACCGGTGCAATTTTTGGCACTTTCGCTTCTATCCCTCGAGCGAAATGAAAATCGAGGCGCTGACCACTTACATGAAAACGCGCCCTGACATCAAAAGCGTGTACCTGTTCAACCAAGACTACACCCATGGCCAGCAAGTCTCTAAGGCTGCCAAGGCCTATTTGGCTCGCAAGCGCCCAGATGTTCAAATTGTGGGCGACACATTTGTGCCGATCGCCCAAGTGCGTGATTTCGCGCCTTACATTGCCAAGATCAAGGCTTCCGGGGCTGACACGGTCATCACTTCCAATTGGGGATCCGATTTGAGCCTGCTGGTCAAAGCCGCTAAAGACTTTGGTCTGAACATCAATTTCTTCACCATGAACGCCAACAACCCTGGCGTACCGGCGCAAATGGGTGCTTGGGGTGCGAATAAGGTCAGTGTGATCTGGAATTGGGGACACAACGCGCCCACACCCGAACTTGAAAAAATCTACTTGGATTACAAAAAGAAAACCGACGAAGACTTTATTTTTGCAGCTCACTACAACAGCATGCACATGCTCAGCGCCGCGATGGACAAAGCGCAATCCATTGAACCTAAAAAAGTGGCCTATGCATTGGAGGGCATGAAGTTCAAGAGCCCCGTCGGAGAGATTGAAATGCGAAAAACCGACCACCAGTTGCTCGCCCCCATGTTTTTAGGCATGTGGGCCAAACAAGGCAGCAAAGGCGTGAAGTACGATGCAGAAAAAACCGGGTATGGCTTTCGATCTGAAGTGGTGTGGGACTCGTACATCAGTGCCCAACCCACGTCCTGTCAAATGAACCGCCCTTGAAAGCACGCCATGGCCACCCCACCCAGTGAATTGATCCACGCCTTGGTCTTGCGCGAAATGCAAGACGGCATCATTCGTGATGGACTGTGGGCGCAAGCCGTGGCTGAATCGCAAGCCGACAACGCCAAGGCCAAAGCCATTTACATGCGTTTGCGAGCAGCCAGCATGCAAGAAGAAACCCGGAGCTTGTTGGTCAAGCAAATCCAAACAGGTGTCAAGGATGCCCTGAAGCCCAGTAAAGATTTTTTATCAGCGATGGATTTGAAAAAGCCCCGCTGAGCTTGCACATGTGTGGGTCAGATTCATCCAAAGGGCTGCGTGAGCCCACCTGCTTGCGCTTCACTCATTTAAGCTGAAGCTCCCAGCTGCTTGAGCAAAGAGGGTTGAACAATTTCAATCCAATAGCCATCTGGGTCTTTGATGAAGGCCACGTCTTTCATCTTGCCTTGATCGGGTCGTTTCACATAAGCCACTTGGTTTTCATCGAACCAAGACACGGCGCTGGCCAAATTGGGCACTGAAAAACAAATATGACCAAAACCCTGTGGTTGTGCATTGCCATCGTGGTATTTGAAATCCGCCTGACTCTCGGTACCCCAGTTGTGGGTCAACTCCAAGATGCCACTTTGAGAAAAAGTCCAAGCGGTGCGTTCGCCTTGGTTGTCTGGTGCGCCTTGGGCCAATTCGGCCGCGGCCAGAAAAAACAAAGAAAACTGCATTTCAGGGAAGTCCAATTTGCGTAGCAAACGCATGCCCATGATGCGGGTGTAAAAGTCAAGAGAAACAACCGGGTCTTTGACACGCATCATGGCGTGGTTCAACACAAACCCTTTGGACGCAGCGGCAGGTTGCTCGCACACACCGGCGTGCTTTTCAGTGGAAAAAGTCATTGAAAAATTACCATCAGGAATTAACAGCAGCCAAAGCCTTGGTTGTCCGTCGAACAACAGGCGATACATGCACGGTGCCTGTGCTCAGTTGCGGCACATCGACGTTCAGGCCAGGGTCGATGGCCTGGTGCTTCTTTTCTTGGCTGATCAGGCATCGCCTGAGGTAGCGCAAACTGGTGACCCGAAGAAACGAGGCGAAGTTCGACACTTCGCCTCGGTGATCCAGGATTTCATCGTGCAGCTGGCAGATCAGGGCATTGGTGGTGCAGCCCTCATCTTCAGCCATTTCAGCCAACACATCCCAAACGGTGTTTTCCAGTCGAATGCTGGTGAGCATGCCGCGAATCCGCACCGAACGGGTACGTTGTTCGTACTGGATCGGATCAGCTTTTACGAAATACTCACACATACCAAGCTCCTTCGACTGAAAAACCAGTTTATCAAATGGCCTTTTCGGTCATCTGTTTGGCGATGTAATCGGCTTGGCGAATGGCCAATGAGACGATGGTCAAGGTGGGGTTCTCAGCACCACCCGTGGTGAACTGAGATCCATCACTGATGAACAGGTTGGGGATGTCATGGGTTTGACCCCATTTGTTCGCCACACCGTCACGCGCATTGGCACTCAAACGGCAGCTGCCCAGGTTGTGGGTAGATGGGTATGGAGGTGTGCGGTAGGTTTTGATAGCGCCAGCAGCTTGGTAAATGCGCTCACCTTGGGTGAAGGCGTG
This sequence comes from uncultured Burkholderiales bacterium, assembly GCA_903956845.1. Taxonomy (GTDB): domain Bacteria; phylum Pseudomonadota; class Gammaproteobacteria; order Burkholderiales; family Burkholderiaceae_C; genus Limnohabitans. The sequence continues at coordinate 4,133 of CAJBOO010000253.1, forward strand.
GTTGCGCATGACGATGTCATTTTCATGGTCATCAAAGTGCACGTTGGCCACAGGGCTGCCCCACTTGTCTTTCACATTGGTGTTCAAGGTGATGCGGTTGGTTTCACGTGGCATGTCTTCACCGACGAGCCACATACCAGCCAAGTTGGTGTAGTGGTCCATCCACCATGCGTAGTCAGCACCCCAAGCACCTGGGTCCAAGAACGCAGGCATGAACGCCAAGCCCAATGAGAGTGTCTCCATCTCGTAGCCGCCCACGAAACCGCGCTTGGGGTTGAAAGCAGATTCGTCTCGCACGATACCAGCCATGGTGGTGCCACGGTACATGTGCACGGGGTCTTTGAACGCAGCGTAAACAGAACCGGTCATGTGACGCATGTAGTTACGGCCCACTTGACCAGAAGAGTTGGCCAAGCCGTCTTTGAACATATTGGACGCAGACAACAACAGCAAACGAGGGGTTTCGATGGAATTACCTGCCACGCACACTACCCGGGCTTTTTGACGTTGTTCTTTACCATCTTTGTCGAAATAGACCACGCCGGTGACCAAGCCTTTGTCGTTGTGCTCAATGCGAGTGACGTGTGACTCAGGACGCAGGTCGAGGTTACCCGTGGCTTCTGCTTTGGGAATCTCGGTGTAGAGGGTCGACCATTTGGCACCGCTCTTACAACCTTGGAAGCAAAAGCCCAATTGCATGCATCGGCCACGGCCATCACGCGGTTGGCTGTTGATCGCCATGTTGCCGGTGTGCACTTCTTTGTAACCGAGTTTTTTGGCGCCGGCGTGCAACACTTTGTAGTTGTTGTTGCCTGGCAATCCGGGGATGCCGTTGGTGCGGGTCACGCCCATCTTGTTTTCGGCCTTGGCGTAGTAGGGCTCCAATTCAGACAAGGTGATCGGCCAGTCAAGCAAGTTGGCGCCTTTGATGTCGCCATAAACCGTTTTGGCGCGAAACTCATGTTCTTGGAAACGCAGTGAAGCGCCTGCCCAGTGGGTGGTGGAGCCACCAACAGTTTTGCAAATCCATGCTGGCAAACCAGAGAAATCTTTCGCAACACGCCAAGTACCGGAAGTGGTGCGTGGGTCAAGCCATGCCAATTGACCGAAGGATTTCCATTCGTCATTGACGAAGGACTGAGGGGACTGCCGAGCGCCTGCTTCGAGCACCACCACTTTGATGCCCTTTTGGCACAGTTCGTTGGCCAAAGTACCGCCACCCGCGCCAGACCCGATGATGACGACTGCACTGTCGTCGTTGAATGCAATAGAAGCCATGTGTGTTCTCCTGAGATGTTGTGTGTGGTCTGTTTAGCCCAAGAATGGGGGTGGGCTGGCTTCTTTTGAAGGAGCAGGCAACCATTTAAGGTCTTGGAATCCACGGGTGATGTAACCGCCCTTTTCCCAAGCAGAACCGGGATAGCCGAAAGCCGCAAACGCCATGTCGTTGTTGTACAAAGAGGTCACACATTGACCGCGCACAGCACCAAAAAAGCCTGAACCCTCCATGCCCTTGACGATAGCGAGATGTTTGTCTGCTTTGGCTTTGGCGAAATTGCCACCCGCCAAACTGTTGAGGTTGCTCACGCCTTCGCGCAACATGTTGGCAGCTGCTGGGTCGCCAGACGCTGAGCCATCCAGGTCTTTGGCCAAGATGGCATACACCGCATCGGGTAATTTTTTGTGCGGGTACAGCACACGTCCCATGGCCATCAGGGTTTCACCTTCGGCTTTGGTCAGGGTTTTCAGTTCTACCGCCCATACCGTGGATGGAGCCAATCCAGCGAGGACCGAACCAGCAGTCAAGGTGCCCATCAAAATCCCAGAGCCCTTCAAAAACTCTCGACGGGCCAGGGGCAGGTTTTGCTTGGGAACGATGCCGCTTTCTTCGCAGTCACTGAACTCGGAAGAAACGGGTGCTATGGGGATGGTTCGCATGAATGTCTCCTGTGTGTTCTGAAAAATTAACCAAGGTGAGTATTTCATCGGTGAAACCCAAACAGGTGGTATCGCGCTAAACACAAGGTAAACCCTGACCACTTCAAGGGAAAATCAGTTTTCTATTGGGTATTTACCCTAGAGAGCATGGC
>CAJBOO010000254.1 GCA_903956845.1 uncultured Burkholderiales bacterium
CACGGCCAATGCTTGACCTGGGGTGACTTGGTCGCCGACTTTGACCGCAAAGGACAACAACTTGCCAGGCATGGGCGCAGACAAATTGCCACCCAGGGTCGCATCCGAGGCGGCATGGGCCAAGGGATTGACCCAACTCAGGCTGCCACTGCCTGCGGCCGCAAACACATGGGTCACCCCTTGCACCAGATCGACCTGGGCCGTCCAGCGATGAGCTCCCCAGTTCACCTGCAAAGCCTTTGCGTGCACCTGCCAAGACAAATCGCCCAGCTCTTCACCCACGCGCAACTGAACACCGCCACGGTTGTGGCGAATCAACTCGGCTTGCACCGACGCATCACCGACCATGAAGGCCATGCGGCGGCGGCTCTCGCCTTGTACCGACCATCCATCGGTCTGCGACAACGGGTCTGTCCAGCCTGCGACGGGGGGCTGCTCGGCTTGCAACTGATGCACCACCGCTGACGCGACCGCCAGCGTCAGCGGCAATGCCTGTTGGTGGAACAACACCGCTTGTTCGCGCTCGATCAAGGCGGTGTCCAAATCGGCATTCACAAACGAGGGGCTGCGCACAACGTGTCGCAAAAAGGCGGTGTTGTTGGACACGCCGACGATGTGCAATTCGGACAAGGCCTGGTCCAAGCGAGCCAAGGCTTGAGCACGGTTGTCACCGTGCACGATCAACTTGGCGATCATCGAGTCGTAGTGAGGGCTGATCTCATCGCCCTCGCCCACACCGCTGTCCAAGCGCACTGCGCCCACCTGAAATCGGGTGGCCACAGGCGTGCGCATGACGTGCAAGCGGCCAATGGCTGGCAAGAAATCTTTGTCAGGCGTCTCCGCGCAAATCCGCGCCTCGATCGCGTGGCCCTGCACACGCACCTGGTCTTGTGTCAAAGGCAGGGCTTCGCCGGCAGCGATGCGCAACTGCCATTCAACCAAATCCAAGCCCGTGACTGCCTCCGTGACAGGGTGCTCGACTTGCAAGCGGGTGTTCATTTCCATGAAGAAGAAATCCATGCCCTGCTCGGTTTGCTCGACGATGAACTCCACCGTGCCAGCGCCCACGTAGTCAACGGCCCTGGCCGCTGCGACAGCGGCTGCGCCCATGCGTTCACGCAGCGCTGGGGTCAGACCCGGCGCGGGCGATTCTTCCAGTACTTTTTGGTGGCGCCTTTGCACCGAGCAATCGCGTTCATGCAAGTGCAAGGTGTTGCCATGGCTGTCAGCAAACACCTGTATTTCGATGTGACGAGGCCGCTGCACGTATTTTTCAATCAGCACCGCATCGTTGCCAAAACTGCTGCGTGCTTCGCGCTGACAAGAGGCCAAGCCTTGCGCGAAGTCAGCGGCTTGATGAACGATGCGCATGCCTTTGCCGCCGCCACCCGCGCTCGCTTTGATCAACACCGGGAACCCAATGCCTTGCGCGGCTTTGGCGAGCAGCGCTGGGTCTGGGTCGGCACCGTCGTAGCCAGGCACCAGCGGCACGCCGGCCTTTTCCATCAGCTGCTTGGAGGCCGCTTTCAAGCCCATGGCTTGGATGGACGCCGACGACGGGCCGATGAACACCAAGCCCGCTTTGGCGCAAGCATCGGCAAAGACAGCGTTTTCACTCAAAAAACCATAGCCAGGATGAATGGCTTGGGCACCGGTTTGCAAGGCGGCATCGATGATGCGTTGCCATTGCAAATAACTGTCTTGCGGCGCAGCACCGCCGATGTGCACCGCTTCATCGCAGGCCAACACATGGGCGGCTTGTGCATCTGCGTCGGAATACACCGCGACGCTGCGCAGGCCTAAGCGGCGGGCAGTGGCCGCCACGCGGCAGGCAATTTCACCGCGGTTGGCAATCAGTATTTTGCTGAACATGCTCAGTAACGTTTGGCGACTTCTTCGAGCATCACCTCGGTGGCGCCGCCACCGATGGCCAACACCCGCGCATCACGCCACAAGCGCTCGATGGGCGCTTCACGCATGTAACCCATGCCGCCCCAGAACTGCTGGCAACCGCCAACCACTTCGTTGACCAACTCGCCGGTGAGCGACTTGAGCATGGACACCTCTTGCACGATGTCGTGCTCTTGGGTGACCGACCAAGCACAGTGGTACATGAATTGCCGCGCAGCTTGTGTTTTGGCGTCGAGCATGGCGATGCGCTGTCGGATGTGCTGCATGTCCCACAAGGCTTTGCCAAAGGCTTGGCGTTGGCGCACGTAGTCCAGCGTCAGCGCAATGGCGCGTTGGCAATGCCCCACCGCCATGGCAGCCAAGGCAATGCGCTCGGTTTGCAGGTTTTTCATGAGGGCATAAAAGCCCTTGTCTTGCTCGCCCAACAGGGCTTCAGGCCCCAAGCGCACGTTGTCGAGCACCAACTCGGCCGTGTCAGAACACAGCCAACCGGTTTTGTCCAATGAACGTCCGACGCTGAAACCAGGGGTGCCTTTTTCAACAATGAACATCGACATTTGGTGCTTGCCAGGGCCGGTTTTCGCAGCCACGAAATACAGGTTGGCATGCACGCCGTTGGTGATGAAGATCTTGGTGCCGTTGAGCACCCAGCCATCTCCCTCTTTTTTCGCGGTGCTGCGCATACCGGCCAAATCAGAACCCGCGCCAGGCTCGGTCATGGCCACGGCGCAGATGGTGTCACCCGCGATGATGCTGGGCATGTACTTGGCTTTTTGAGCGGCGGTCCCCGCATGGTGCAAATGCGGCGAAGCCATGTCGGTGTGCACCAACACGCTCACGATGAAGCCCGCAAACGTCGATTGCGACAGCGCCTCGGCAAACACCAGGTTGGTCAGGGCGTCGGCCTCTGCACCGCCGTAGGCACTCTCGTACATCAGCCCAAAAAAACCAGCATCACCCATTTTTTTCAACACCTCACGCGGCACCTTGCCGGCCTTTTCCCATTCGAGGCCATAGGGTTCGACTTCGCGCTCGAGGAAGCGCTGCATTTGGTCGCGCAGGGTTTGGTGTTCGGGCAGGTGATAAATATGGTTCATGGCAGGGATCTGGAAAATTACATGCGAAAGACACCAAAACGGGTGTCGGGAATGGGGGCGTTCAGCGAGGCTGAGAGCGCCAATGCCAACACCCGTCGGGTGTCAGCGGGGTCGATCACACCGTCGTCCCACAAACGGGCGCTGGCGTAATAGGGGTGTGACTGGTGGGCAAATTGATCCAGCAAGGGCTGCTTGAAGGCCGCTTCCTCGGCCGCACTCCAGGTGCCGCCTTTGGCTTCTATGCCGTCGCGGCGGACCGTGGCCAAGACGCTGGCGGCCTGCTCGCCGCCCATCACACAAATGCGGGCGTTGGGCCACATCCACAAAAACCGGGGATTGAACGCGCGGCCACACATGCCGTAGTTGCCCGCACCATAACTGCCACCGATGATGAAAGTGAACTTGGGCACCTGGGCGCTGGCCACCGCGGTCACCATCTTGGCGCCGTGACGGGCAATGCCCTCGTTTTCATATTTGCGCCCCACCATGAAGCCGGTGATGTTTTGTAAAAAGACCAAGGGGATTTTGCGCTGGCAACACAACTCAATGAAGTGCGCGCCTTTTTGGGCAGACTCAGAGAACAACACACCGTTGTTGGCGATGATGCCCACGGGCATGCCTTCAACATGGGCGAAGCCACAGACCAAGGTGCTGCCAAAGCGCGGTTTGAATTCATGCAGTTCAGAGCCGTCCACCATGCGGGCAATGATTTCGCGCACGTCATAGGGCTTCTTGGTATCGGTTGGGATCACACCGTGCAACTCCTGCACGTCATACAAGGGCGGGCGGGACGCTTGCACCGCCATGCCGATGTGTTTTTGATGGTTCAATCGCGCCACCGCTTCACGCGCCAGCGCGATCGCATGGGCATCGTTGTCGGCCAAATGGTCGGCTACGCCCGACAAGCGGGTGTGCACATCGCCGCCGCCCAAATCTTCAGCGCTCACGATTTCGCCAATGGCCGCCTTGACCAACGGCGGCCCACCCAAAAAGATGGTGCCTTGGTTTTTCACGATGATGGTTTCATCGCTCATGGCCGGCACATAGGCGCCACCTGCCGTGCAACTGCCCATGACCACCGCGATTTGCGCGATGCCTTGGGCGCTCATATTGGCTTGGTTGTAGAAGATGCGGCCAAAGTGTTCTTTGTCGGGAAACACATCGTCTTGGTTGGGCAAATTCGCGCCACCCGAGTCGACCAAGTAAATACAGGGCAATTGGTTTTGCTGGGCAATCTCTTGGGCCCGCAAATGCTTTTTCACGGTCATCGGGTAATAAGTGCCGCCTTTGACCGTGGCGTCGTTGCACACGATCAAACAATCCACCCCACTCACGCGACCAATGCCCACGATCACACCCGAGCTGGGTGCGTCGTTGTTGTACATGTTGAGCGCGGCCAGCGGCGCGACCTCCAAAAAAGGCGTGCCGGGGTCGAGCAGCATGTGCACGCGGTCACGCGGCAGCAGCTTGCCCCGGGCCGTGTGTTTGGCGCGGGGGGCATCGCCACCGCCTTGGGCCACACGCTCCAAATGGGCGCGCAGGTCATCGACCAAGGCCCGCATGGCAGCGGCGTTGTGCTGGAAATCGGCGGAACGCGGGTTCAGTTGGGAGTGCAAAACGGTCATGGTGCTTCCTAGGGCTGGGGCCGCAGG
>CAJBOO010000255.1 GCA_903956845.1 uncultured Burkholderiales bacterium
GCCACGCCCGAGTACATCCGCATCATTGAGCGCGGCACCTTGCGCACCTTTGGCGACTCAGCGAGTTGGGTGTCGGCCCTGTTTGGGGGCTTCATCTGCATCTTCATGCACTACGCATGGTGGTACTTGGGCATTGCCATGTCTTCCATGAAATTCTTGCCCAACAACGCCAAAGTCATGGCCTTGATGGGAACCAAGCCGGATGCCAAAGCAAGTGTTTGAGCACCAATCTTCAAGGGGAAAAATTGTGCTGTTGATTCAAAAAGCAATGAAGATGTTGACGCTGGGCTTGGGCATGCTGCTGTTGGCTGGTGTCGCCACCGAGTCCGCATGGGCCCATGGCGAGCGTTCACAAGAGCCGTACCTGCGCACCCGCACGGTGCAGTACTACGATGTGCATTACGACAAGAAAACCGTCAAGATCAACGAAGAGTTCACCTTGAGCGGACGCTTTCGTTTGATGGAAGACTGGCCAGATGCGGTCAGCCCACCCGAAACGGTTTTCTTGGCCGCCTACACGCCAGGACCGATGGTCACGCGCGTGGAAAGCTACCTGAATGGCATGCCTGCGCGCCAATCCTTCTCCAAGTTGGAGTTGGGCCGCGACTATGAATTCAAGTTGGTCATGAAGGGCCGCATTCCAGGGCGTCACCACATCCACCCCTTGTTGTCGATCCATGGTTCCGGCCCCTTGGTTGGACCAGGTCAATGGATTGAGGTCACGGGGACCAAGGGCGACTTTGTTGAAAAAGTCACCACCATGAATGGGGTTCAGGTGGACAACTTGGAGTTCTACGGCACGGCACGTGCACTCAAGTGGTATGGCGTCTGGCTGGCGTTGGCGGCCTTTTGGTTGCTGTTCTGGTTGGTGCGTCCATTGCTGCTGCCACGCTGGATCGCCTTGAACAAAGGCCGAGAAGACGTGCTCATCTCCAACCGCGATGTGACCGTGGGTGTGATTCTGGGGGTCGTGGTCGTGGCCATCTCCTTCGGTGGGTACATCTATGCCAACAAAGAGTACCCGTATGTGGTGCCGCTGCAAGCGGGCACCAGCAAAGTCGATCCGCTGCCCAAGCAACAACACGCCGTGGACGTGAAGGTGCTCAAAGCCAACTATGACGTGCCGGGACGCTCCATGCAGGTGACAGCGCGTATCACCAACCGAGGCGCTGAATCGGTGTCGATCTTGGAATTCGCCACGGCCAATTTGCGCTTTGTGAATTTGCAAGCGCCAGGCGCAGACAAGGCCGTGTCAGCCGACTACCCGCGGGACCTGGTCGCGCGTGATGGCCTGGGCTTGAGCGATCAAAAACCCTTGATGCCTGGCGAAACCCGTGACATCAAATTCGAAGCCAGTGATGCCCTGTGGGAAGTCGAGCGCTTGGTGAGTTTCCTCACCGACGTGGACTCCAAGTTTGGCGGACTGCTGTTCTTTGTTGACAAGTCGGGCAACCGCTTGATGACAGAAATCGGCGGCCCCATCCTGCCCACCTTCACGGCACTGTGAGATGCGCATGAAACGTGTTTTTCTCAGCGTGTGCTTGTGGCTTGGTGCGGCAGGTGCTTGGGCGCACGGCGGTTTGTCCATGGATCAAGACATGTGCAAGCTCACCGTGGGCCCCTACATGATGCACTTCGCGGGCTACCAAGAAGATGCGCAACGCACCGAGTTTTGCGAGGACATTCCCCACAAGGGTCCAACCATCATCGTGCTTGACGCCATCGATTTGGGTCTGCGCGACGTGCCCATCGAGGTTCGCATCGTGCGCAAAACCGAGGGCCCCA
>CAJBOO010000256.1 GCA_903956845.1 uncultured Burkholderiales bacterium
CGAACCCGACAAGCTGCCGTGGCTTTGCACTTCGGCCAGCAGTTCCAGCAAACGGGGTGCCAGGTTATGGCCGGTGGCGTCGCTGATGGTCCACTGGGGTTTGATCGAGACTTTATGCATAGGAAACCATAGGCTCTAAAGAGCATATTAGTTGTGTTGGAAAGAATGATGCTAACTGAGTCTTGCTGACATATTGTCTAGGCTCAGTGATTTCCCTAGACTCGCTTGTGCTGGGAAAGCATACGTTAAAGTCCTAGGCTGGCAAAACAACCAAAATAACGGAGACAACATGAGCACATCAGTTGACACAGCGGGCAGCCCTCCCGGCTTCTTGTCCAAAGAGCGCATCATTGCAGGCGAAGGCTTCAACCGCTGGCTGGTTCCCCCCGCAGCACTGGCCATCCACTTGTGTATCGGCATGGCCTATGGCTTCTCGGTGTTTTGGCTGCCTTTGTCCAAGGCGCTGGGTATCAAGGAAGCCATCAAATGCGGTCCAGACATTGGCTTCTTTCAAGAATTGTTCATCACCACGTGTGATTGGAAAGTGTCCACCCTGGGTTGGATGTACACCCTGTTCTTTGTGCTGCTGGGCAGCTCTGCCGCATTGTGGGGCGGCTGGTTAGAGCGTGCAGGTCCGCGCAAAGCAGGCGTGGTCAGCGCCTTGTGCTGGTGTGGTGGCATGTTGATTTCTGCGCTCGGTGTCTACACCCACCAATTTTGGTTGATGCTGCTGGGCTCAGGTGTCATCGGTGGCATCGGCTTGGGTCTGGGCTACATCTCTCCCGTGAGCACCTTGATCAAATGGTTCCCTGACCGCCGTGGCATGGCCACCGGCATGGCCATCATGGGTTTTGGGGGTGGCGCCATGATCGGTTCACCCTTGGCCGCTGAACTCATGAAAATTTTCGCCACCGACCTCGAAGTCGGTGTCTGGCAAACCTTCGTCTGCATGGCCTTGGTTTATTTCGTCTTCATGATGGGTGGTGCTTTGGGCTACCGCGTCCCCGCAACCGGCTGGAAGCCCGCAGGCTGGACGCCGCCGGTCAACCAAGCCAGCAACACCATGATCACCCAAAACCATGTGCACGTGAGCAAGGTCTGGGGCATCCCCCAGTTTTGGTTGATTTGGGTGGTTTTGTGCATGAACGTGTCCGCCGGTATCGGTGTGATCGGCATGGCCAGCCCCATGTTGCAAGAGGTGTTTGGCGGTGCGCTGATCGGCGTGGAAGCCAAGTTCGTTGACCTCGACAAAGCCCAGCTCACCTTGATCGCAGGCGTGGCCGCTGGCTTTACCGCGCTCTTGAGCTTGTTCAACATCGGTGGTCGATTTGTGTGGGCGAGTTTCTCCGACAAGCTCGGTCGCAAACTCACCTACATCGTGTTCTTTGTATTGGGTGGCGCTTTGTACGCCTCGGTGCCTGCCAGCGCCATGGCGGGCAACAAGATGCTGTTCGTGGCTGCCTTTTGCATCATCTTGAGCATGTACGGCGGAGGTTTCGCCACCGTTCCGGCTTACTTGGCTGACCTGTTCGGCACGCAAATGGTGGGCGCGATCCATGGCCGCCTGCTCACGGCTTGGGCGACGGCAGGCATCTTGGGCCCCGTGGTGGTGAATTACATGCGTGACTACCAACTCGGCTTGGGCATTCCACGTGACCAGGTCTACAACCAAACCATGTTCATCTTGGTGGGCATGTTGGTGGTGGGTTTGATCGCCAACTTGCTGGTGCGCCCCGTGGCGGCCAAACATTTCATGTCAGCCGAAGAACTCGCCCACGAGAAAAAACTCGCCAGCGAAAAGGCCCACGCGTCTGAAGTGCACGGCACTGGCCAAGCAACCCATGTGAACCCAGCTTTTGTCTGGTTGGCCTGGGCAGCTGTGGGCATCCCACTGGCTTGGGGTGTTTACCGCACCTTGCAAAGCGTTTCCAAATTCTTCAATTGATTTTTTGTCACCATGAACAAAGCCCTGGTCGCTCCTGAACTCTCGCTGGTCAGCCAACTCTTGGTCAAACACCAAGGGACGGCTGGCGGATTGCTGCCCCTGTTGCACGATGTCCAAGATAGCCTGGGCTTTATTCCTCCCAACGCCGTGCCCTTGATCGCCGAAGGCATGAACCTCTCGCGAGCCGAGGTGCATGGCGTCATCACCTACTACCACTTCTTTCGCAGCACTCCCCCTGGCAAGCATGTGGTGCAGGTGTGCCGCGCCGAAGCCTGTCAGGCCTGCGGCAGTGAGGAGCTGTTGGCGCAAGCCGAGCAAGCCTTGGGATGCAAAGTCCACGAGACCAGTGCGGATGGCTTGTTTTCGCTCGAACCTGTGTATTGCTTGGGCTTGTGCGCATCGTCGCCTGCGATCCAAGTGGACGACAAGATGCACGCTCGCATGAACGAGGGCAAATTGACACAACTCGTCACCGCCTTGAGGAGCGCATCATGAGCGTCACGTTGTATGTGCCTTGCGACTCTGCTGCGTTGGCCGCAGGTGCCGATGAGGTGGTGGACGCGTTGAACAAAGCGGCTGCCGCTCGCGGTGTGGCCATTGACATTCAGCGCAACAGTTCGCGAGGCATGTTTTGGCTTGAACCCTTGGTGGAAGTCTTGACCGTGCAAGGTCGCATGGCTTATGGCCCAGTCTCGCCAGAGGATGTGCCTTCCTTGTTCGATGCAGGCTTTTTGAATGGCGGTGCGCATGCGTTGTCTCAAGGCGTCACCGAGCAAATCCCCTATTTAGCCAAGCAGCAACGCCTGACCTTTGCCCGCATGGGCATCACGCGACCGCTGTCACTGGACGACTACGCGGCACACGGTGGCTGGGTGGGCTTGCAAAAAGCCGCGTCGCTGGATGGCGCAGCGGTGGTGCAAGAGGTACTCGAATCGGGCTTGCGTGGGCGCGGTGGCGCGGCATTCCCAGCGGGCATCAAGTGGCGCACCGTGCTGGGCACGGCGGCGGACCAAAAGTATGTCGTTTGCAATGCCGACGAAGGCGACTCTGGCACCTTCTCTGACCGCATGACCATGGAGGGTGACCCCTACATGCTGATCGAAGGCATGGCCATCGCCGGTTTGGCGGTGGGTGCCACCAGCGGCTACCTCTACATCCGCTCTGAATACCCTCACGCCATTGCCACCATGAACACCGCGATCGCTTTGGCCGAGTCTGCTGGCTACTTGGGAGACAACGTGCTGGGCAGCGGCAAAGCCTTTCGCCTGCAAGTGCGCAAAGCCGCAGGCGCGTATGTGTGCGGTGAAGAAACCGCCATGTTGGAAAGCATCGAAGGCAAACGTGGCGTGGTGCGCGCCAAACCACCCCTGCCAGCCATCGAAGGCTTGTTTGGCCAACCGACCGTGATCAACAACGTGATCACCTTGGCCAGCGTGCCCATCATCATGGCCAAGGGCGCCGCGTTTTACAAAGACTTTGGCATGGGTCGCTCAACCGGCACCTTGCCTTTCCAAATCACTGGCAACGTCTTGCAAGGTGGTTTGGTGGAACGCGCTTTTGGCCTGACCTTGCGTGAGTTGTTGTTTGACTTTGGTGGTGGCAGCCGCAGTGGCCGACCCATCAAAGCGGTGCAAGTGGGCGGTCCTTTGGGTGCCTATGTGCCTGAGTCTCAATGGGACGTGCCGCTGGACTACGAAGCCTATGCCGCCATGGGCGCAGTGGTGGGTCACGGTGGCATCGTGGTGCACGACGAGAGTGCCAACATGGCCAAGTTGGCGCGTTATGCGATGGAGTTTTGCGCGTTAGAGAGTTGCGGCAAATGCACCCCCTGCCGCATTGGCTCGACACGCGGCATGGAAACCATCGACCGCATCGGCACGGCTGCCAACAAAGAACAACAAGTGCATTTGCTGCGCGACCTGTGCGACACCATGTTGCATGGCAGCTTGTGCGCCATGGGCGGCATGACCCCCTATCCCGTGCTGTCCGCACTCAACCATTACCCCGCCGACTTTGGCCTCCCCGCCAAAGCGGACGCTGTGCATTAAGGAAACACCATGTTGATGTACCTGAAACAAGAACGTGACCACGGCACGCCAGCGCGCACCTCCAGCGAGAGCGTGCAACTCAAGATAGATGGCTATGAGGTCAGCGTACCCAAAGGTACCTCGCTGATGCGGGCTGCCGTGGAAGCGGGTATCCAAGTGCCCAAACTCTGCGCCACCGACAGCCTCGAGCCCTTTGGTTCTTGTCGCTTGTGTTTGGTGGAAATCGATGGACGCAAAGGCTTTCCCGCCTCTTGCACCACGCCTGCCGAAGCGGGCATGGTGGTACACACCCAAACCCCCAAGCTGCAAGACCTGCGCAAAGGCGTGATGGAGCTCTACATTTCCGACCACCCCTTGGATTGTTTGACCTGCAGCGCCAATGGCAACTGCGAACTGCAAGACATGGCGGGTGTGACGGGCTTGCGCAATGTGCGCTATGGCGTGGGCGCTGCCGCCGGTGCGCACCATTGCGATGCCGAAAAAGACGAATCCAATCCTTACTTCACGTACGACGCCAGCAAATGCATTGTCTGCAACCGCTGTGTGCGGGCCTGCGAAGAAACGCAAGGCACTTTCGCTTTGACGATTTCAGGCCGAGGCTTTGAGAGCCGCGTGTCGCCTGGTCAAGACCAGCCGTTCATGGACAGCGAATGCGTGTCCTGCGGTGCCTGTGTCGAGGCCTGCCCGACCGCCACCTTGCAAGAAAAGTCCATCATCGAACTCGGCCAACCCGAGCACAGCCTGATCACCACCTGCGCTTACTGCGGTGTGGGTTGTGGCTTCAAAGCCGAAATGAAGGGCAACACCGTGGTGCGCATGGTGCCTTGGAAAGACGGCAAAGCCAACGAAGGACACTCTTGTGTGAAAGGCCGTTTTGCCTGGGGCTATGCCACCCACCAAGACCGCATCACCAAACCCATGATCCGCGCCAAGATCACCGATCCATGGCAAGAAGTCAGCTGGGACGAGGCCATCAACCATGCGGCATCCGAATTCAAACGCATCCAAGCCAAACACGGCAAAGACTCGGTGGGCGGCATCACCTCTTCGCGCTGCACCAACGAGGAAACCTACCTGGTGCAAAAACTCGTGCGTGCCGCGTTTGGCACCAACAACGTGGACACGTGTGCACGTGTTTGCCATTCGCCCACAGGCTATGGTCTGGGTCAAACCTTTGGCACCTCGGCCGGTACGCAAACCTTCAAGTCGGTGGAACATGCTGATGTGCTGTTGGTGATCGGTGCCAACCCCTCCGACGCTCACCCTGTGTTTGCCTCACGCATGAAACGCCGCTTGCGCGGTGGTGCCAAGCTGATCGTGGCCGACCCACGCAAGATCGATTTGGTCAGCAGCCCCCACGTCAAAGCGCAACACCACCTGGCCCTCAAGCCAGGCACCAATGTGGCACTGATCAACTCGCTGGCCCATGTGGTGGTCACCGAAGGTTTGGTCGCCAAAGACTATGTCGCGATGCGTTGCGACGACAAGAGCTTCAACGAGTGGTGTGAGTTCGTCTCCAAGCCTGAGAATTCACCCGAAGCGTTTGAAAGCGTCACTGGTGTGCCAGCCGCTGAAATTCGGGCCGCGGCACGCATGTATGCCGCAGGCCCCAACTCAGCGATTTACTACGGCTTGGGTGTGACCGAGCATTCGCAAGGCTCGACCATGGTCATGGGCATTGCCAACCTGGCGATGGCCTGTGGCATGGTCGGCCGTGAAGGCGTGGGCGTGAACCCATTGCGCGGTCAAAACAATGTGCAAGGTGCCTGCGACATGGGCAGCTTCCCGCACGAATTGCCTGGCTACCGCCATATCTCTGACACCACCACCCGCACGCTGTTTGAAGGCGCTTGGGGCGTGCACCTGAGCCCCGAGCCAGGTCTGCGCATTCCCAATATGTTTGACGCAGCGATGGACGGTTCTTTCCTGGGTCTGTATTGCCAAGGCGAAGACATCGTTCAGTCTGACCCTGACACACAACATGTGGCCGCGGCTTTGTCGGCCATGGAATGCATCGTGGTGCAAGACATCTTCTTGAATGAAACCGCCAAGTACGCCCATGTGTTTTTGCCCGGTTCATCGTTTTTGGAAAAAGACGGCACGTTCACCAACGCCGAGCGTCGCATTTCCCGTGTTCGCCAAGCCATGCCACCCCTGGCGGGCCTGGCCGATTGGGAAGTCACCGTCAAACTCGCCAAGGCTTTGGGCTATGACATGCATTACGCCCACCCAGAAGACGTGATGAAAGAAATTGCCGCACTCACCCCCAGCTTCTCGGGTGTGAGCTACGCCAAGATCGACCAGCACACCAGTTTGCAATGGCCTTGCAATGACAACACGCCCGAAGCCGGCATGGACATCATGCACACCGCTGGCTTTATGCGCGGCAAAGGCAAGTTCTTCCCGACACAGTACGTGGCCAGCCAAGAAAAGGTCACGCGCAAGTTCCCGCTGTTGCTCACCACTGGCCGCATCTTGTCGCAGTACAACGTGGGCGCACAGACCCGTCGCACCGACAACAACCAATGGCACAGCGAAGACCGCTTGGAAATCCATCCACACGATGCCGAAGAACGTGGCATCAAGCAAGACGATTGGGTGGGCATTGAGAGCCGTGCCGGTCGCACAGTCTTGCGCGCTGAAATCAGCGAGCGCATGCAAGCTGGCGTGGTCTACACCACCTTCCACTTCCCCGAGTCGGGTGCCAACGTGATCACCACCGATGCTTCGGACTGGGCGACCAATTGCCCTGAGTACAAGGTGACTGCGGTGCAGGTGGTGGCAGTGAGCCAGCCGTCGGAATGGCAAAAGAACTACCAACAGTTCAACCAAAACCAACTCAGCTTGCTGGCCAAAGCGCAACAAGCCGATCAAGCCTTCGAGGTGGTTGGCAAGTGAAGGGCTTGGGCAACGCTGCTCTGGCGTTGGCCGAAGAGGTGCCAGTCGCGCTGGTGTTCAACGGCATCTCGCATGCCGTGATGATGGCCAGCCCTGCTGACCTGGAAGACTTTGCGCTGGGCTTTGCGCTGACGGAAGGCCTGATCGACAGCCCCTCACAGTTGTATGGCATCGAACACGATGTCTTGGCCCAAGGCATTGAGGTTCGCCTGGAAGTTGCCGCGCAAGCAGC
>CAJBOO010000257.1 GCA_903956845.1 uncultured Burkholderiales bacterium
AGTCAAATTGGGTGACAAAGTCAAGCAAGGCTCGGTCATTGTGTCGGTCGATGCAGCAGCTCCCCCCGCGGCACCCACAACCCCCAACGCGATACACACGACAGCGTCTGCTGCCCCTGTTGCTGCCCCAGCGGCAAGTACCCCCTTGCCATCCCCCGCACACCTGGCCCATTCCTCTGCGCACAGCTATGCCGGCGCAGTCGACCTGGAATGCGATGTGTTGGTCTTGGGTGGCGGTCCCGGGGGCTACTCTGCTGCTTTTCGCGCGGCAGACCTGGGGCTCAAGGTGGTCATCGTGGAACGCTATGCCCAACTCGGCGGCGTTTGCCTGAATGTGGGTTGCATCCCCTCCAAAGCTTTGTTGCATGTTGCATCGGTCATGGACGAGGTGAGCCATTTGTCGGCACTGGGTGTGGACTTCGGTAAACCCAAGGTCAACATCGACATGCTTCGTGGCCACAAAGAGAAAGTCATCGGCAAGCTCACAGGCGGTTTGGCTGCCATGGCCAAGATGCGCAAGGTCACGGTGTTGCGCGGCTATGGTGCGTTTGTGGGCAGTCACCACGTGGCCGTGGAAGAAACCACTGGCAGCGCTCAGGACAAGACAGGCAAATCCCAAGTGGTGGGTTTCAAAAAGGCCATCATCGCTGCCGGCAGCCAGGCGGTGCATTTGCCCTTCATGCCCGATGACCCCCGCGTCGTTGACAGCACAGGCGCGTTGCAATTGGCCAAAGTGCCCAAGCGCATGTTGGTCTTGGGCGGCGGCATCATTGGTCTGGAAATGGGCACGGTCTACAGCACCTTGGGCGCACGCTTGGACGTGGTCGAGATGATGGACGGACTCATGCAAGGCGCCGACCGCGACTTGGTGAAAATTTGGCAAAAAATGAATGCGCCACGCTTTGACAACATCATGTTGAAAACCAAAACTGTCTCTGCACGGGCCATGGCCAAAGGCATTGAAGTGACTTTTGAAGGCGAGGGTGCTCCCGCCCCGCAGGTTTACGACCTGGTGTTGCAGGCCGTGGGCCGCACGCCCAATGGCAAAAAAATCGCTGCAGACAAAGCGGGTCTGGCAGTCACCGAGCGTGGCTTCATCGAAGTGGATGTGCAAATGCGCACCCATGTGCCCCACCTGTTTGCGATTGGCGACATCGTGGGCCAACCGATGTTGGCTCACAAAGCCGTGCACGAAGGGCATGTGGCGGCAGAAGTGATCGCTGGCGAATTGCTTGGCAATCACGAGTTGGCCTCTGCCGCATTCAATGCGCGGGTGATACCAAGCGTCGCCTACACCGACCCTGAAGTGGCATGGGTAGGATTGACTGAAGACCAAGCCAAGGCACAAGGCATCAAAGTCAAGAAGGGCCTCTTTCCCTGGGCAGCCTCTGGCCGTGCCATTGCCAATGGCCGTGATGAAGGCGTCACCAAGTTGTTGTTTGACGACTCGGATGCAGCCCATGGCCATGGCCGCATCTTGGGCGGCGGCATGGTCGGCACACACGCGGGCGACATGATCGGCGAAGTGGCTCTGGCCATCGAGATGGGCGCCGATGCCATCGACATTGGCAAAACCATCCATCCGCACCCCACACTGGGCGAAAGCATTGGCATGGCAGCTGAAGTGGCGCATGGCAGTTGTACCGATTTGCCTCCTGCAAGACGGTGATCAGCCAGATCGAAGATTACTTCTCACAAGGCTGCGG
>CAJBOO010000258.1 GCA_903956845.1 uncultured Burkholderiales bacterium
AAGACGGCGCGGTCTACATCACCGAATTGGCTGGCCGCTTGCTGCGCGTGGACACCTCCAACTGGAGCATGCGCACCGTGGCCGAAGGTTTGGCGGGACCTGAAGGTTTGGCGCAAACCCCTGGCGGCAAGTTCATCGTGGCCGAAGCGGCCAAGCGCCAACTCACCGAAGTGGACCCGGCCAACGGCAGCAAACGCGTGATTGCCAGCGACTTGCCGATTGGCTTTGAAGCCGGCCCCGGCCTGCCCCCGCCTTACCTGACCACTGGCGTGGCCGTGGCGGCTGACGGCACGGTGTATTTCAGTGCGGACCGCGACAACGGGATTTACAAAATCAAGCCGAATTGAGACTGGCGGTTTGGCAGGCTAACGTGAGCCTTATGGCGTGACAACCGCCATCGGGTTCACGCAGCTTGCAATAAAAACTCCACTTTCACAGCATCAAATGCAAACTCAATTTGGCCATCTGTGGTTTTGTCGATCACGCCCGCTTCCAATAGGGCGGTGATGTCACCATGAACAGCCTTCACGTCCCGCTCAACACGGCGGGCTGCTTCGCGAATAGACATGGGGCCAGCGCCGCACAAGGCTTTCAGAAGCTCCCACCGCTTGGCCGTAAGCACTTGCCATAAAAGCTCCGGCGTCGCGAAACTGATGCGGGCAGCTTGACGCGATTGGCCGGTTTTCCAAGCCGACACAAAGTCACCCATGGCGCTAACGGGTTGTCTTACATCAAGGATGATTGTTTTCATCATTCCACCTCGCAATGTCTTTTTGAAAATCGTCCATCAACTTTTCGGGTGATAGAAACCGATAAGCTGACTCAGATGCGCCCCAATGTCGGTGATCGCCTTTGCCGTCTTCATTGTCAAATCGAAGCACACATTCCCCAGCAACCACATAAGCCAATCTGTACTTGAAGAAATGAGTTGAGCCCCGCAAGGGTTTTGAAATTTCCCACAGAACCAATTCTGCAAATGAAGTGCTTTAAAAAACAACTCGGGTCCGGACAAGAAGAATGGCATTCATTCAAGGCACGTTAGCAATATAGCAGAGTGTTGTCAATTTCTCCAACACAAAAATGAGAAGTGTTTTATGAACACATCCGGCTCACTCGCTCAACGTGCGAAAGCAGACGTCAAACTGCGCTATGAAATGTGTCTAGGAAATTGGGGGAATGCCAATCATGTGGGCTGGTTTAAGTGCATTCAGAAGTGAGTGATCTATTGATACTTAATTAATCACTCTTTCAACGCGTGAAACCTGCTCGCCAACCACACCAGCAGCAACACCGGCACACCCAACATGGCGGTGCCGATAAAGAAACTGGCATAGCCGCCAGCGTCCACCGCCACGCCTGAAAACCCGGCCAAAAATTTCGGCAGCAGCAACATCAGCGAGCTGAACAAAGCGTATTGCGTGGCCGAGTACTGCACGTTGGTCAGCGATGACAAATACGCGATGAACGCGGCCGAGGCGATGCCGCTGCTCAGGTTGTCCGCAGACACCACGGCGATCAGCGCATACACATCGTGGCCATGCATGGCCAACCAAGCAAACAGCACATTGGTGGCGGCACTCAACACCGCGCCCAGCATCAACACCCGCATCACGCCCATGCGCAGCACCAAGATGCCGCCGATGAATGCGCCCACCAAGGTCATGGCCACCCCATAGAGCTTGGTGACCGTGGCCACTTCCTCTTTGCTGTAGCCCATGTCGACATAAAACGGGTTGGCCATGATGCCCATCACGATGTCGCTGATGCGGTAGGTGCCAATGAGGGCCAGCAACAACAACGCGTGCCACCGATAGCGCCGAATGAACTCGGCAAAGGGCGCGATCACCGCCACTTGCAGCCATGGGCGAAAGCCATGCGCGGGAGCCAGCGGCACGTGAGCGGGCTCGTTGGAAAACAGCACGGTCAGCATGCCCACCGCCATGGACAACGCCATCGCCACATACGCCACACCCCAGGCCGCGTCTTGGTAAGTGCCCGTTGGCAAGCCACCGACCTCGGCTTTGGCGGCGATCCAAAACACACCCGCACCCGCCCAAATCATGGCCAAGCGGTAGCCGGTTTGGTAGCTTGCGGCCAGCACCGCTTGCAAGCGCGCCTGGGCCGATTCGATGCGAAACGCGTCCAACGCAATGTCCTGGGTGGCCGACCCAAAAGCCACCAGCACCGCACAAACGACCAAGGGTGTCAGGGCCACTTGGGGGTTGCTGCCCGCCATGCCCAACAGCCCCACCACGATGCTTATTTGAGCGAGCAGCAACCAACTGCGGCGACGGCCCAGCAGGGGTGTCAGAAAAGGAATGGACAAACGGTCCACCAGCGGTGCCCAAGCCCATTTGAAACCGTAGGCCAACCCCACCCAACTCAAAAACCCGATGGTGGCGCGGTCGATGCCTGCTTCGCGCAACCTGAAACTCAGTGTTCCCAGAACCAACAACAATGGCAAACCTGCAGAAAACCCCAAAGCCAGCATGCGCAAACTCGATGGGCTGAGGTAAATCAGCAAGGTATCTTGCCAACGCAGTGTGGCGGCTGGGGGAGTTGGGTTATCGTTCATACCCTTGTATTGTGCGACCCCTCTGGAACCGCTGACCCATGTTGACCAAACGCGCTTTTCTTCATTCCTGTGCCGGTTGTGCGGCTGGCTTGTTTGCATTTGACGCTTTGGCGCGTGACGGCGTGGAAGTGGGCGGCACCTCGAAGTTTGCCAAGCTGGTGCCCGCTGCCGAGGTCGAGCAAACCGCGCTGACCCAATACGGGCAAATGTTGAAGCAAGCCAACGACAAAGACGCGCTGGCACCCGATGACCACCCGCAAGTCATTCGCTTGCGGGCCATTGCCAACAAACTCATCCCCTTTAGCTACGAGTGGAACCCCCGCGCCCGCGACTGGAAGTGGGAGGTCAACTTGCTCGGTTCGACGCAAATCAATGCGTTTTGCATGCCCGGGGGCAAGATCGCGTTTTACAGCGGCATCCTCACCAAACTCGAGCTGACCGATGACGAGGTGGCGATGGTGATGGGCCATGAAATCGCCCATGCCTTGCGCGAACACGCACGTGAGCGCATGGGCAAGAGCATGGCCACCAACGGCTTGTCACGCTTGGGCGGCGCGCTGATTTCGGGTTACTTTGGCATCGACTCGCGTTTGACCGACGCGGTGGCTCAGCAAGGCGCGCAACTCTTGACATTGAAGTTCAGCCGCGAGGATGAGAGCGAGGCCGATTTGGTGGGCATGGAGCTGGCTGCCCGCGCTGGCTACAACCCCCGCGCAGGCGTGAGCCTGTGGCAAAAAATGAGCGCTGCCAACAAAGGTGCACCACCGCAGTGGCTCAGCACCCACCCCTCGGGCAGCGCCCGCATCAAAGACATCGAGGCCAACTTGCCCAAAGTGAACCCCTTGTACGAGCGCGCCAAGCCGCAGTGACATACTGGCAGCTTGTGCCCACGCACATGCCCTTGTTTGCCACTCAAAGGAAAACCATGAAACACCTCAGCTTGATGTTGTCTGCCTTATTGTTTGGTGGCGTGGCGGCTGCCCAAAACGTCGACTTCGCCACCCCGCGTGACGGCGACACCTTGACCTCCCCATTCAAGGTGGGTTTTGTGGTTCGCCGCATGGAGGTGGCACCTGCTGGCGAGATCAAACCGGGCACAGGTCATCACCATATCTTGATCAACACACCACCCATTGCCGAGAACAACGTGATCCCCGCTGACGATCAGCACAAGCATTTCGGCAAAGGCCAAACCGAAACCGAACTCAGCCTGCCACCTGGCGAACACACCCTCAGCTTGCAATTTGCCGATGGGGCGCACCGCTCATATGGCGAGGCTTACCGCAAGACGATTCGTGTCACGGTCAAGTAGCCGCGCTGGGGGGCGCATCATTTCAGACACCATGCGCCGCGCCATTCAAAGTGGCTTGGCCGACCCGGCGTCCCGTCATCAAGCGCTGGCGGTGAACGAAGCGCCCGCAGTTCACGGTTTCAAGCCTCTCATCTTGCCGGGGCAGCACATCGTCACCGCCGATATGGTGCGTGCCATCCGCGACGAACTGGGCGATTGATGCGGGCCTTGTTGGACACCAGTGTGTTGATCGCCTTACTGGACGCCAACCATGTGCACCACCGCTTGGCCACCACGTGGTTTCAATCACATCCGGACGGCTGGGCCAGTTGCCCCATCACCCTCAATGGCTGCATTCGCATCTTGTCGCAAGCCAATTACCCGAACCGATTGCCCATGCACTTGGTGGTGCAGGGCTTGCAAGAAGCCATGCAACACCCCATGCATCGTTTCTGGGCAGACGGCATCAATCCGCTCGATGCAACACATGTCCGATGGGAGCAAGTCCTTAGGCCCGTGGACATCACGGACGCCTATTTGTTGGCCTTGGCTGTCAAATAAGGTGGGTGTCTGGCCACGTTCGATCAAAAAATATCACTCACCAGGGTAAGCCAAGCCCAGCCACATCACTTGATCGTGCTGGGGTAGTTCAGGTGCCACCCACATAAGGGTTGCTGCGCCGCTCGCGGCCAAAGGTGCTCTCAGGCCCATGACCAGGAATGAACACCGTGTCGTCACCCATGGGCCACAAACTCTGCGCACTCTGTGGTTAAACACCTTAGTTCCCTTCCACCCCTTGTAATTCAACAAGATTAGCATAAATTCCATGCTG
>CAJBOO010000259.1 GCA_903956845.1 uncultured Burkholderiales bacterium
ACAGGGTTTTGTAATAAGCCAGGTGGATGCCCATGCTTTGGGCAGAAATTTCTGAATCCCGAATGGCCACAAAAGCCCGGCCTGTGGGGCTTCGCAACACATTGAGGACCGCCAGGGTGCTGATCACGGCTAACGCCAGGCAGACCGCGTAAAACTTCTCTGCGCTGTCCATCTTCCAGTCCATGAAGGCCATGGCTTTGACATGCATGCCTGCGTTGCCACCCGTCACGCTCTCCCAGCGGGCCAGTCCCTCTTCCACGATGAAGCCAAACGACAAGGTGGCGATGCCCAGGTAAATGCCTTTGACCCGCAATGCGGGCAAGCCAACCACTGCACCCACCAGAGCCGACAAACCCGCGGCAACCAAAATCACCACGGGAAAAGCCACCCCATGCGCTGACAGCACCGCAGCCACATACGCACCCACCCCCATGAAAGCAGCATGCCCAATCGAGAACAAGCCGGTGAAGCCTGCCAGCACCATGAGGCCCAAACCGACGATGCCGTAAATCAGCACAAAGGTGATTTGCGCCAACCAATATTCCTCGACCAACCAAGGCGCGGCACACATGAGCAATACCAATGCGCTGTAGGCCCATACATGGCCACTGTGCTTGGCCAGGTCAATGTCTTGGGTGTAGCTGGTTTTGAAAATAAAGCGCATGGCTCAGACCTTTTTGCGCAAGTTGTCGCCAAACAAGCCATTGGGCTTGAAGACCAGCATCAGCAAAACCACCACATAAGCAGCCACATCTTTGAAGCCCTCGGGCAGCCAAAAACCGGACATGGCTTCCACCACCCCGATCACGATGCCACCCACGATGGCGCCTGGCAGGCTGCCAAAGCCACCGACGACCGCGGCTGGAAAAGCTTTCAAACCGATGAAGCCCATGTTGGCATGCACAAAGGTGATGGGGGCCAGCAGCAAACCCGCGATCGCGGCCACAGCGGCGGCCAAGGCCCACACCATGCTGTTGAGGTTTTTGACTGGGATGCCCATGTAATAAGCGGCGAGTTGGTTTTGTGAGGTGGCTTGCATGGCAATGCCCACGCGTGTGTGCTTGAACACCAGGTAAAGCAACGCGCACAACACAGCGGTGCTGCCAATCACCACCAATTGGGTGGCACCCAAGACCACCCCACCGAGGTTGAAGCTCAAGTCTTTGTAGGGCACTTCCAAGGTGTGGGTTTCGGTGCCGATGTCGGGAATCATGGTGACCAAGCCACGGGCCACGTATCCAATGCCGATGGTCAGCATGACGATGGCAAACGCTGGTTGTCCCAGCACCGGGTTGATGACCAAGCGTTCCATCAACCAACCCAGGCCAGCCATGAGCAACATCGCTCCCATCACAGCCGCCACAAACGACCAATGCAAGTAAGTCACCAAAGCAAACCCGGCAAACGCGCCGAGCATCATCAACTCACCTTGGGCAAAACTGACGGTTTCCGTGGCTTTGTAAATCAGCACAAAGCCCAATGCGATCAGGCCATAGATACAGCCTTGCGCGACACCACTCAAAATCACCTGAAGTTCTTGCATGATGGCGCTGGGAATGCCCTTCGTGAAACACGGTTTGCCAGAGTTAAGCAGTCACTCTATCACCTGTTTTTCACTCGAGGGGAAACCCTAGGACTTAAGCAGCGACCCACACAAGCATCCCGGCGATGTCGCTGTCGTGTTGTCTTGCCAGTGTTGCCCATGCAGGCTTGGCCTTGGCCATGATGCTCAACAAGGCTTGTCCGCCTAAGCCGTGAACTGAACCGACAACTGGCCCAGGTCGCCGAAGTCGGCACACATCGCATCTCCCTCGCTGACCACCACGGGCACCACGCAGGTGCCTGTGATGACCCAATCCCCTTGCTTCAAGTGCATGCCGTTGGCCAGCAGTTCATTGGCCAGCCAGGTCAAGGCGATGCGCGGGTCG
>CAJBOO010000260.1 GCA_903956845.1 uncultured Burkholderiales bacterium
TCACGTGCCAAGTGGCCTGCTTGGATGGCCGCCACGGCCCGCATCTGGCTGTTGTAGGCCATCAGGTCTTGGGCTTCGCGCTCGATCTTGTGGTCGGTGGCCACGTTTTCTGCCGTTTCTGGCATCGAGTCCACCCCGTATGTTTCTTTCATCAGCTTGTTGATGAAACGCCAACCAATGGTGGTGTCGTACACCGCATTGGCGCGGCTGAAGGCGATTTCGGCTTTGGGCATGACAAAGGGCGCACGGCTCATGCTCTCCACGCCGCCTGCAATCATCAGTCCCGCCTCGCCCGACTTGATGGCGCGTGCCGCAGTGCCCAGGGCATCGAGTCCCGAGCCGCACAAGCGGTTGAGGGTGGCACCGGGCACCCCGATGGGCAGTCCGGCCAACAAGCTGCTCATGTGGGCCACGTTGCGGTTGTCCTCACCGGCCTGGTTGGCGCAGCCGTAGAGCACGTCGGTCACGGCCGCCCAGTCCACCTTCGGGTTGCGGGCCATCAGGGCTTTGAGGGGAATCGCCCCCAAATCGTCGGTGCGAACACTGCTCAAAGCGCCGCCGTAGCGGCCAAAGGGGGTGCGGATCGCGTCACATATATAAGCGTGGGTCATGGATTTCTCTTGGTTGACAATAGACAGCTATGTTCAGCCCTTCTCAGGACGATGTCCGCCGTTTCTTCTGCCAAGTCTATGCCAAGCTGCAAAGCCAAAGCCTGGTCGACCCGCTTGAAACCTTGGCAGGTCAGTGGGTGGCGGAGCACCCCGAGTACCACGCCCACTTGTCAGACGAGTCCACCGCCTTGGCGCAGCAGTTCACTGGCGAGGATGGGCAAAGCAACCCGTTTTTGCACCTGTCCATGCACCTGTCCATCAGCGAGCAATGCTCCATTGACCAACCGCGCGGCATTCGTCAAGCCGTCGAGCTGTTGGCCACCAAACGGGAAGACCTGCACGCCGCCCACCATGAGGTGATGGAATGCTTGGGAACCATGCTGTGGGAAAGCCAGCGCAGCGGCCGCCCCCCTGACGGGCAGGCTTACATTGACGCGGTGCAGCGTCGCGCCACCCGCGACTGAATCATTTCAACGCCTACAAAAAAGCCCGCGAGAAGCGGGCTTTTGTTTGATGCGTTGCGAAATTGCAGGTAAGGGGTTTCAGCGGAACTTGGATTGGGGAACGGTTTTCAGTTCGCCTTGTTGTTTGGCAATATAGGCCGAAATTTCTTTCAACTCGGCCAAGGTGAATTGCTTGGCCACGCCGCCCATGACGCCGTTGTTGCGGCCCCAGGTGGCTTGGTTTTCCACCTTGTAGGATTTGAGGGCCATGTACAAATAGTCTTTGTATTGGCCACCAATTTTGGGATAGCCAGGCACCATGGGTTTGCTGTAGTTGGCACCGTGGCAAGAAGCACATGCGCCTTTGGTGATCAGCTCGGCCACTTTGCCTGTGGGCTCAGCCGCTTTTTCGGGCAAGGTGGCTGCAGGGTCTTTGCCGTGCGATTCGTAGTAAGCCGCGATGTCAGCCATGTCTTTGGCAGACAAAGGCGCTGCGATGCTGCGCATGGTGGGGTGCTTGCGGTCGCCTTTTTGGTAGGCGGTCAAGGCAGACACGATGTAGCTAGCGCTTTGGCCAGAAATCATGGGGACTTTGTAAACCTCGGGGAAAGAGGCTTGGTAGCCTTTGATGCCGTGGCAACCGATGCACAATGCAATTTTGGATTCGCCAGCTTTGGCGTCACCTGCCTCTTGGGCATGCACAAAAGAGGTCGCGCAGGCGACAAAGAAAACCAAGGCAGACGTGAGTAACTTGTTCATTTTGGACAGACAATCTTAGGGAAACTCCAAACATTATATCGACGCGGTTTGTAAGCCCCGTGTTGGAAAACAGCAAAGGCCGGTTCCATGAAATTCGCAGGTACAGACAATTACGTAGCCACCCAAGACCTGATGTTGGCCGTCAATGCCGCCATCACCTTGAAACGCCCCCTGCTGGTCAAGGGTGAGCCTGGCACCGGCAAAACCATGTTGGCCGAAGAAGTGGCGCAGTCATTGGGCATGCCCTTGCTGCAGTGGCACGTCAAATCCACCACCAAAGCGCAGCAAGGCCTCTATGAATACGACGCGGTCAGCCGTTTGCGCGACAGCCAAATGTCCGACCTGGACGGCGGCGAGCGGGTGAAGAACATCGAGAACTACATCATCAAAGGCGTGCTGTGGCAGGCCTTCACCGCCACCGAACCCGTGGCGCTCCTCATTGACGAGATCGACAAAGCGGACATCGAGTTCCCCAACGACTTGCTGCGCGAACTCGACCGCATGGAGTTTTATTGCTATGAAACCCGTGAGCTGATCAAGGCCAAAACCCGCCCACTGGTGTTCATCACCTCGAACAATGAAAAAGAACTGCCCGACGCGTTTTTGCGCCGCTGTTTCTTCCACTACATCAAGTTCCCTGAAGCCGACACCATGCGGCAAATCATTGACGTGCACTTCCCCAACCTGAAAAAAGACCTGCTGGCCGCTGCGCTGAAAACCTTTTACGACGTGCGTGGCCTGCCCGGCTTGAAGAAAAAGCCTTCCACCTCCGAGTTGCTGGACTGGCTCAAACTGCTGGTGGCGGAGGACATCCCGCTGGCCGCCCTGCAAACCCAGGACGACAAAGTGGCTGTGCCGCCGCTCGTGGGTGCGCTGCTGAAAAACGAGCAAGACGTGACGCTGTTTGAAAAACTGGTGTTCATGCAAAGCCGCAACCGCTGAA
>CAJBOO010000261.1 GCA_903956845.1 uncultured Burkholderiales bacterium
GCCGTGGGTGAGTCGGTGGCCAAGCCGCTGGACTACTTTGCCAACAATGTGCAAGGCACGGTTTCGCTGTTGCAAGCCATGCAGACTGCCCAGGTGCATCAACTGGTGTTCAGCAGCAGTGCAACCGTGTATGGCGAGCCGCAATACCAGCCGCTAGATGAACAACACCCCACCTCAGCCACCAACCCATACGGTCGCACCAAGCTGCACATCGAAGAAATGCTGCATGACCTGGCTGTCTCCAACCCTGCCTGGGGTGTGGCGTGTTTGCGTTACTTCAACCCCGTGGGTGCGCACGACAGCGGTTTGATCGGCGAAGACCCAAACGGCATACCCAACAACCTCATGCCCTTCGTGGCGCAAGTCGCCGCTGGCCTGCGGCCCGCCTTGCAAGTGTTTGGCAATGACTACGACACGCCTGACGGCACGGGTGTTCGCGATTACATCCATGTGATGGATTTGGCCCACGGACATTTGGCCGCGGTGGATTTCTTGCAAAAGCAAGTCGGTTGGCATGCCATCAACCTCGGCACGGGCCAAGGCTACAGCGTGCTCGACATGGTGAAAGCCTTTGAGGCAGCCAGTGGCCAGCCGGTGGCCTACAAGCTAGTGCCCCGCAGGCCAGGGGATGTCGCCAGTTGCTATGCCCAGGTGAGCAAAGCCAAAGAAACACTGCATTGGCAGGCCAGCAGGGGCCTGGCGCAGATGTGTGTGGATGCGTGGCGTGCTCAGAAGTTGAGTTTGCACTCAAAGCAATGAGGCAAATGGTTTGACATCCATTTCCTTACCCGACCTGCTGTTCTCCCAAGGGTTTGGCACCCGCCGCATCTGTGCTGGCTTGGTGCAGCAGGGCTGGGTGAAATGCGACCGGGGCCAAGGCCTTGAAGCCATTGACGACAGCCTGACCATCGAGCCGAGCGACGGCATGCACTTTCAAGTGCAGGGCGTGGACTGGCAATACCACGCCAAGGCGTATGTCTTGTTGCACAAACCTGCAGGCACCGAGTGCTCTCACAAGCCCTCTGCATGGCCCAGTGTTTACAGTCTGTTGCCATCTCCCTTGCGCCAACGTCCGGCCAAAACCGGTTTGCAAGGCGTGCAAGCGGTGGGTCGTTTGGACCAAGACACCACCGGCATGCTGCTGCTCAGCGACGATGGGCAATTCATCCACCGCATGAGTTCACCCAAGCACCATGTGCCCAAGGTGTATGAGCTGGTCACCGAAGACCCCTTGAACGAACAAGTGGTGCAACAACTCTTGCAAGGGGTGGTGTTGAACGACGACCCGAAGCCCGTCAAAGCAGCGGCTTGTGCCTTGACGGGGTCACATCAGATGCAACTCACCCTGACCGAGGGCAAATACCACCAGGTCAAACGCATGTTGGGTGCGGTGGGCCACAAGGTGGTGGGCTTGCACCGATCACGCATCGGTGGCATGGGTCTGCCGACGGACTTGGCGCCCGGGCAGTGGCGGTGGTTATCGGCTGAGGACTTGTTGCTGCTGCGCTGAAACTGCTTGCCGCTAAGCCATGGCTTGCAAAAAATCAGCCATCAAGCGCAGGCTCACTTCGGCTTGGTCACGGTAGGGTGAATGTCCACACGCCGCCAACACTTCGCGTTGCACCGAGCCTGCGGTGTGTAAGTCGTCGATGTGCCTGAGGGTTCCGTAGGCATCATCCACGCCTTGCATGGCCAGCACGGGTGCAGTGATCTGCAGACAAGCCTGGTGGATGTCAAAGCTTGTGAATCCCTGAGACAGCCAGACATCGTTCCACTGCCAAAACGCACTGTCCACATCCGCGTGGTAGCGCTGGAGTCGCTCACGCAGATCCGTGGTTTCAAAGGCCACACGCGCGGCTTTTATGGCTTGCACCGACTTGTCTTCCACCATCAAGTGCGGCGCCATCACGATGCTAGCGGTCACTGGAAACTGTGCGGCATGCAACAAGGCAATGCTTCCACCGTCC
>CAJBOO010000262.1 GCA_903956845.1 uncultured Burkholderiales bacterium
AAAAACACATGCCCTGCCCGCAAGGTGGCCAGGTAGAGCATCAAGGCCTCCACCGATTTGTCTGCCTGCACCGCGACACGCGAACCGTCTGGCAGTTGCAGGCTGTGTAGCCAGTTGGCCATCATGGCACTGCCGCGCTCCAGGTCGCGCCAGCTGTAGCGCAAGCCGGTGTCGGTTTCTACCGCCAAAGTGTCCAGGTCTTGGGGAAAGCCTTGGCGCAGCAAGGCATAGAGGTTGGCGTTCATGCCGTCGACTTTAATGCGGATGGCCGGGCGCCTGTCGACCTGCCCACCAGGCCATGACCACACCGATCACCACCATCGGCACGCACAACCACTGACCCATGCTCAGGCCGAGCGCCAGCAAGCCCAAGTGGGCATCGGGCTCGCGGAAATACTCGGCCACGAAGCGCATGGCGCCATAGCCCACCAAGAAATAGCCTGATACCCGGCCCACCGGTTGCGGCTTGCGGGCTTGCCACCACAGCAGCGCAAAAAGCAACAAGCCTTCGAGCAAAAACTGATAGACCTGGGAGGGGTGACGCGGCACCAAGCTGCCACTTTGAGGAAACACCATGGCCCAAGGCAAGCTGGGGTCGGCGGCGCGGCCCCACAACTCGCCGTTGATGAAGTTGCCCACCCGCCCGGCAGCCAAGCCCGTGGGGACACAAGGCGCCACAAAGTCGGTGACCCACAACCATGGACGTTGGCGTTGCCAGGCAAACACCGCCAATGCACCAATCACGCCCAGCATGCCGCCATGGAAACTCATGCCGCCTTGCCAGAGGTAGAGCACTTCCAGCGGGTGCTCGGCGTAATAGCCTGCCTTGTAAAACACACAGTAGCCCACCCGCCCGCCCAACACCACACCCAGCACCCCGTAGGTCATCAAGTCGTCAATGTCTTTGGTGGTCCACAGGCCTTGGGCGTTCAAGGCTGCGTAAGGCGGATGCGAGAGCCGCCAGCGTGCCAGGCCCAAAAACAACAGGAAGGCCACCAAATAAGTGATGCCGTACCAGTGAATGGAGACAGGCCCCAAGGCCAAGGCAACAGGGTCGAATTGAGGATGGATCAGCATGTTTGTATTGTGCGGCATGGGTTTGTCAGCGACATTGCATGTTTGCTAGCACCGTTAAGGTTGAGAAATTTATACAAAAATTGTAATAAATAACTATTTTGTAGCAAAAATAATACTGTTTATTTTGGTATTCAGCTTTACTTAGTATTAATTCTTAAAGTAACATTCAAACCAGTTTGATCGGAAACGTGAGAACTAATTGACAATTTTTTAAATTTCTCAAAGGAACCCATCATGGCAAACACATTTCGCCTAGCTTCAGTGGCCCAAGCGGCCCTGGCCATCTCCGCAGCTGCTTTGTCAGCCCCTTCGTTCGCCGGTGACGGCACCATCAACTTTGTCGGCAACGTGGTCAACAACACCTGTGCGGTCAGCGTGGGCAGCACCACCATGGGCGGCAGCAACAAAAACTCGGTCACAGTGACTTTGCCAGATGCGAAGACCAGTACTTTGGATGCAGCAGGCGTGTACGACGGTTTAACCAAGTTCAAAATTGGTGTGTCAGGTTGTGACACATCAGCAGAGGGATTGAACGGGGTGCCTGGCGTAAATAGCTTTCAAGCCTTTTTCACCACCACCTTCGCACCCAATGCTGGGACTGTTGACAGCAATGGCCGCTTGATCAACGCTACCGAAAAAAGCCCTGCACAAAATGTGGTGTTGGAAGTTGGCAAATGTAAAACGAGCGCATGCGCTGAAGCTGACCTTACGTCCATCAACTTGAATGGAACAGATGCTGAAGTACAACAAAATGTCACGGACGCATCCATTGAAATCGAAAATGCCTCGACAGGCGCGGAACAATACTTCGCGGTCCGTTACTACGCCACCGCCAAG
>CAJBOO010000263.1 GCA_903956845.1 uncultured Burkholderiales bacterium
GCCGACCACTGGACACGCCAGGGCGTGCTCAACAACATCGACATCCAGTTTTGCAATGCGGGTGCGGTGCTGTTTGGCGTGGCCGACTATGTGCCAGCCCTCATGGAATATGTGAAGAAATACCGCATTGGCCTGAACTTTGGCGAAACCCTGGTGGCCGTGGACGGCCCAGCGCACAAAGCCACATTCATGAAAAACATGGCCGACGGCAGCAAAGAAACAGTGGTGCGTGACTTTGACATGATCCACGTGGTGCCGCCACAAAAAGCCCCCGACTTCGTGCGAGTCAGCCCCTTGGTCGACGCCGCTGGTTGGGTGGATGTGGACCCCTCTTCCCTGCGCCACAAAACCTACACCAATGTGTTTGCTTTGGGCGATGTGGCCAACACCACCAACGCCAAAACCGCTGCCGCGGCCCGCAAGCAAGCCCCCGTGGTGGCGCACAACCTTTTGGTGGCCATGGTTCAGCTCAATGGCGAATCCAAGTACGACGGTTACGGCTCATGCCCACTCACGGTGGAACGCGGCAAGATCGTGTTGGCCGAATTCACCTACGGCGGCAAGCTGGCTCCCAGCTTCCCTTCTTGGCTCATCGACGGCACCAAGCCTTCTGCACTGGCTTGGTACCTGAAAGAACGCATCCTGCCCCCCATCTACTGGGAAGCCATGCTCAAAGGCCGCGAATGGATGGCGCAACCTGAAATGGTGGGCTGATGACTGCACTTTCGCGCTGGCTGCCCTCGGTTCCCCTGCTCGATTGGGGTCGCCAATACAACCGAGAAACCTTCACCAACGACGCTGTGGCGGCACTGATCGTCACCATCATGCTGATCCCGCAAAGCCTGGCCTATGCCTTGCTGGCGGGGTTGCCGCCCGAGGTGGGGTTGTACGCCAGCGTGGCGCCGCTCTTGTTGTATGCGGTGTTGGGCAGCAGCCGTGTGTTGGCCGTGGGTCCCGTGGCGGTGGTGTCACTCATGACCGCCGCTGCCGTGGCCGAACATGCGGCGGCGGGCACACATGCCTATTGGCAAGTGGCCATCACCTTGGCGTTTTTGTCGGGCGGCATGTTGCTGCTGATGGGCTTGCTGCGTTTGGGTTTCTTGGCCAATTTCTTGAGCCATCCTGTCATTTCGGGGTTCATCTCGGCCTCGGGTTTATTGATCGCACTCAGCCAGTTGAAAACCATCATGGGCGTCAAAGCCGAGGGGCACAATTTTGTTGAATTGTTGAATTCGCTGGTTAACCAAGCCTCCAACTTGCACCTGCTCACCTTGTTGGTGGGCATCGCCGCCACCGCGTTTTTGTTTTGGGTGCGCAAGGGCTTGAAACCGTTGCTCATGTCTGCAGGCCTCAAACCCAAGCTGGCCGATGTGCTGGCCAAAGCAGGTCCCGTGGTGGCTATTGCCCTGACCACCGTCTTGGCTTGGAGCCTGGATTGGCAAGGCCAGGGCATGAAACTGGTGGGCACCGTGCCGCAAGGCTTGCCCCCGCTCACCGCCCCTTTGTGGGATTGGGCGCTCTGGCAAGAGCTGTTGGTCCCCGCCCTGCTCATCAGCGTGGTGGGTTTTGTGGAGTCGGTGTCGGTGGGTCAAACCTTGGCCGCCAAACGCCGTCAACGCATCGAGCCCGACCAAGAGTTGGTGGCCTTGGGAGCCAGTAATTTGTCGGCGGCCTTCACAGGGGGCTTCCCCGTCACAGGCGGTTTTGCACGCTCGGTCGTCAACTTTGACGCGGGTGCAGTCACGCCCGCTGCTGGCGTGTACACGGCGGTGGGCATCACCTTGGCCTCGCTGTTCTTAACGCCTGCTTTGTTTTATTTGCCGCAAGCCACCTTGGCAGCCACCATCGTCGTGGCCGTGTTGTCTTTGGTGGACTTCAGTATTTTGAAATCCACCTGGCGATTCTCCAAGCTGGACTTCATCGCCGTGGCCACCACCTTGCTAGCCACCTTGTTGGTCGGTGTGGAAAGTGGTTTGGTGATGGGTGTGGTGGTGTCCTTGGCGCTGTTTTTGTTCAGGGCGAGCCGCCCGCACATCGCGACAGTGGGTCTGGTGCCTGGCACCGAGCATTTCCGCAACGTGCTGCGCCACGATGTCTTGGTCAGCCCCAAGTTGGTGTGTTTGCGGGTGGACGCCAGCATGTTTTTTGCCAATGCGCGGGGCGTTGAAGACCGCATCAACGCAGAAGTCGCGGCGCGTCCTGAACTAGAACATGTGCTGTTGCAATGCTCGGCGGTGAACGACATTGACGCCAGTGCTTTGGAAAGCTTGGAAGCCATTGCCAGCCGCTTGAAAGACTCGGGCATTGCCCTGCATTTCTCAGAAATCAAAGGCCCGGTGATGGACAAGCTCAACACCACCCACTTCTTGGGTCATCTGCACGGTAAGGTGTTTTTAACCAACTACCAAGCCATTCAAGCCTTGACGCCCGAGATCATCCAGGCGCATTGAAGCCTGGATGACACCCCGGCTGCTTTTCAATTCACCGGCCACCCCATGACCACCATACAACTGGGTGTGCGCCACAACCTGAACCAAGTGTTGCAGCAACTGTTGCAAGTACTGTTGGTGGGCATGACGGTCGGCATGATGCGCAACGTGGTGCCTGCCTTGGCCGAAAGCGAGTTTGGGGTACCACGGGGCTCATTCCTCTTGTTGGTGACTTTCGTCGTGGCGTTTGGTGTGGTCAAAGGCGGTATGAATTTCTTGGCGGGCCAACTTGCCGAGCAGCATGGACGCCAAAAAGTCTTGCTGTGGGGTTGGATGCTGGCCTGGCCCATCCCCTTCATGATTTTTTTCAGCCCGAACTGGGCTTGGATTGTGGTGGCCACCTTGCTGCTGGGAGCCAACCAAGGCCTCACCTGGTCCATGACCCAAACCTCGGTGCTCGATTTCACCAAGCCAGGTCAACGTGGCTTGGTGATTGGATTGAACGAGTTTGCGGGCTATGTGGGCGTAGCGCTTGCAGGCATTGCCACTGGCTACGCCGCCGACTGGCTGGGGCCTCGCGCCGGGCTGTTGTGGTTCGGAGCTGGCGTGATTGGTCTGGCCACTTTGTCATCCTTGTTCGCGGTGGTGGAAAGTCGTCCATGGCTGACATTGCATCCCCCACAAGACCACCATGTCCATGTAACCGCACTGACCACATGGTCTGTATTTCGACGGATGACGTGGCAAGACCCACGCATGATGGCCTTGAGTCAAGCTGGCTTGGTGGAAAAATATGTGGACGCCTTGGTGTGGATCATTTGGCCCATTTACTTGATGCGACAAGGACTGTCCTTGCCTGCCATCGGCTGGGTGGTGGGCAGTTATGGCCTGACTTGGGGGGTCTTGCAATTGTTCACAGGACCGCTGTCAGACCGCATCGGTCGGCACCGTTTGAACGTGGGAGGGATGGGCGTGTGTGGCTTGGGTGTGGCGCTGTTTCCCATCGGTCATGACATGGCATGGTGGATGGCGTCGGCTGCGCTGTCTGGCTTGGGGATGGCCATGCTCTATCCCAACTTGAGTGCGGCTGTGGTGGATTTGGCAGCCCCTGCATGGCGAGCTAAGGCCATTGGCATCTATCGTTTTTGGCGCGATATCGGCTATGCCGTGGGCGCTACTGGCATCGGCCTGGTGGCCTACGCCACAGGTTATCTAGAAAGCAGTTTTGGCTTTGTTGCCATCAGCATGTTTATTTCTGCAGCGTACTTGGCTTGGCATGGACAAGACAGGTGATATTTGCCCTAAGCAAGACTTACATTTCGACGGTGCCAGCGTGAAAGACTGACACCGCAGAACACTTGAGATTACCTGCCGCCAGGGCCGCCCGCGCCTTTTCCGCCCCCGCCGGTCCCAGCACCTGCACCTGCGCCACCCACAGCACCTGTTCCGGCGCTGCCCGTTGAACCTTGGCCATTGCCGTTTGCTGCTTGGCCTTTGTTGGCCTTGTTCATCATGGGTGCATCAGGTAAGGTCACACCTGCATGCAAACCCAGGCTAGCCAAGGCAGAGGCTGACAACATGACGACAGAAAGGGCTTGTTTAAAGATGGAAGAACGGGTTGTTTTGACTTGGCATCCTTGGTTGAGTGAGAACCAAGTGTGATGGAGCGGAGATAAAAAGGCTTGACTCATGTCAAGCCATTGGCGAGTAAAAGTTTTTAGCTCACTCGCTTTCCAGTCGTGAAGACCGCCCCAAGGTCCAAACCATGCCCAAACCGAAGGTGACGCCACTGTTGTTCAGATGCAAAGGGCTGCTGCTGTTGACACCCAAGTGGGCTGCATCCCATCGGGTCAAGGCAAAAACACGCACGTCCTTGGTGATCGCCTGGTTCAGGCTCAACTGGAATCGGGGTGCAATCAAGCCCGCTTTGGCTTCATAAGCCTCACGCTGACCAGTGGCATAGGCGACTGGGACACCATACAAATATTGGTTGAACTGCTTATCCCCATACATGAGGCCCAAACTGCTCGACATACCCAGGCCGCCAAACAGGTTTCGATGGTCATAAGTGATGCGCGGTTCAAAGGCCCAGCCCTGAAAATCGGCACCCCCTTGAAATTCAAAAACACCGCGCAACGGAACTTCCAAACGCACCAAACTGTTGGCGCTGGGTCGCGCCAGTGTGTATTTGATGCGTGGGCCAAACTCCAACAGAAAACCTAAATCAGGCATGCCTGAACGAACCGCGACATCATCACTGGTGGCACTCAATGAGCCAGCAAATCCCAGGTCCAACTCGACATTTTCAGTTTTAGTGATTCGTGCACCGAAGTTACCGCCCCCCGCCCTCAAGACACGGCCGCGGTAAACAAACCAAGGTAACACCAAACCTTTGCGGACCTTGTCAGCAGCACCAGGGTATGCCGGCGTCTGCAAAGCAAAGCCCGCAACACCCGCTTCCCACAGGGGACGCGCAACGCCCTCTGTGTCGGGTTCGTTTTGCGCATAAGCCATGCTGGTCATGAAAAAAACAGCGGCTGCGAGGGTGCTTGGGACTGGCGTGAATGGTGACATGTGTCGTTTCTGTGTCGTTCAATGGCGCAAGCTTACCAATCAAGGCTGGCCCTCACAGACGCATGGCCAAAACCGCGTGAAAGCAGACTGGATGGCCGAGATATGAACATGTTTATGGTTTTGTCAAAACCAAAGATCAAATTTGCTAAAGTCGATCAAAACAGCAAATGAAGAAAGCAGCCATGGGCGATTACACCAACATGTCGGGCTATTACGATGTCATCATGACCTCTGGCTACTATGACTACGCCAAAATTGTGGACAGCCTGACCTCCCATGGCCCCCAACACAACGTGCTGGAAATCGGCTGTGGCACTGGACTGATCTTGGAAGAGTTGGCCAAGCGCCAACCCGATCTGCCGATCACTGGCATTGACCTGACCGGCCCCATGCTGTCGATCGCACAAAAGCGTTTGGCCACTTTTCCCACCATCTCACTGTCACAGCAAAACATTTGCGAGCTGAGCTTGGATATTCAGCACCAACTGGCTTTTTCTTATGGCGGGGTTTGGTATTTCGTGATCGATGGCGACAATGAGCCCTTCATGGTCAGCCACATCGCGGATGAACAAGCCAATCGGCTGGGTTTTGAGCGTTTGTCCCAACACATGGCCCCAGGCGGCACCCTGCTCTTGGGTATTCAAGGCCCCCACCATGACTATGAAACCACGATCTCTAACGGCATGGTCTATTCTCAGAGGATCGACCCCACCCCCATCGGTTTCACCAAACACTACTATTTGAAGGACGGTGCGCAGACCGTGATGGACCAAACAGTCCATTACCGTACCTACAGTTTCAGCGAGGCAAAGGCTTTGATGGGCAGTTTTGGTTTGGCGTACGTGGACCTAGCCGACGCACACAAGATGTTTTTACAGTTCCGCAAAGTCGGCGTATGAGCCATCTGCCACGCCTGTTTTTCATTGGGGTGGGCAACATGGGCAACCCCATGGCGGCCAATTTGCTCAAAGCGGGTTACCCGCTCACCGTGCATGACATCAGCCCAGACAAAGCCCACAATCTGTTGAGTCTGGGCGCGGTCTGGGCCGACAGCATTGCCGTCGGCTGCGCCAACGCCGATGTCATCATGGCTTCATTGCCTGGACCGCCACAAGTGCGCGAGGTGATGTTGAGCGAGCAAGGCGTCTTGGCCAGCGCCCGAGCAGGTGCCACCATCATCGACACATCAACCAGCGCGGTAGAACTGGTGCAAGAGTTGGTGGCTTTGGCAAAAGCCAAAGACCTGGGCTTTTTAGAAGCCCCGGTGACCAACGCGGTGGACATGGCGGCGCTGGGCAGGTTGTCTATTTTTGTGGGTGGCGATCAAACCTTGTTTGAACAACACAAAGCCGTCTTCGAGGTGATTGGCGAAAAAATCTTCCACGTGGGCGCCCCTGGGAACGGCGCGACCATCAAGCTGTTGACCAACCTGCTGTGGTTTGTGAGTGCCGCGGCTATCGGCGAAGGCTTGATGCTGGGGGCCAAAGCAGGCATTCCGCTCAACACCGTCTGGGAAGCCATCAAATCGAGTGCTGGCAACAGTTGGGTGGCCGAACACGACGTGCCCTCCATCTTTGCAGGTCACTATGACCCCAGTTTTTCTTTGGCTCTGTGTTGTAAAGATCTGGGGTTGATCAACCAAATAGCGAAAACCCAAGGCTATGAACTGCCCATGGGCAGCAAGGCGCAGGCCTTGTTCCAAGAAGCCATGCAAACCTATGGCCCTGAGGCGGCCGAATTGCATGTGGTCAAGTTGCTCGAAGAGCGCGTTGGACACTTGTTGCGACCATGAGCCGACGCGAACGCTTGCTGGCCGAAGCTCACCTTCACATGCCTCAAGGGGTGGCGGAGAACTACCGCTACTGGGGTGAGGACCGCACGGTCTTCATTGCCAACGCCCAAGGCTGCACCTTGACCGACGTTGATGGTCGCGATTTTGTTGACTTTCGCTTGGGCTATGGTCCCATCATCTTGGGTTACCGGGATGCACGGGTGGACCAATCGGTGGTTGAACAAATCACGCAACGCGGCACCTTGAGTGGCTTTGCCACCGAACTTGACACCACCGTGGTGAAACAAATCAAAGCGCTTTGCCCCCACATTGACAAAGTGCGCTTTGCCAACTCCGGAACAGAAGCCGTCATGGGCGCGGTACGCACTGCTCGTGGCTTCACGGGCCGAGACCGGATTGCCATCGTCGAAGGTTCGTTCCACGGTTTGTACGACGAGATGATGTGGAAGTCCGACATCGAACATTGGCAACCAGGCAGCGGTTTGACACCCGATGTGATTCCCTTTGGCGTGGGCGTGCCCGAGCGCAGCAGAGCGCTCTTGAGCATCATCAGCCACAATGATTTTGAGCACCTGGAAAACCTGTTCAAGACCCAAGGCGAAGAACTGGCTTGCGTGGTGATTGAACCCATCATTGGCAACGCAGGCAGCGTGTCGGCCAGCCAGTCGTGGCTTCAGCGCTTGCGCGACCTTTGCACACAACACGGCACGCTCTTGGTCATCGATGAAGTGAAGTCGGGTTTCCGAGTCGCCAAAGGAGGCGCTCAGTCTTTGTATGGCATATATGGTGACTTGAGCACTTATGCCAAAGCCATGGGCAACGGCTACCCGGTGGCGGCCTTTGGTGGACGTGCCGAGGTTATGGATGTGGTCGGCTCAGGCCCTGGTCGCGTGGTACATGGGGGCACCTACACTGCCAACCTGGTGGCATTGAGCGCGGCTCACGCCACCTTGAAGATCTTGAGCGACACCGATGCATTGCAAACCGTCAACCAAACCAGCGAAAAATTGCAAGCATTGTTGCGTCGTGTATTCACAGCAGCCGGGGTTGAACACGCTTTCGCTGGGCCACCCGCCATGTTTGGCATCCATTTCAGCGCCACCGTGCCAACCAATTACCGCGATTGGCGCACCACTGACAGCGCTCTTTACAACCGCTTCGCTTGGGGCTTGATCGACCGTGGTTTCATGCTCGAGCCCGATTCACGCGAACCTTGGTTTGTGTGCGAGGCCCACCAGCACATGGACTTTGGCAAGCTGGAAGAGATGGCCCATCAGGCCATGGTGGCAGCGCAGTCGTTGGCGGGCTGAGTCGATTCAGGCTTGAACCTGGCCGGTCGGGGACGCTGGCATGTCCCTGTTCATCAGACATACTCAGGGCGTGCACAGCACATCTTGCATGCAGGGGCCATATGGGTTGCTTGTGGTGCCAGGTTCACCAACTTAGGAAAACACATGCTTGTCCGCCTTTTGTACGTCAGCCAGCCAGTCGGCCCTGTCACCACCGCAGTCACTTCTTCGCTGCTGTCCTTGTCCAGCCGATACAACAAGCAAGCAAACATCTCAGGCGTGCTCTGCCAAGGAACGGGGCTGTACATGCAAGTGCTTGAAGGTGAACGAACCAAGGTCAACCAACTGTTTGGCAAAATCATGGCCGATAAACGCCATGAACACGTGGAACTCCTGTCCATGGAAGACATCACAGAGAGACAATTTGGGCAGTGGTCCATGGCCTTGGTGCACCTCTCCAAAGACGACCCCATGGTGAAAATGGGACACCCCGAATTCGATCCTTATGCAGCCAGCAGCAGCGATGCCATGAAGCTGATCCAAAGTCTGATCAAAGCAGGGGTTCCCATTGACAAGGCAGATCAATGACATGCTGATGAACAGTGCAGACATTGCCCATGAAATGACAAGCTTGGACGGTTGGTCTTTAGACCAAGACAAGCCTTGCATACATAAAGAATGGGTGTTTGACAGCTTTCCAACTGCCATGGCTTTTTTTGCAGCCGTAGGCGCCTTGGCCGAAAGCGCTGACCACCATCCAGAGTGCCTGTCCAGCTTCACCCATTTCCGCATTCGCTTGTGGACCCACGATGCCCAGGGACTGACCATGAAAGACTTTCAGCTGGCTAGACAGATAGACCAAGCCGCGAGTGGTCTTCACACGGTGCCGTGTGAAGACTAACAATCAGTGAGCTTGTTGGTGCTCGGACTTCAATAATGAATGAAGGAACAAGCC
>CAJBOO010000264.1 GCA_903956845.1 uncultured Burkholderiales bacterium
AAGCATGCAGCGCCACGCATCAGGCGAATGGCACCTGCGTGTAAAAAACCACATCAGCATTCCCAACATGGGCAGCTCGCACACCTACAGCACCGAAACCGCGCCGCATGTGGTGTTGGCCTTGGGTGCGCACACGCCCGATTTTTTGAACCAAGTGCTGTACGTGGACCACATGGGTTTGCACCCGATTGCAGGCATGGTGTCTTGGGGCTTGCAACAAGATGTC
Source organism: uncultured Burkholderiales bacterium (assembly GCA_903956845.1). Lineage (GTDB taxonomy): Bacteria > Pseudomonadota > Gammaproteobacteria > Burkholderiales > Burkholderiaceae_C > Limnohabitans. Next base: position 227 of record CAJBOO010000264.1, read on the forward strand.
ACGCCCTTGCCACCGTTTGCGGTGAATGGCCATGGCAGTTTTGTGAGCAGCGTTCCCACGCCAGATGGCTCGGCTTGGTTCACCGGTGCCACCTTCGAGCGCAACGCCATGAAAGCGGCCAGCGATAAAGCCGCGCACAACGACAACCAACAACGCTTGGCTGAACTCTTGCCAGCCGTTGAAGCCCGATTGCAAACGCAGTTTGCTGATGCTGCACAGTTGAAAAGCTGGGGCGGTGTGCGCTGCGCATCGGTTAACCGTATGCCCAAAGTTGGCCCTTTGGACGAAGCGCAATTTCCTGGTTTGCACCTCTTGACCGCGATGGGTTCAAGAGGTTTGACCTTGAGTTTGTTGTGCGCCGAGGTGTTGGCCGCGCAAATGGAAAAAAGCAAGCCCTGCGTGTCGGAGAGCTTGCTCAAAGCGATGCGCTGAAACTGATGCTGCTTAAACAGCAGCCAAGGACTGGTCCAGGTCTGCACGCAAGTCATCGATGTGCTCGATGCCCACGCACAAGCGCACGGTGTCTTCCGTGACGCCCGACTTGGCCAACTCGTCGGGGTTGAGCTGGCGGTGCGTGGTGGATGCGGGGTGCGTGGCCAAAGAGCGAACATCCCCAATGTTGACCAAGCGGGTGAAGAGTTGCAGCGCATCAAGGAAGCGTGCGCCACCCTCGCGTCCACCTTGCACACCAAAGGTGAGCAGACCCGAGGCTTTGCCATCGCGCAAATACTTTTTCACCAACGCATGGTCGGGGTGGTCTGGCAGACCCGCGTAGTTGACCCATTTCACCTTGGGGTGTTTCTTCAAATGCTGCGCCACGGCCAATGCGTTGTCGCTGATGCGGTCCATGCGCAGTGCCAGGGTTTCAATGCCTTGCAGGATGAGGAAAGCGTTGAACGGTGAAATGGCAGCACCGGTGTTGCGCAAGGGCACGACACGTGCACGGCCAATGAAAGCGGCTGGCCCCAAGGCTTCGGTATAGACCACACCGTGGTAGCTCACATCGGGTTCGTTCAAGCGTTTGAAGCGTGCTTTGTGCTCGGCCCAAGGGAACTTGCCTGAGTCGATGATGGCGCCACCAATGCTGTTGCCGTGTCCGCCCAAGTACTTGGTGAGGGACTGCACCACGATGTCAGCACCATGTTCGATGGGACGCCAGAGGTACGGACTGGGCACGGTGTTGTCCACGATGAGTGGCACGCCATGCTTGTGGGCGATGGCGGCAATGGCCGCGATGTCGGTGATGTTGCCCTGGGGATTGCCCAAAGACTCCACATACACCGCTTTGGTTTTGGCATCAATCAGCGGCTCGAAGCTGGCGGGGTTTTTATAGTCGGCAAAACGGGTTTCAATGCCGAACTGCGGAAAGGTGTGGGCGAACAGGTTGTAAGTGCCACCATACAAAGCGCTGGACGAGACGATGTTGTCCCCGGCTTCTGCAATGGTTTGAATCGCATAGGTGATGGCCGCTTGACCAGAGGCCAATGCCAGTGCGGCGATGCCGCCTTCAAGCGCCGCCACCCGCTCTTCCAGCACCGACTGGGTGGGGTTCATGATGCGGGTGTAAATGTTGCCCGCCACTTTCAAGTCAAACAAGTCAGCACCATGCTGGGCACTGTCGAAGGCATAGGCCACGGTTTGGTAAATGGGCGGCACCACCGCCTTGGTGACGGGGTCGGGTTTGTAGCCTGCATGCACGGCAATGGTTTCGATCTTCATAAAGTCTCCTTTTTATAGAAAGTGAAGTGATTGTTCATCAGGCTTGATCGGTCCTCAACAACTTATTCGTTCTATGCACATAACGAATCTGTCTTATATATTTATGACATATGCGTACAACTAAAAAATAGTTGGTAACCCTAATACCCCCCTCTATAGTCCCGCCCTTATGGAAAATATTGCATTCGTATTTGCGGGTTTGGTGGTGGGGTTCATCGTGGGCCTGACCGGGGTGGGCGGTGGTTCGCTCATGACCCCTCTGCTGATTTTTGGCTTTGGCATCAAGCCTACATTGGCCGTGGGCACCGACTTGTTGTTTGCCTCTGGCACCAAATTTGGCGGCATGCTGAACTTTGCCCGCCAACGGGTCATTCCCTGGCGCGTGGTGTTCAGCCTGAGCCTGGGCAGCGTGCCTGCCGCCGCCTTGACCTTATGGGTCTTACACGACTTGGGTACCTCCAACCCAACAGTGCAACACGCCATCACCTTCACCCTGGGCATCGCCCTGATGTTGACCGCTGCAGCCACCTTGTACAAAGCCATTCGCGGCCCTCGCCAAGCACAAGCGTCAGATGACGTCGAACTTGACCGCCCCAGCGACCAGGCCAAGCACCCCCTCTTGCCAGTGCTTTTTGGCGCGGTGATTGGTGTCTTGGTCACCCTCACCTCGGTCGGTGCTGGCGCGATTGGGGTGACCGTGCTGATGTTGCTCTACCCCCAGTTGCCGCTCTACCGCATCGTTGCCGCTGACATCGCTTATGCCGTGCCCTTGACCTTGGTCGCTGGTTTGGGCCATGCCTCCTTGGGCACGGTGGACTGGCAACTGCTGGGTTTGTTGTTGTGCGGCTCATTGCCAGGCATTTGGCTGGGTTCGCACTTTGTCTCCCGCGTACCCGAGCGCGTCATTCGCTCTGCACTTTCCGTTCTGTTGGCTTGGGCTGGCAGCAAACTGGTTTTCATTTAAACGCCCTATGTACCAATACACCGACTTTGACCGACGCTTCATCCGTGAACGTGCCTCGCAATACCGCGACCAACTGACCCGCCGCCTCAACGGTCAACTGGCTGAGGAAGAGTTTCGCCCGCTGCGCCTGCAAAACGGCTGGTATGTGCAGCGCTACGCACCCATGCTGCGTGTGGCCGTGCCGTATGGCGAGTTGAACAGCGCACAGCTGCGTGTCTTGGCCCGGATTGCCCGCGAATTCGATCGTCCTGAAGAGGCTTTGTTTGAAGCCGCGCAAGCCAAACAAAACGCCATTGGCGGCATCCCCGCGCCTGCCTTGAGCCACGGCTATGCCCACTTCACCACCCGCCAAAACCTCCAATACAACTGGATTCCGCTGGAGAAAAGCGCGGACGTGATGGACCTCTTGGCCAGCGTGGACATGCACGGCATCCAAACCAGTGGCAACTGCATCCGCAACATCACCGCCGATGAACGCGCTGGTGTGGCCATCGACGAGATCGTTGACCCTCGTCCATTCGCCGAAATCCTGCGCCAGTGGAGCACCCTGCACCCCGAGTTCGCCTTCCTGCCGCGCAAATTCAAAATCGCCATCAGCGGTGCGCAAGAAGACCGTGCGGCCACCGCCTGGCACGATGTTGGGCTGCACGTTCAGCGCAACGCCGCAGGTGAGGTGGGTTTCCGGGTGATGGTGGGCGGCGGCATGGGCCGCACCCCAATCACGGGCAGCGTCATTCGCGAATTTTTGCCCTGGAATCAAATCCTCAACTTCCTTGAAGCGGTGGTGCGTGTTTACAACCGATTTGGCCGACGCGACAACAAATACAAAGCCCGCATCAAGATTTTGGTCAAGGCCGAGGGCCAGGCCTACATTGACCAGGTGGAAGCCGAGTACCAGCGCATCCTGACGCAAGACGGTGCGCCACACACCATCAGCCAGGCCGAACTCGACCGTGTGAGTGCCAGCTTTGTGCCACCCGCCTTGCTCAACACAACCTACGCATCTGCTGAATCCGTGCACAGCTTGCTGGCCAAAACCGCCGATGACGACATCTCATTTGCCCGCTGGCTGCAGCAAAACGTCGCCCCTCACCGCGACCCACACCTGCGCGTGGTCACCTTGTCGTTCAAACGTCTGGGCCAAGCCCCGGGCGACGCGACAGCCGACCAACTCGATGCATCTGCCCAGCTCGTGGACACGTTTTCTGCTGGCGAGGCCCGTGTCAGCCATGACCAAAACTTGGTGCTGCCTTGGGTGGCTGCGCAAGACCTGCCAGCGCTGTACAAAGAGGCCAAGGCCTTGGGCTTGGCCAAACCCAATATCCGCATGCTGACCGACATGATTGCCTGCCCCGGCGGCGACTATTGCGACTTGGCCAATGCCCGCTCCTTGCCGATTGCAGCGGCCATCACCGAGCGTTACCAAGACCTCGACGAGTTGTTCGACCTCGGTGAAATTGACTTACACATCAGCGGTTGCATCAACTCTTGCGGCCACCACCACAGCGGCCACATTGGCATCTTGGGCGTGGACAAGGACGGCAAGGAGTGGTACCAAGTGACCTTGGGCGGCTCAGATGGCTCTGCCCTGAGTGGCGAACCCAAACCTGGCAAGGTGGTCGGCCCATCGTTCTCGTCTGCCGAGGTGGTGGACGTGATCGAGGCGGTGCTACAGGTCTACAGCGATGAGCGCCAGCCTGGCGAGACCTTCATCGACGCTGTGCAACGCGTGGGGTTTGAGCCTTTCAAAGCCGCTGCCAATGCCGCCCGTCACCCGTCTGACGACGAAGCCCTGAGCCCTGCGGCCTGAAGGAACACCATGCAATTGCTTTCCCACGCCGACACCCTTGCAGCTGCCGATCTGCAACTGCCCAACGACGCCGATCCAATGGCACAAAACCTGGACGGTGTTCAGACCATCGAGTTGCACTTCCCCAGCTTCACCGATGGTCGCGCCTTCAGCCAAGCCCTGATGCTGCGCCGCCGCTGCGGCTTCACGGGCGACATCCGCGCCACCGGCGATGTGCTGGTGGACCAACTCAGCCAAATGCAGCGCTGCGGTTTTTCAAGCGCGGTGCTGCGCGCCGACCAGAGCCTAGAGAAGGCGCGAGAATTGCTGGCTCACTTCAGCGGCTTTTACCAGGGCGATGTGACCCAACCCCAACCTTTGTTTGCACGATGAATCCCCAGACCAAAGCCACAACCCTGCATGCCAAGCCGAGCGCCACTTTCGCGGACAAACTGGCAGCCACCCAAGCCCAGCTGAAAGCAGCCGCAGTCGAGTTGCAACCCCTCAAGCAAGCTTCCAGCCTGGGCGCAGAAGATGTGGTCATCACCCACATCCTCAACAGCTTGGGCCTGGACATCCCAGTTTTTGTGCTTGAAACCGGCGCATTGCACAGCGACACCTTGGCCTTGCTCGAACGCTTGCAAGCGCATTCCCGCGCTCCGATCCAGGTCTACCAACCTCAACACGAGGCCGTGATAGCGTTTGTGAAACACCCTGGCCAAGCCGCGATTTACGACAGCATGGCCAACCGCAAAGCGTGCTGCGGCATCCGCAAGCTCGAACCGCTGGGTCGCGCCTTGCAAGGCCAACAAGCCTGGATCACGGGTTTGCGCCGCGAGCAGTCGCAAGCGCGTGCCGAAGTCGCGGCCCAAGAAGCCGACGTGACCAACGGCGTGCCCATCCAGAAGCTCAACCCGCTGGTGGAGTGGACCTGGGGCGACGTGTGGCACTACATCGACGTGAACCAAGTGGACTACAACCCACTGCACGACCAGTTTTTCCCCAGCATTGGCTGCGCGCCCTGCACCCGTGCGATCAGCCTGGGTGAAGATTTCCGCGCCGGACGCTGGTGGTGGGAAGACGAAACCGCCAAAGAGTGCGGCCTACACGTGAAAGCTTGAACCATGAACGCCATCACCCATAACGAATTGCACAGCTTGAGCAACGCCCACCTGGACGCGCTGGAAGAAGAAACCATCTTCATCCTGCGCGAAGTGGCTGCTGCATTCGAGCGACCTACGCTGCTATTTTCCGGCGGCAAAGATTCACTGGTCATGCTGAAATGCGCCGAAAAGGCCTTTGGCGCTGGCCGCATCCCCTACCCCCTGTTGATGATCGACACCGGTCACAACTTCCCCGAGGTGACCGACTTCCGCGATTTCCGTGCCCAGGAGTTGGGCGCTGAACTCATCGTGCGCAGCGTGGAAGATTCGATGAAAAAGGGCACGGTGCGCTTGGCGCATCCTGGCGAGAGCCGCAATGTGCACCAGTCGGTCACCTTGCTCGAAGCCATTGAAGAATTCCGTTTTGACGCGCTCATCGGCGGCGCTCGCCGCGACGAGGAAAAAGCCCGCGCCAAAGAACGCATCTTCAGCCACCGCGACAGCTTTGGCCAATGGCAGCCCAAGTCCCAGCGCCCAGAATTGTGGAACCTGTTCAACACACGTTTGCACCCTGGCGAGCATTTCCGCGTGTTCCCCATCTCCAATTGGACCGAGTTGGACGTCTGGCAATACATCTCCCGCGAACACATCGCCCTGCCCTCGCTCTATTACAGCCACACACGTGACGTGATCGAGCGGCGTGGTTTGCTGGTCCCCGTGACCCACATGACACCCCCCAAAGACGGCGAAGTGGTGCAGCAACGCCAGGTGCGTTTTCGCACCGTGGGTGACATCACCTGCACCTGCCCGGTCGAGAGCACCGCTGACAACCCCGAGGCGATTGTGTTGGAAACCCTGGCCGCTGATGTTTCTGAGCGTGGCGCCACCCGCATGGACGACCAAACCTCGGACGCCTCCATGGAAAAACGCAAAAAAGAAGGCTATTTCTGATGACCGCCCAACTCGCTACCCGCCCCGCCCTGAAGTTCATCACCTGTGGTTCGGTGGATGACGGCAAATCCACGCTCATCGGTCGCTTGCTGGTGGACTCCAAGTCGGTGCTGCAAGACCACTTGGCTGGCGTGCAACGCCAAGGCGAAACCGACCTCGCGCTGTTGACCGATGGTTTGTCCGCTGAGCGCGAGCAAGGCATCACCATCGACGTGGCCTACCGCTACTTCAGCACCGAAACGCGCAAATTCATCATCGGCGACGCACCCGGCCATGAGCAGTACACCCGCAACATGGTGACCGCCGCTTCCAGTGCGGACGCGGCCGTGGTCTTGGTGGACGCTACCAAAGTGGATTGGGCCCAACCCGGCCTGGCCTTGTTGCCACAGACCCGTCGCCACAGCCTGCTGCTCAAGCTGCTTCGCGTGCCCTCGGTCATCTTCGCCATCAACAAGCTCGACGCCGTGGCCGATGCCGCCACTGCTTTCGTCAACATCGCGCAAGCATTGCAGCGGTTTGCCGATGACGCAGCCCTGGACATCAACGCCATCGTGCCCATCTCTGCCCTCAAAGGCTGGAACGTGGTCAGCGCCCAGCCCGACTGGTGCAACTACAGCGGCCCTAGCCTGCTCGAACTGCTTGAGCGCTTGCCAGTCACACCCGCCGACGAAGAAGGCCCTTTGGCCTTTGCGGTGCAGTGGGTCGAGAAGTTTCATGACAGTGCAGACACCTCCAAAGGCCGCCGGGTGTACTGGGGTCGGGTCGGCACCGGTGTGGCCCGTGTGGGTGACAGCGTCAAGGTGTTCCCCAGCGGCCAAAGCGCGGTCATCAAAGAAGTGCTGTCGGCTGTGCGCGTGGCGGGAGATGTCGCGGCTGGCCACAGTGCCGGCGTGGTGCTGGACCACGAGGTGGATGTGTCGCGCGGTGACTGGCTGCTATCCCCCGAGAGCGCCGTCAAAACCGATACCCAGTTGAGCGTCACCCTGGCCTGGCTAGACGATGAATCCCTGGTGGCAGGCCGTGTCTATTGGGCCTTGCATGGTCACCGCTGGGTCAAGGCCAAGGTCACCCGCATCGTGCACCGCTTGGACATCAACACCCTGGAAGAACACGAGGCCACCGAGTTGCTACCCAACGCGATTGGCCATGTGCAACTGACTTTCCAGCAGCCTTTGGTGACCCTGCACTTTGAGCAATCGCGCATCCTGGGTTCGCTGGTCTTGGTGGACACCGCCAGCCACAAAACCTCGGCGGCGGTGCTGGTTCAGGCCTGAGTCCGCACTGCCCCTAAAATGGCCTCCATTGTTGAACCTTTCGCTTAAAAGTTACCACCATGACCCACGTTGTCACCGAAGCCTGTATCCGTTGCAAATACACCGACTGTGTGGACGTTTGTCCCGTCGACTGCTTTCGCGAAGGTCCTAACTTCCTCACCATCGATCCTGACGAATGCATCGACTGCGCGGTTTGCATCCCCGAGTGCCCAGTCAATGCCATCTACGCCGAAGAAGATGTGCCTGCCGATCAGCAGCACATGACCGCCATGAACGCCGAGTTGTCCCGCATCGGCTGGCCCAGCATCACCAAGCGCAAAGCCCCCTTGGCCGACGCTGATGACTGGAAAGACAAAACCGGCAAGCTGTCTGAACTCCAGCGCTGAAGCCCCCTTGGGCTGAGCCTTGCCGCCCATGACTCACGACATGAGACCCATCGACACCGACGCCTTGGTCATTGGCGCGGGGCCGGTGGGTTTGTTTTTGGTGTTTGAGTTGGGCTTGCAAGGCATACACGCCCAGGTTGTAGATGTGCTGCCCATGGTCGGCGGCCAATGCATGGCGCTCTACGCCGACAAGCCGATCTACGACATCCCCGGCTTGCCGCGCTGCACGGGCCAAGAACTGACCGAGCGTTTGCAAGCGCAAGTGGCCCCCTTCGCTCCCGTGTTTCACCTGAAACAGCAAATCACCCAGTTGCAAGTGCAGGCCGATGGCCGTTGGTTGGCCTCGTCCACCACTGGCCAGGCCTGGTTGTGCAAAACCGTGTTCATCGCCGCTGGCGTGGGTGCATTTGTGCCGCGCCAACTCAACCTGCCAGGACTGTCTGCTTTCGAAGGCCAACAGGTATTCCATGCCGCGCCTGATCAAGCCAGCTTGAAAGGCCAACACCTGGTGGTGGTTGGCAGCGACGACCAAGCACTGCAAGCCGTGATCGACAGCTTGACCCACCATCCTGCCAGTGTCACCTTGGTGCACCGCCGCGCCACCCTAGATGCCTCTGAAGCCCTGCAGACGGTTTTTCAGCAAGCCTGCGCCAACGGCCAAGCGCGTTTGCAAGTCGGCCAGGTGCAAGCGGTGCAGGCCGACCATGCGCGGATGACAGATGTGCAACTGGCCACGCCTGACGGTGATGTGCGGCTGCCCTGCGACCAACTGTGGGTGTTGCTGGGCTTGTCGCCCCAACTCGGCCCCGTGACTGCATGGGGCTTGGCCATGGCGAAAAAACAATTGAGCGTGAACACCGAAACCTTTGCCACCGATGCGCCTGGCATCTTTGCCGTGGGCGACGTCAACACCTACCCCGGCAAGCGCAAATTGATCGTGAGTGGTTTCCACGAAGCCACGTTGGCCGCTTTTGGCGCAGCGGCCTACCTGAACCCTGGTCAAAAAATACCCCTCGAATACACCACCGCTTCTCCCCGACTGCACAAACGCTTAGGCGTATAGAATACTCTTCACTTGCACTCGTGCAAGCACGCTGGGGGTGCTGAGGTTTCAACATGAAACCAAGGCTGAGAAAGTCCCTTTGAACCTGATTGAGGTAATCCTCGCGCAGGGAAGCACGGCCGAAATCGCTGCACTCGTCACAGCCCCTGAAGGCCTCGCTGAACTGCCATTGTTTGGAAAGAACAAGATGGCAAACAACACCAATAACGAATCTCTGACCCCGGTCAGCGCTGAGCAACGGGTTTTTGGGTGGTACGCCCACGCCTCTTTGTGGTTCAGCCTGGGCGTGGGCCTGCTGGTCATGCAAATAGGGGCTTACCTGGTTCCCGCCGTGGGCACACAAGACGCCTTGCTTGCCATCTTGCTGGGCTCGCTGCTCGGGGCCGGTTTGCTGGCCTGGGTCGCCAAGATCGGTTGCGACACCGGTTTGTCCAGCGCGGGCCTGATGCACCAGGTGTATGGCAGCGCTTTCGCACGTTTGCCTGTGGTGCTCAACATCGTGCAATTGGTGGGCTGGACGACGTTCGAATTGGTGGTCATGCGCGACGGCACCTTGGCGATGTTTGACAGCACCTGGGGCGGTGCGCCCATGGCAGCCACCCTGCTCTGGGGTGGGGTGTTGACCCTGTTGATGGCGAGTTCCATGTTGGGCTTGGTGCGCAGTTTTGTGAGTCGCTTTGGTCTGCCCTTGGTCGCGCTGTCCTTGCTGTGGTTGACCTGGCAGTTTGTCGGTTTGTTGCAGGCCCAAGGATGGGCCGCGTTTTGGAACCGCCCGAGCACGGGTGACATGGGCTTTTTGTCAGCCGTGGATTTGGTGATTGCGATGCCCGTGTCTTGGTTGCCCCTGATCGCAGACTACGCGCGACATGGCAAAAATGGCCGCACCGCCCTGAGTGGCAGCTGGGTGGGCTATGCCTTGGCCAATGCATGGTGCTATGCCTTGGGTGTGATGATCGTGAGTGTGTCTGCGCCTGACGCCAACCTGGTCAACACCTTGCTGTTGGCTCAAGGTGGTTTGCTGGCCCTGGGTTTCATCTTGCTCGACGAACTCGACAACGCCTATGGCGATGTGTACTCATCCGCGGTCAACAGCCACAGCCTGTGGTCACCGTTGTCGGTCAAACAATGGGGCTTGGGCACTGCCGTGGTCTGCACGGGCTTGGCCATGGTGTTGCCCATGCACAGCTTGGAGCCCTTTTTACTGATGCTCAGTTCTGTTTTCGTCCCTTTGTATGGCGTGATTCTGGGACGCTTGGGTGCGGGCAGCAGCCACAGCGATCAACGCCCAGTCAACTGGAGCGCCGCTGCCCTTTGGCTGTTGGGTGTGGTGGTGTTTCACAGCTGTGGGCGCTGGGCCCCTCAGCTGGGCTCAGCCTTGCCGTGTTTGGCGTTCACTTTCACGCTGGCGTGGCTGACCCGTCCATCGCTTCAACAGGTTTCACATGCATGACCTGAGGCGCAAAGCCATGGTTGAGCGGTCCGTGGCCTTGCCCGGTGCGCACCTGCGCACCCGTGGCGATGGCTTGCAAGATGAATTGGCGTGCGTGCGCCACCGCCGAGTCCATGGTGTGCCCCAAGGCCAGGTGAGCCGCGATCGCCGAGGACAAACTGCACCCCGTGCCGTGCACGTTGTGGCTGTGGATGCGAGCCGCGTTGAACTGCAGCGCCTCTTGCCCTGCCAAGGCCAACACATCAACCACCTCGTTGCCCGCCAAGTGTCCGCCCTTGAGCAACACTCCCCTTGCCCCCATGGCTTGCAAATCCGCCGCGGCCTGGGGCAATTGCGCCACCTCGCTCAAGGGGTGACCCAACAACAAAGCGGCTTCGTCCAAATTGGGCGTGAGCAACTGCACGCGTGGAAACAATTCGCTCACCAAGACCGCGATGGTTTCCTCGGCAATCAAGCGGTCCCCGCTGGTGGCCACCATCACCGGGTCGAGCACGACTTGCTTGAGCTGGTAATGGTCGATCGCCCAGGCCACCACCTCGACGATCTCAGGCGCGTGCAACATGCCGATCTTGACGGCGTCAACACCGATGTCGTCCAACACCGATTGCAATTGCGCCTTCAAAAACGCTGCGGGTACCGCATGGATGCCTTGCACGCCTTGGGTGTTTTGCGCAGTGAGCGCGGTGATGGCGGTCATGCCAAAGCAGCCCAAAGCACTGAAGGTTTTCAAATCAGCTTGGATGCCCGCGCCGCCGCCGCTGTCCGAGCCCGCAATCGTCAAGACGCGGGCGTATTGGCCGGTGAATGTGTGTGTGTTCATGGCACTGATTATCAAGCGAGGGCCAAGGCATGAGCACCGTGAAGGATTGCGTGGTGCTGGGCGCGGGTCTCATGGGCCGCTTGCTCGCCCATGCCCTGGTGCGCGCTGGCCACCGCGTGCAGGTGCATGATGCCCATGGCCCCGACGCACAAGGCGCAGCCGCGCGGGTGGCTGCCTCCATGCTGGCCCCCTTGGCAGAGTCGGCCATCACCGAGCTGCCCGTGGTGCGCATGGGACAACACAGCTTGAAGCGTTGGCCGAGCTTGATTGCCGAGCTTGCCTTACCGGTGTTTTTCCAACGCGCGGGCACGGTGATCGTATGGCACCGCCAGGACGCGTCAGAGGCCAAACGCTTTGCCGACAAGCTGCGCGACACCCAAACCCAATTACCCGACACCGGCGTCCCGCAAAGCCTGCAAAGCGCAGACCTGGCCCAGCTCGAACCCAGCTTGGCCCATAAGTTCAGCCAAGGCCTGTGGCTGCCCGAAGAAGGACAACTCGACAACCGTCAGTTGCTGGACGCCTTGCTGGCCACCTTGGAACGCAGCCCCGCCCAGCTGCATTGGCACAGCCCCCAGACCCTGGCAGCGGCCGAGCTTGGCCATGCCGATTGGGTATTCGACTGCCGTGGCTTGGGGGCCAAACCGCAATGGTCAGGCCTGCGGGGCGTGCGCGGCGAGGTGCTGCGCCTGCATGCACCCGAGGTGCACATCACGCGCCCGGTCCGCTTGATCCACCCTCGCTATCCCCTGTACATCGCCCCAAAAGAAAACGGTGTGTTCGTGGTCGGTGCCACCGAAATTGAAACCGATGACTTGTCACCCGCGAGCGTGCGCTCGAGCCTGGAGCTCTTGAGCGCCGCCTACAGCGTGCACAGTGGGTTTGCAGAAGCACGGATCTTGGAGATCAACGTGCAAGCACGGCCAACCCTGCCCGACAACCTGCCAGCGATTCACCTGCCGCGCCCCGGCGTGATGCAAATCAACGGCCTGTACCGCCATGGGTTTTTGATTGCACCCGCCATGCTCGACGCGGCCATGGCCCTGATGACAGGTGACGCGACTGTGGCCCAACAGTTTGGATTGCTGCAGACA
>CAJBOO010000265.1 GCA_903956845.1 uncultured Burkholderiales bacterium
AAGTCGGCACACATCGCATCTCCCTCGCTGACCACCACGGGCACCACGCAGGTGCCTGTGATGACCCAATCCCCTTGCTTCAAGTGCATGCCGTTGGCCAGCAGTTCATTGGCCAGCCAGGTCAAGGCGATGCGCGGGTCGCCCAGCACGTTCGCACCCACACCCTGGGCCACCGCCTGGTCGCCGCGCAACACCTGGACCGCATGCTGACTCAAATCCCTGTCGCGCCAAGGGGTGGTCACTTCATGACCCATGACCACGTGGCCTGCGCAAGCAAAGTCGGCGATCAAACAAGCCTCTCCGACATGCTCGAAGCCGGTGTAGCGCGAGTTGGGTATTTCAATCGCCAAATGCAAGGCTTCGACACCAGCCATCACCTCGCTCATCGACCAGTCTTTGTCTTGGCTCAGATCCGTCCCGAGCCGAAATGCAAACTCGGCTTCCATCACCCGCATCACGTTGCCGCGCAAAGACAACGAAGCCCCTGGGGCCAAGCGACGCGATGGCAATAAACGACCTGCCAAGGGACCGCTCACCCCGATGTGTTGTTGGCCAGCCAAGCTGGTGGCCGCGATCTTCCATCCGTAGCTGGGTTCTTGGCAGGCTTGCCACAGCGCGTGTTGGGCTTGGTAGCCCTGGGACCGTTTGTGCAAGCGCTGGGCATCAGACAAAGGAGGCAACTGATGGAATCCCTGCCATGCAGGTAAAAGTGCTTGGGCCAGTGGGTTGGCCTCGGGGCTGGACATGGACAAATCCTTTCGGGTGGTTGATCCAAACGCCCCACTGGGGCGCCGGACGCGGGCAATCTGGCATGGATTAGACTGGATTTTTAAACGAGATTGAATCCATGAACAAACCCCATTTCGTGTCTTGGCAGGTCAACAGCGATAGCACTCTGGACTTGGAAGACATGCCCACCCTGCCCAGCGAGCACCAACAAATCGAGCGTGGCGACCGCAACATGAAAGAGGTGTTTGACAGGCTCAGCAAGCTGCAGTCAACCCTGTATGCAGCCAAGACCACAGGCCTCTTGCTCATCTTGCAGGGCATGGACACCTCAGGCAAAGATGGCGTGATACGGCACGTGTTTTCCCACATCAGCCCCTTGGGCGTGCATGCCTACGCTTTTGGCGCACCCACCGACGAAGAAAAGCGACATGATTTTTTGTGGCGCATCCACAGCAAGGTGCCAGGGCGGGGCGAGATGTCGATCTTCAACCGCAGCCATTACGAAGATGTGCTGGTCACCCGTGTGCGTGGATGGATAGACACGGCGACGGTCAAGCGCCGCTACCAAGACATCAACCACTTTGAAGCCTTGCTCCACGACGAAGGCATCACCGTGCTGAAGTGCTATTTGCACATCTCGAAAAAAGAACAAAAGAAACGCCTGCAGGCACGCTTGGACGACCCCAGCAAACACTGGAAGTTACAGGCCTCGGACTTTAAAGACCGCAAACTCTGGCCTGATTTCATGCGGGCTTACCAAGACGCCATGGTGGCCACAAGCACCCCGGATGCGCCATGGCACATCGTGCCAGCTGACGACAAGCCCTACCGGGATTATTTTTTAGCTGAGTTGCTGGTGCACACCCTGGAAAAAATGGACCTGAAGATGCCCCAACCCAGCTTTGACCTGTCCAAAGCCAAGCTGACCTGAACGGATCAGCTGTGGGAACGCTTGAAGGCCACCACCACCACCGCCAAGATGGCGATGGCAATCCAGATGTGCTTGTTGTGCGTCTCGATGTACTTCAAGGCGCGGTCTTCCAAGGAAGGTTTGGTGGGCTCGGTCATGGATTGGCCCTGGCCACCCACACCGTGGCACCCTCAGGGCCATAGTGCTCTGCATGGGGAATGTCGCGGGCCAAACGAAACGGGTCACCGGCTTTGAGGTGGATGTTCTTGTCGCCCACCGTGAGTGTGAACTCGCCCCGCACCACCCTGGCACTGACATCAAAGGGATGGGTGTGGGTGTCAATCACCAATGAGGGCGTCCATTCGCGCACCAGGACCTCGTCAAAGCCCTCGTCCATGGAGATGGCGGTGAAGTCTTCAAAGCTTTGGGGAGGTGTGGTTTGCATGGGTGTTTGCTCAAGTCTGCCAGTTGATCATCATTTTGAGGCATTGTGGCTCACCAAAGGCGACCTTGTAGGCCTCATGGGCTTGTCCCAAGGGGTAGGTGTGGGTGATGAGGCCGTCCAGTGACAAGGCCCCACGCTCCACCAAGGCCGTCACGGCTTGCAAGTCGTGCTTTTTCCATTGGGCCGCCACGCGAATTTGGGCTTCGCGCATGAAAGCCGGGGCAAACGCAAAGCCAATGTCTTGCTTGTAAAACCCGGCCAACACCACCTCGCCACCCGGGGCCAAGCGCATGATCAGGCTGTTGAGGATGCTGGCGTCGCCACTCACGTCGTAAATGGCGTGGTAGTCCTTGCGGTCGTCGTCTGAGGGATGGACCACGGGATAGCCTGTGGCACCGCTTTGGCGCAAAGCCTGGGTTTCCCAGACCGTGGGCGCGGCTTGCCCCATGGCCAAACATATGCGGGCGAGCAGTCGACCCATGACGCCATGACCAACAATCAAATCGGGGAACACCGGCTTGGCACGCGCACCCCCCAAGGCAATCGTGTGGTAGCAAGTGGCTGCCAAGGCCAGCAACACCGCTTGAGGACCGAGGTCGGGATGCACTTTGACCACGCGCTCGTGCGGCACGATCATGCGCGAGCCCGCACCGCCAAAAATATTGCGCACCCCTTGAAAGGTGTAGGAACCTGGCACAAACACATGGTCACCCACCTGCACGGAAGAACCCTCTTGGACCTTGACCACCTCACCGACGGTTTCGTAGCCCGGCACCAAGGGGTAACCTAAACCTGGAAACGGCGGCATGCTGCCGTCCCACAACAAACGCTCGGTACCTGTGCTGATACCACTGAAGGTCACCGCCACTTCAATGTCTTGTGCCTCAAAGGCTTTCACCTCCAAGGTTTGCACGGACAAGGTTTGAGGGGCGTCAAAAACAATGGCTTGGGCGTGGGTCATGCCCCGAGTTTAATCACCTCAGGAATCAGTCATCGCTGTGCCCGTTGTGACCACTTTTCACCTCCAACTTGATCACCTCGAACTCACCCACGGTGTTCATGAAACCTTTGATTTCGACGCGGCTACCGTTGCTTGGCAGCAAGTTGGATTTGTAGACGGTGCTGGTACGGGGTCTGGCAGTCAAGACGGCTCCGCTTCGGTCGGTGATGCTGAAAACTTGGCCAGCGCCCATCCATTGACCCACCACGCCCTTGATTTCGAAATACCTCCCCTGGCCGTCATCGGAGCCGTTGCTGCTGGACTTCACTTCAACCTGTATGGCCATCAAGACACCGTTGGCATTCAATGTGCCTTTGATTTCGACAAACTGTCCGTTGGCCAAGCTGGCAAGACTGCCTCGTTTGAAATAGGCAGAACTGACATCGACGGTGATGCCTTGCACAGTCATGCTGCTGCCAGACAACTGGGACACAGCACCATACAACTCATTGCCGTAGTTGTGGTTGTTCCCCGAGCCATCCACAATTTCGTCATGTCCTTCTTGCTCTACCACGGTGGCAACCAAGGTGTTGCCTGACCAAGTGCCTTTGACCTCGTAAAACTGGCCCGCCACAAAGTTGCTGAAACCAGTGACCAACACATCAGCCACATACCAGTCACTGGCCACTTGTGTGGCTGCGCCTTTGATCTTGGCAAAGCCACTGGCCACACCGCCAAAACGTGCCAATCGAATGGCGTCCACCAACTGCATCCGACTGCCTGTCAAGGTACTTGTACCTGGATTGAACGAGTTGCCATCGGTGGCCAGCACGCGGACTGCATCGTTGACCGCAGGTGTGTTGCCGGTGGGTTGAATGGTGCAACTGGTGCAGTCCACGGTCACGCTGGTGGCAGCGCCTGTTGCCACCGTGTAGCTGTTGCCAACGATGGCTGTGACCTTGCCTCGAACAGCCAGGTCCAACGCATGGGTGCTGGGGTCGATCAGCACCACGCGAGTGGCTAAGAAGCTGTTGTCTGATTGCATCAAGCCATAGACATTGAGCAACACCGGGCTGGTCAGCGCAGAAAGCTGTGTGGCCGAATTGATTGAAGTCGAACCCACCGTGCCACTGAACAAGGTGGCGTCTGTGAATGACACGGTTTGGGTGGGAAATGCCAAGGTGTGATTGAGCACACTCATGTCCCTTCTGGGTGTGAGTGTGCCCCTGACACCGCCCACCACTCGCACCCTTGAGGCGCGACCCAGATGCTGCGACTCATCAGCATCGCCCATCAAAGCCACGGTCATGCCCATGGCCAAGTCGCTGCCAAAAGGGGTGCTGTCATCAAAGCTGTCGGGGTCATAGATGGAAGCCCCTGTGGTCTCGAATCTCACACCATTGACCACGATAGACCCTAAACCAGAGATTGGCCCTTGAAAATGGGTGGCTGCAGCTGAATAACTGACCGCCCCAGCAGGGTTCAAGGACCAACTGTCGCCGCCATCAGCAATGCCCCCGCCGCCCCCGCCACAAGCGCTGAGCAACAAGATGCTCAGCAATGACAAGGTACCTGTGTGTATGCGATTGCGGGTTTGAACCATGTGACGCTCCTGTGGAAAGGAGTCAGCTTATGCCCGCCACCTTAAGAATTGCTTAAGCCTTGGTTTCAGTTTTGTTGGGCCAAAAAAGTCAGTGCCAAACGATTGAATGTTTCGGTGATTTCGGTCATGGGCACATGGCCACATGGGTCTATCAACTCGTACTGGGCATGGGCCAACAAAGGCTTGAGCACCTGCACATGGGTGACGGGCAAAAACTGGTCTTGCCGACCCCAAATGACCAAGCTGGGGCATTGGATGGTTTGAATACGTTTCAAAAAAGCCTGACGCGGGGCCTCGATAAAGCCACCCAAGCTCACAAAGCCGCGCAGTGTTTTGAGGAAGACGGTTTGGGCATTGGGCAATTGGGCCAGGGCCAATTTCTCGACCAGCATCTCGCGGGTGACGAAGCGCTTGTCGTGAAACGCAAGTTTCCAAATCATGCCCAAGCCAAACAAGCTGGGTTTGGTGAGCAACTCGCCCAGCACGGGGATGCTGGCCAAACGGAAGTTGAAAAGCGTGTCGTGGCCTATACCTGCAGGCGCCGACAACACCAAGGACTTGACACGCTCTGGCTTCATGGCGGCGCACTCCAAGGCGATACACCCACCCATGGAATTGCCCACGATGTGTACCGAAGACAACCCCATGGTGTCCATGAAGTCAAACACAAACCGCGCTTGGGCTTGCATGTCGTAATCGGCGTCCACGGGTTTGTCGCTCAAGCCGCAACCCAGCAAATCGACGGCCACGACTGTGTGGGTTTGAGCCAGGGCTGCGATGTTGTGCTCCCACTCCAGCACCGAACAACTGATGCCGTGCAGCAGCAAGACGGTGGAAGTGCCCTCGCCTTGTGTCCAGTAGCGGATACGGTGTCCCTTAACTTGGGTGTATTGGTCTTGCGGTCTGTTCATACGCCCAAGGTTACAACGGTCAAGCCCTTGGCTTGGCTAGAGGAAACCAGGGGACGAAACTCATGCTTTCGCGTGCATTTGAAGCCGCACCTGCAAGCCGCCCAGGGTGGGTGAACGCCCAAGAACCAAAGTCAAGCCATGCACTTGGGCGATACGGCGCACGATGGACCAACCCAAGCCACTGCCGCTTTGTCCACTGCCCAAGACCCTGAAAAAACGCTCTCCCAACCTGGCCATGTCTGGTTCGCTCATGCCTGGGCCACTGTCGTCAAACACCACTTCAAGTGTGTGGTGCTGCGATGATCGCAAACGGACGCTGACACGTCCCTTGTCGGGCGCATAGCGCAAGGCGTTGTCCAACAAGTTGCGAAACAGTATTTGCAAAGCAGCTTCAGGAATGGCTTGCATCAGCCAGCTGGCATCTTCAAGTTCATTCAAGACTTCCAGTTCTTGACCGCGTTGCAATGCCAAGGGCGCCATGTCGGCGGCCACTTGTTGCAAGACCTGGCTGACGTCCAGCAAGGGCGTTGCCACCAAGGTTTGCGCTTCCAAACGCGACAGGGTGAGCAACTGCTCGACCACCCTGCTTGCTCTGTCGCAGGCGCGTATGGTGTCTTGCAAGGCTTGTTGCCGCACTGCTGTTTGGTCTTGGGGTGTGGCCATCAAAGCCACTTGGGCCTGGGTTCGAATGGCCGCAATGGGTGTTCGCAATTCATGCGCTGCGTCGGCGGTGAACCGCCGCTCGGTATCCATGCGAAGAGCCAACTGACTCAACAGCGCATTGAGCGCATCGACCAGCGGCTGCACCTCGCTGGGCAGGTGCGGTATTTGCAATGGAGTGAGAGACGCATCGCTTCGCTCCAACAAGCGCTGTCGCAAAACCTTCAGCGGTTGCAAGCTGTTGCGGGTGTTGAACCACACCACCGCACCCCACAAAGGCAAGGCAAACACAAAAGGCAACAACAAACCCCGCAACAAGGCCCACACAATGTCCATGCGACCACTCAGCGCTTCGGCCACATAAACACGCACCTGCTGGTTGCCAGCCTGTGCCACGAACACCCGCCACGCCTGTCCATCTGCTCGGTTGACCGTGGCAAAACCTTGGCTGTGCGGGGCCAGTTCGGTTGAACCCGCATTGGCTGAGGCCGCCAGCAATTCCCCATGCTTGAACACCTGATAAGCCACTTTCGAGCTGTACCTGCTGGCCATGGCTTGCGCAAACTCGGCGTCATCATCCATGTCAGCCGTTTGTTGCACCAGTAAAAGCGCTGCCGTTTGTGACAGGTGAGCGTCCAGCAATTCATCGAGCTCATGGCGAGCATCAACAGCCACCCACACCACCGCCAAGGCCCAGACCAGGGCAATGCCCCCCAGCGTGCGCCAGACCAATCGCTGTTGCAAAGAATGACTCATGAGGAAGCTGCTGCTTTGTTCATCACGTAGCCCACACCACGCACGGTTTCAATGACTTGGCTGCCCAGCTTGCGCCGCAAATGGTGGATGTGAACTTCAACAGCATTGCTCTCCACCTCATGACCCCAGCTGTACAAATGCTGCTCCAACTGGGCTCTGGACAACACCCTTCCCGCTTGCAGCATCAGGCAGTGCAAGACATCAAACTCACGATGCGACAAATGCACCAACTGCTGGTCTTGGCTCACGGTTTTGGCCATGGGGTCCAAAATGATGTTGCCCACCTGAATATGCTGTTCGGCGTGTCCATGAGAACGGCGTATCAAGGCATTCAAGCGAGCCGCAAGTTCGACCAAATCCACGGGTTTGACCACGTAATCATCAGCCCCCATGTTCAAACCCGCCACACGGTCTGCAATGGTGTCTCGTGCGGTGAGCACCAAGATGGGAAGTTTGATGTGGGCTTGCCGAATGCGTTGCAAAACCTCGGTCCCGTCTAACCGTGGCAGCCCCAGGTCGAGGACCGCGGCTTGGTGCTGTTGGCTGCGCAATTCACGCTCGGCCATGACACCGTCGCGCACCCAATCCACCTCAAAACCGTGCTGCATCAGGCCAGCACGCAGCCCACTGCCCAGCAAGTCGTCGTCTTCAGCCAAAAGGATTCGCATGGCGGCAAGGTTATCAAAGCGGGAGTTGGCTCAGCACAAAGGCCGCCAAGGCCAGCAACAACAGCAGACCCAAGACCCACCAAGACCTGGCAATGCCCTGATGCGCATGGCCTTGCTTGAAGCCGCTCAGCATGGCAAGCACGAGGTTTTCACGGTGCAAACGGCTGCTGAGCACCACGCCCAGCACATGAACAGCAACCACCATCATCAAGGTGTTGGCAGCCAGTTCGTGCAACTCCTCTTGCCAGCCAGGTGCGTCACCTGCGGCAATCACCCAGCCTGACAGCGCAGTCAATACCACCAAACCCATGAGCAGCAAGACCGCCACACCGCCCACAGGGTTGTGGCCCACATGGTGCTGTGCATGACCTTGGCGAATGCTCTTCAAATAAGCCCATACGGCCTGCGGCCCTCGCACAAACGCTTGAAAACGGGCGTAGCGTGTGCCCACCGCACCCCAAACCAATCTGAATGCGATCAAGCCAGCAGCCGCATAGCCCAAGGTTTGGTGCAGCCAACTGTATCGCTCGCTTTCACCTGTGAAATAGGCGATGAACACACACAAAGCCAGAGACCAGTGGAACACCCGAACAGGCCAATCCCATACGCGAATCGTGGTGGTTTCTAAAGTGCTGTCGTTCATTTTGGAATCCTCACGCTGTCTTCTTCAAAGTCACCCTGCGCTGCTTTGGCGTGGCATGCATTGCAATTGGATGGGCTGCCCACAGAGGCTCGTTTCCACACTGCAGGGTCTACCTCATGGCTGTTGTGCTTGCGTAAAAACCAGTCGCTTTGGGTGATGCGGTCTTTGGGCGGCTCCAGGCTGGTGCGTTTACCGGCGGCGGCGTTGTTGCTCAACCAGGTGCCAATCTTTTTTTGGCTGGCCGCGTCCAACGAGGCGTCAACGCCATAGTGCTTGTTCAACGAAGCCATGATGCGTTGCCAAGAAGCGGATGGCAGCAAGGCAGGTGGATAGGCCATGTGGCAACTGGCGCATTCTTGGGTGTAGGTGTCCAACACGGGCGCTTGCTTGAAGCTGTCTGCAAACGCAGATTGCAGCGCTGCCAAACTGCACAGAATGAACACACTGGTTTTGAAAATCTTCATCAAGGTCTTTCGGTGTTCAGGGTTTGAGGGTGATCAGCCAAGCCAGTACATCGGCTTTTTCGGCGGCACTGCATTCGCGGCCCAGCACGTCATTGCAGTTGCGTCTGAACCATTTGTCGGTTTTGGCAGCGTCGGTGAAGCGCTTGGGGTTGGCCGCAGGTGCCAAGGCTGAAATGACTTTGCGGGTAGAGGCGTGTTGCCCCTCCAAAGTGGGTTGTTTGGTGTGGCAGCTGCTGCATGACCACTCTTTGCCGTGGGTGGTGTTGAAAAAAACCTGCCCCTTGTCGGGTTGGGTTTTTTGCCCTGAAGCCTTGCTGAACTCGGCGAGCATCTCCTGGGGGGTGGCTGCCAGGGCCAGGCTGGTCAAGCAGCAAGCGCTGATGATGATAGGCAGTCGTTTGAGCATGGTGTCCTCCTGTTCAATGCATGCTAAAAAGCATGCCTTAGGGTTTTCTTAAGAGGCGCTGATGCACCCATCCACCACCTCAATGGTTCGGTCGCAACGCGGTGACAGCAAGTGACTGGGATTGAGTCAAAATGAATCCATGTCCCAAGCACCTTCTTACAAGCGTATCGCCTTGGCTGCCTGCTTTGGCACCTTCATCGAGTGGTACGACTTCCTCACCTTTGCCACCTTGGCGGTTCATTTCGCTGTGTTGTTTTTCCCAGCCGACGACCCCGTGGCAGGTTTGCTTTACAGCCTGGCCACCTTTGGCATGGGCATGGTGGTGCGTCCCTTGGGTGCCGCATTGTTCGGTTCATTTGGCGACCGCCATGGCCGCAAGCAGGTGTTCATCGCCACCATTGCCATCATGGGTGTCGCCACATTCGCCGTGGGTTTGTTGCCCACCCATGCACAGTGGGGATGGTGGGCCACGGGTTTGCTGCTCGCCCTGCGTTTGATTCAAGGCCTGGCCATGGGTGGCGAGATTGGCGGGGCCAATGTCTACCTGGCCGAACACGCGCCAGTGGCCCAACGGGGTGCAGCCACCAGCGTGTTGCAGTGGATGGGGGGCTTGGGCATCTTGGCGTCCACCGCGCAAATCGTGCTGCTGCAATCATGGCTGAGTGCCGAGGCATTTGCCAGCTGGGGTTGGCGTGTGCCCTTCTTGTTGTCTGCCGTCTTGCTGCTGCTGAGCTTCAAAGCCAGGTTGGCTTTGCTGGAGTCGCCTGTGTTCACGGGACTTCAATCAGCACACAAGGTCAGTCGCTCGCCCTTGAAAGACTGCTTGCAAGACCCGCAAACCCGCTCGCGCATGTGGCTCTTGTTCTTTGGCGTGTCTGCGGGTGGCGGGGTTTTGTTTTTCAGCTCGCAGGTCTACACAGCCGTGTATTTGAAAACCGTGGTGCAGATGAACCCGATCACGGTGGGTTGGCTGAGTGTGGCCAGCACCTTGTGTTTGTTTCCCCTCACCTATTTGGCTGGGGCGTGGTCAGACCGCATTGGGCGCAGACCCGTGGTCTTGACAGGTTTGCTTCTGGGCGTTGTGGCGGTGCTGCCCATTTACAGCTTGCTGCCTCTGCTGGCCGAGCAACTGTGGGCGGTGTTTGCGTTGATGTTGGTGTTGGTAGTGGCTGTGGCCTTGGTGACTGGGCCGCAAACGGCCTTGCTGTCCGAGTTGTTCAATGCCCGCACCCGCTACACCGCCGTGGGCTTGCCCCACAACCTGGCCGCAGGTTGGATGGGCGGTTTGTCGCCCTACATGGTGGGCTTGATTGCCAGTCAAACAGGCGTGCCCTTGAGTGGTCTCGTCTACCCCAGCGCTTTGTTGTTGATGGCTTTGTTGGTGTGCTACTTCTATTTGCCCGAAACACGCGGTCGAGATTTGAACAATTAAAAAAGAGGTTTGAGATGGAATGGCAAGAGTCGCTGACGGGTTTGCTGGCCATGATTGGCACAGGCTGCCTCACCATGTGGTTGCCCGCTATTTGAAGCGCAGACAACCCAGCAAGCTCAACCACCCAGCCACCAAGGCCATGCCGCCATAAGGTGTGGCGGCTCTGAACTGGTCCACACCTGCCAGGTGGCGCAGCTCGATGTTCACACTGAACATGAGCAAACCCGCCAAGAACAACAGGCCGCTGAGCAAGTGAAACTTGGAAGCCCTGGGCCCCATGGCCATCCAGGCCACCACCAGCAAGGCCAGTGCATGGATTTGGTGGAATTGAATGGCTGACTGCACGGCACGAGACGCCTCAGGCGTCCCATCAGCGCCCATGTGGGCGGCCATGGCCGCCACCAAGACCGAGGCTGCACCCATCACACAGGCGACAGCAAACAGGCTTTGGCTAGCGATTTTCATGAAGCGCGTGGGGGTGGCCGGGGGTATGATTTTTTCCATGAAGACCTTGCATCGTTTGACATTTGCCCCGTGGGCCTTGAGCCTGATGTTACTGACTGGCGTGGTTCACGCCGCATCTGAGCCAGATGCCCTGTGGGTCAACGATTTGAAACCGCTGGCTGCACAAGACTGGAATGCACAACGTGCAGCGCATTTGCTCGAGCGTGCAGGCTTTGGCGGCACGCCGCAAGAGGTTGAGCGCCTGGCCCGCATGACCCCCGCGCAAGCCGTGAAAAGCTTGGTGCGCTACCACAGCACCCCCGACAAATTCACGCCGTTTCAAGACTCGGGTTCGCACGATGCGGGGCTGGACCCTTTCGCGGCCTCTCGCCCGGCTGCCACCGACTTGGCCAAAGCCACGGGTGAAGCCCTGGGTGTGAAAGTCAAACCCGAGGGCAACCGCAGGGTGCAACAAGTGGCTGACCGCTATTTGTATTGGTTGCGTGCGTCTCGCCTGGAAACACACCGCTTGGGCTATTGGTGGGCCAACCGCATGCTCACCACCCAGCGCCCTTTCCAAGAAAAAATGACTTTGTTTTGGCACGGTCACTTTGCCACCACCGAAGAAAAAGTGCGTGACTTTCGCAAACTCCATGTGCAAAACGAATTGCTGCGCCAGCACGCCACGGGACATTTCCGCGAGCTGATGGTGGCGGTGGCCAAAGACCCCGCTATGTTGGCTTTCCTGGACGCGGGTGTGAACCTCAAGGGCGCACCCAATGAAAACTTCGCGCGTGAAATCATGGAGTTGTTCACCATGGGTGTGGGCAACTACAGCGAGCAAGACATCAAGGAAGCGGCGCGGGCCTTCACCGGTTGGAATTACCAAGGACTGCGGTTTGTGATCAACCCCGATCAGCATGACGACGGCGTGAAGACCGTGTTGAAGCAAACCGGTCGGTTCCATGGCGAGCAAGTGATCGACATCTTGTTGGCGCAACCCGTCACAGCCGAATTTTTGGCGGGCAAGCTCTACCGCTACTTTGTGCGTGAAGACTTGTCCCCCGAACTGCAAAAGCAACTCGGGCAGGTGCTCAGGGACAGCCGTTACGACATCGCGGCTTTCATGCAAACCCTGCTGTTGTCCAAAGATTTTTACAGCACCGCATCGGTGGCCACCCGCATCAAACCCCCGG
>CAJBOO010000266.1 GCA_903956845.1 uncultured Burkholderiales bacterium
GCCCTCACCTTGGCGGTGGCCATTCTCATCTCGGCCGTGGTGTCGCTCACCCTCACACCGATGATGTGTGCCTATGTGCTGCGCCCCTCGGTGCATGCCGAGATGCACAACCCAGCTTGGTTGCAAGCCCTGATTGACCGCTATGCACAAGCCTTGAAAGCGGTGTTGAACCACCCGCGCCAAACCAGCGCTGTGTTTGGCCTCACCGTGGCCTTGACCGTGGCTTTGTATGTGTGGATGCCCAAAGGTTTTTTCCCGTTGCAAGACACCGGCGCGATTCAAGGCATCACCGAAGCCACACAGTCCACCTCGTTTGCCGCCATGGCCGAGCGGCAACAAGCCTTGGCGCAGCAACTGTTGCAAGACCCGAAACGCCGCAGCACGCCCTTGCAAGCCGCCTTGGACGGTGCACGGCAAATCGGCTTCACCATTTTGTCGCTCACGTTTTCGCTGGTGGCGGTGTTGATTCCTTTGTTGTTCATGGGCGATGTGGTGGGGCGTTTGTTCCATGAATTTGCGATCACCCTGGCCGTGGCAATTTTGATTTCAGCCCTCGTGTCTCTCACCCTCACACCGATGCTGTGTGCACATGTGCTGCGCGCACCCCAAGATCCGCGTCAACACGACAGCTTGCAAAACCCCGCCTGGTTGCAAGCGCTGATTGCCCGCTATGGCCAATCTTTGCGCGTGGTACTCGACCACCCGCGTCGAACCAGCGCGGTGTTTGTGGCGACTGTGCTGATGACGGTGGCCTTGTATGTGTGGATGCCCAAAGGTTTCTTTCCATTGCAAGACACCGGCGCGATCCAAGGCATCACCGAGGCCACCCAGTCCACCTCCTTTGCAGCCATGGCCGAGCGTCAACAAGCCTTGGCTCAAGTGGTGTTGCAAGACAAGGCGGTCGCGAGCCTGACCTCCTTCATTGGTGTCGATGGGCCCAACAGCAGTTTGAACACCGGGCGCATGACCATCAACTTGGTGCCCAAGTCGCAACGCGATGCACCGCTAGGCGAGATCGTGCAGCGACTGGGTCAGGCCAGCCAAGGCATCAGCGGCATGCGTTTGTACCTGCAACCCTTGCAAGACTTGACGCTGGAAGACCGCGTGGCGCGCACCCAATACCGGTTTTTACTCAGTGGCCCTGAAGCCGATGCCCTGGGCGAATGGTCAGAGCGTTTGCGTGAACGCTTGCGCGGTCACCCCGCCTTGGCTGAGGTGGCCTCCGACTGGCAAAACCAGGGCTTGCAAGCCTATGTGCGCATCGACCGTGAAGCCGCGAGCCGATTGGGTGTGAGCGTGCTGGCGATTGACAACGCGCTCTACAACGCGTTTGGGCAGCGCTTGGTCTCCACCATCTTCACCCAAAGCAACCAATACCGGGTTGTGCTGGAAGTGCAAAACCAAGACCGTTTGGGGCCAGCGGCTTTGTCGCGCTTGATGGTGCCCTCCAGTACCGGGGTGCCAGTCCCCTTGAGCAGCGTGGCGCAGGTGCAAGAGCGTGCGTCTTTGCTCAGCGTGATGCATGTCGGTCAATTCCCTGCGGTGACTTTGTCGTTCCAGCCGGCCCCACACGCGTCCTTGGGCGAAGCGGTGGCAGCGATCGATCAAGCCTGGCAGCACATGCGTGACGATGAACAGGCACCTGCCAACATCGAGTCGCGCTTTGAAGGCGCTGCCTTGGCTTTTCAAGCTTCGCTCACCCACAGCCTGTGGTTGATCCTGGCAGCGGTGGTCACCATGTACATCGTGTTGGGCGTGCTGTATGAAAGCTACATCCACCCGATCACGATCTTGTCGACCTTGCCTTCTGCCGCCCTGGGTGCTTTGCTTGCCCTGGTGTTGGCCCGCATGGACTTGGGCTTGATCGCGGTGATTGGCATTATTTTGTTGATTGGCATTGTCAAGAAAAACGCGATCATGATGATCGACTTTGCCCTCGATGCACAGCGCACCCAGGGCCTGTCGCCACGCGAATCGATTGAGCAAGCCTGCCTGCTGCGCTTTCGCCCGATCTTGATGACCACGCTGTGTGCTTTGCTCGGCGCCTTGCCGCTGATGTTGGGCAGCGGCGTGGGCAGTGAGCTGCGACAGCCTTTGGGCGTGACCCTGGTGGGCGGCTTGTTGGTGAGCCAGTGGCTCACGCTGTTCACCACGCCCGTGATTTACTTGCAACTCGATGCCTTGGCCCAACGCTTTGGCCGTGCGAGCAACCGCGCATGAACATATCGGCCGTGTGCATCCAGCGCCCGGTGGCCACCACGCTGTTGAGCTTGGGGCTGGCCTTGGCCGGTGGCTTGTCCTACAGCCTGTTGCCCGTGGCTCCCTTGCCGCAAGTGGAATTCCCCAGCATCTCGGTGCAAGCCACTTTGCCAGGTGCGAGTCCCGAAACCATGGCGTCGACTGTCGCCACGCCCCTTGAACGCGCATTGGGCACGATCGCTGGCGTGACCGAAATGACCTCGAGTTCGATGCTGGGCTCGACCCGCATCAACTTGCAATTCGATTTGAACCGCGACATCAATGGCGCAGCCCGCGATGTGCAAGCTGCGATCAACACCGCGCAAGCCTTGCTGCCCAGTGGCATGCCCGCTCGGCCTACCTATCGCAAGGTGAACCCCGCAGAAAGCCCGATGCTGGTGCTGGCCTTGACCTCCAACACCTATTCGCGTGGCCAGATGTACGACATGGCTTCGACGGTGCTCGCGCAACGCCTCTCGCAAGTCGATGGCGTGGGGCAGGTCACGATCGGCGGTGGTGCTCTGCCAGCGGTGCGGGTATCGGTTCAACCTGATCGCTTGGCAGCGTTTGGCTTGTCTTTGGAAGACGTGCGACTGGCGATCGTGGGCAACAACGCGCACCGACCCAAAGGCGTGGTGGAGGACGCACACCGAGCCTGGCAAATCGAAGCCAATGACCAAGCGCGGACCGCCGCCGACTATGCACCTTTGGTCATCCGCTATCGCCAAGGCAGTGCTGTGCGTTTGCAAGATGTCGCCGCGGTGGAGGATTCGGTGCAAGACCTGCGCACCGATGGCATTTCGCAAGGCGAACCAGCGGTGCTGCTGGTGCTCAACCAGCAACCCGGCGCGAACGTGATTGAAGCGGTGAACAAAGTGCGTGAGGTGCTGCCCATGTTGGCGCAGTCCATTCCCCAAGGTGTGTCGATGAGTGTGGTGTCTGACCGCACGCCCACCATCCGGGCTTCGCTCAACGAAATCCAAAAATCCCTTGCCTTGTCGATGGCCTTGGTGGTGCTGGTCGTGGCCTTGTTTCTCAAACGGTGGCGCACGGCGTTGATACCGAGTGTGGCGGTTCCCCTGTCGTTGGCAGGCACCTGTGTGGTCATGTACCTGATGCAGTTCAGCTTGAACAACCTGAGCCTGATGGCCTTGACCATCGCCACTGGCTTTGTGGTGGATGACGCGATCGTGGTGCTGGAAAACATCACTCGACTGCGCGAGCGAGGCCTGACTTTGCAGCAAGCGTGTGTGCAAGGTTCCAGAGAGATCAGCTTCACTGTGGTGGCGATCAGCCTCTCGCTGGTGGCGGTATTCATTCCCATCCTGTTCATGGGCGGCGTGCTCGGTCGGTTGTTCCATGAATTTGCCTTGGTCATGACCGCGGCCATCTTGGTGTCTTTGTTGGTATCGCTGACCACAACCCCGATGATGTGCGCGGCTTGGTTGCCCCACAGCTTGCCAAGGCCTGTGTTCAGGCGTCGCTCAGCCTTGGCCGCCAGATACCGCCGCAGTTTGGTGTGGGCCTTGCGGCACCAATGGTTGATGTGGCTTGTGCTGGTGGCCACCGTGGTCCTCAATGTCGGTCTATACCGCACCATCCCCAAAGGGTTTTTCCCGCAGCAAGACACGGGCCGCATCCATGGCTATATACGTGCTGACCAAAGCACCTCGTTTCAATCGATGCAGCAACGCTTGCAAACCATGTTGGCCATCGTGCAGGCCGACCCTGCGGTGTTGAATGTCACGGGCTTCACCGGCAATGGCCAGCGCAACGCCGCGCAAATGTTCATGACCTTGAAGCCACCCGAGGAGCGCACAGTCGCCGCAGACCAGGTGGTGGCCCGGCTCAAAGCCAAGTTGTCTAAAGAAGCGGGTGCGCGCTTGTTCATGATGCCAGTGCAAGACCTGCGCATGGGTGCGCGGGGCAGCAATTCGCAATATGAATACAGCATCAAAGCGGATGACTTGCAAGCGCTGCGTGAATGGGAGCCCAAGTTACGCAATGCGTTGGCCAAGTTGAAGTCGCTCGAAGACATTGACACCGACTATGAGGACCGGGGCTTGCAAACCTCTTTGGTCATTGACCGGGACGCAGCCACTCGCCTGGGATTGTCGGTTCGCGCGATTGACACCACCTTGGCCAATGCCTTTGGGCAGCGACAGGTGAGCGTGATCTACAACCCCTTGAACCAATACCGCGTGGTGTTGACCTTGCCCCCCGAACACTTGCAAAGCGCCGAGTCTCTGCGTCGATTGCCATTCATCAATGCCCAAGGGCAGGTTGTGCCCATGAGTGCATTTGCGCGGCTGGAGCTGACCAGCACACCGCTGTCGGTCGCACATGAGGGAGGCGTGCCCTCAGACACCTTCAGCTTCAACCTCGCGCCTGGCGTGAGCTTGTCGCAAGCCACCCAGGAGATCGAAGCGACGGTCGCGCAATTGCAAATGCCGGTGTCTGTGCGTGGTGACTTTGCCGGCACTGCCAGCGCGTTTCAAAAATCGCTGAACACCCAGCCCTTGTTGATTTTGGCTGCGCTGATCACCTTGTACTTGGTGCTGGGCATCTTGTATGAAAGTTTGTTGCACCCCTTGACGATCTTGTCCACCTTGCCTTCGGCTGGTGTCGGGGCCTTGCTGACCTTGATGGCCTTTGGCATGGAGTTCAGCGTGATCGCCATGGTCGGGGTGATTTTGTTGATCGGCATCGTGAAAAAAAACGCGATCATGATGGTTGACTTTGCCCTGCAACAACAGCGGCGTGGCCGCACTGCGGCACAAGCCATCCACGCTGCTTCGAGCATGCGTTTGCGCCCGATTTTGATGACCACCGCAGCCGCCATGCTGGGGGCGATTCCCTTGGCGCTGGCGCAAGGCGTGGGTGCAGAGATGCGTCAGCCATTGGGCTTGGCGGTGCTGGGCGGCTTGGCACTGAGCCAGTTGCTCACGCTCTACACCACGCCGATTGTGTTTGTCGGCCTCGAGACCTTGCGTCGTCGTGCCTTGGGTTCTCGCCCAACGACCCGTCTCGCGGACAATCACGCCAACCCTTTTCCCCTTGCCTCATGACACTTTCGCTCTCTTTCCTTAGCCGCTGGACCTTGATGAGCCTTTGCTTGAGTTTGGCTGCGTGTGGCAGTTTGTTTGGCGCCAAGTCCAGCCGACCCAGCGCACCTGCCAGCACCGCGCTCTCGGCGGATGCCACGCGCTCGCCTGCGGGCACAGAGGCAGTCCTGGCGATCGATGCAGCCTGGTGGCGTTTGTTCCATGACCCGGTGCTCGATGGCCTGCAAACCCAGTTGAACCAAGGGCACCTGAACTTGCAACGCATGGCCGCCAATGTGCGCCAAGCGCAAGCCAGTTTGGCGGCGGCGCAAAGCAGCTTGTGGCCTTCGGTATCACTCAACGCCAGTGCGTCCAAAGCCCAAGAAAAAGCTGGCAGCCCCGCCCACGTGTTGAGCGTGGCTGCGCCGGTCAGTTGGGAATGGGATGTCTGGGGTCGCGTGGCCGCATTGAATGCAGTCGCACAAGCCAATCTGGTGGCCAGTCAAGAAGACTTGGCCTTGGTGCGTTTGTCAGCGCAAGCGACCTTGGTGCAAACGTATGTGGCGTTGCGCACCGCTGAGCGGCAGGGCCAGGTGTTGGCGCAAGCCGAGCAAGCGTATGCACGCGCGTTGTCGCTCACGCGTTACCGTTACGAGGCCGGGGTGGTGTCGGCCGCGGATGTCGCGCAAGCCGAGGTGCAACTCGCCACCGCGCAAGCACAACGCATCGATGTCCACACCACCCGCAGGCAGTTGCAACATGCGGTGGCCGTGTTACTGGGTGTCGCACCCGCTGAATTCACACTCGCTGAAGGCACTTGGCCGCAGTTGCCTGTCTTGCCTGACACCTTGTCTGCAGACGTCTTGCAACGTCGCCCTGACATCCGCGCTGCATCACAGCGCGTCTTGGCGGCGCAGGCCCAGGTGGGTGTGGCCCAAGCCGCGTTTTTCCCCAGCGTGGGCTTTTCCGCGAACGTGGGCTACCGCAGCAGCGAGTTGTCCAATCTCTTCAGTGCCTCTTCATTGCTCTGGTCCTTGGGGCCGAGCATGGCCATGAACCTGATCGATGGTGGTCAGCGCGATGCGGTCAAGGCTGAAGCCAAGGCCGCCTTGGATGGTGCGGGCATTGCTTACCGTCAAGTGGTGTTGCAAGCCTTGCAAGAACTGGAAGACAACCTGATGGCCGCGCAACAACTGCAACTGCAAGCCGCGGCTCAGTCCCAGGCTGTGCAATCGGCCCGTCGCAACTTGGACATCACGCAAGCCCAGTACATCGCTGGCACGGTCAGTTTTTTGAATGTGGTCTCTGCCCAGGCCAGCGCCTTGACGGCTGAGCGCAGCTTGCTCGAGATCCAAAGCCGTCAGCGGTTGGCCAGTGCGCAAATTTTGAAAAACCTGGCTGGTCGTTGGCCCACTGACCAAGCCCTGAATTGATCAGGCAGGCATGGCTGCTTTGATGGCTTGCAGCCTCGCCGCGTCAATGTGCTGACCTACCTGCACACCTTTCAAGCCTTGTTGCATCGCTTGGTCTGACAAGCGGGCGGTATCCACCGACAAAGCCGCTTGCAGCAAGCCATGCAGGTGTGCGGCTTGCGGGTAGGCGCGGTCTTGCAGACCCAAGCGACCCCGCGCATCGGCTTCGCAAGCGCGCAACGCCAGTGCAAACCTGTCTGGGCGACGCAAGGCATCGCACCTGAGCAACAAACGCAGCACGGCCTCGGCACTCAGCTTCATGCAGCCGTGGACATGGCCGTGTTCTTGGGCCACCACCTCGGCGAGTTCTTTGCAAGCTTGGGGCACGCGCAAACGTTCGCACACACCACGCAGCAACTTGACACTGCGACCCTCGTGGCCGATGTGTCGCGGCAGGGCGGTGGGGTGGGTGTTGCCTTTGCCCAAGTCATGGCACAGCGCGGCGAATCGCACTTCGAGCGTGGCGTTCATGCGGGCGCATTCGTCCAGCACCATCTCCACATGCATGCCGGTGTCGACCTCGGGGTGGTGTTCGATGGGCTGAGGCACGCCATACAAGCGGTCCACTTCGGGCAATAAACGTTGCAGGGCACCGCAGTCGCGCAAGACTTGCAGCATGCGAGACGGTTGGGCTGCCATCAAACCTTTGGTCAACTCTTGCCAAACCCGCTCGCGCACCAAGGCATCGACTTCACCGGCTTGCACCATGGCTTGCATCAAGGCCTGGGTGTCAGGAGCCACCCGGAAATGCGGAAAACGTGCGGCCAAACGGGCCACGCGCAAGATGCGCACCGGGTCTTCTCGGAAAGCCTCGGTCACGTGTCTGAACACCTGTTGCGCAATGTCGGCTTGTCCGTTGAACGGGTCTATCAAACCGCCCGTGTCATCGCGGGCAATCGCGTTGATGGTCAGGTCGCGACGCGCCAAATCTTGTTCGAGGTTGACGTCGGGCGCGGCATGCACCACAAAGCCTTT
Organism: uncultured Burkholderiales bacterium; assembly: GCA_903956845.1. Classification (GTDB taxonomy): domain Bacteria; phylum Pseudomonadota; class Gammaproteobacteria; order Burkholderiales; family Burkholderiaceae_C; genus Limnohabitans. The sequence continues at coordinate 7,730 of CAJBOO010000266.1, forward strand.
GTAGCCAGGCGCAGTTTTGCGCTCGGTGCGGGCCAAAGCGTATTCATCTTTGGTGTTGGGATGCAAGAAAACGGGAAAGTCTTTGCCCACCGGTGTGAAGCCCAGCGACACCATCTCCTCGGGCGTGCTGCCAACCACCACCCAATCTCGGTCTGAACCCGTGATGCCCATCAAGCTGTCGCGAACCGCGCCGCCGACCAAATAGGTTCGCATGCTCAGACTTTCTTCGCAAACACAGCGTCCAGTGCCGTGGCATGTGCCACGCCCAAGGCCGATAAACCTAGCAACTGGCCATCTGCCACGTTGTCCGCTTGCATGGAAGCCAGGTTGTCACGGCTCATCAGCGGCGCGCCGGGCATCATCTCCATCACCCAGGCTTGTGCATAGGCCAATGCAGGCGGCAGGGCAAACACCCAACGCGGGTGCCCCGCCCACACGCCCGCGTGTTCAACCAGTTGTTTGAGCGTGAACACCTCAGGGCCAACCAACTCGTAAATCTGCCCGACCGTGGCGCGATGCAACACCGCATGCACGATGGCTTGCGCAACATCTTGCACCCACACAGGTTGAAACCGGGTGTTTGCGCCAGCCAAGGGAACGACAGGCGTCAAGGCTTGGAGCTTGGCAAACAGGTTGATGAACGCATCGTCTTCGCCAAAAATCACACTGGGTCGCAGCACGGTCAACTCCAAGCCTTGCACCACGCCACTTTGCAATGCCGCTTCACCTTGTGCCTTGCTGCGTTGGTACATCGACGGGCCATGTAAATCGGCACCCAAGGCGCTGACATGCACCAATCGAGTCACTCCCTGGTCGATGCAGGTTTGGGCCAACAAGCGCGCGAGCACCACGTGTGTGCGTTCAAAATCTTCTTGGTCGCCATGCAAAATGGCCACCAGGTTCACCACCACATCATGGCCGCGAACCAACTGCGCCAATTGCGACGGGTCATGCACATCGGCTTGCACCACAGTTACTTTGGGCAGCATTTGCACCGACCGCGCTGGCAAGCGGCGCGTGGGCACAGTCACTGATACATCGGCGCGGTTGAGCGCTTCACACACATGGCGGCCCACAAAGCCAGATCCACCTAATACAAGTACAGAAGTCATGGCGTGACTGTAGCGGCAAACGTGGAACGTGCGCTGTCAGTCCTCAGACATCCCCGGTGGTGATAATCCTTGCCATGAACCAATTAGAAGCCTTGAAAAAACACACCACGGTGGTGGCTGACACTGGCGATTTCAAGCAAATCAGCCAATTCCATCCGCAAGACGCGACCACCAACCCTTCCTTGATACTGAAGGCGGTGCAAATGCCTGAGCACCAGCAGTTGTTGCAAGCGACCGTGCAAGCACACCAAGGCGCACCCTTGGACCAAGTGATGGACCATTTGTTGGTGCGTTTTGGTTGCCACATCTTGGCGCACATTCCCGGTCGCGTCTCGACCGAGGTGGACGCACGATTGAGCTTTGACACGGATGCCACGGTGGCGCGGGCCAGACAAATCGTGGCCTTTTACCAAGCGCAAGGGGTCGACACACGCCAACGTGTGCTCATCAAAATCGCGGCGACTTGGGAAGGCATTCAAGCCGCTGCAGTGCTTGAAAAAGAAGGCATTCACACCAACCTCACTTTGTTGTTTGCCTTTGCCCAAGCCGTGGCCTGCGGGCAAGTGGGTGTGACTTTGATTTCACCCTTTGTGGGGCGCATCTACGACTGGTACAAAAAAGCCGCGGGTTCTGCATGGGACGAGGCGGGCCATGCGGGGGTGAACGACCCGGGTGTGAACAGTGTGCATCACATCTACAACCATTTCAAAAAACATGGGATTGCCACCGAGGTGATGGGTGCGAGTTTTCGCAACGTGGGTCAAATCACCGCTTTGGCAGGCTGCGATCTGCTCACCATCTCGCCAGAGTTGATGGCCCAGATGCAAGCCAGCAACGCCGATGTGCCCCGACAACTCGATGTCGCATCCGCTCAAGCATTGGACCTGCCCGCTGTGCACTTGAACGAAGCGCAGTTTCGATTGGCGTTGAACGAAGACGCCATGGCCAGCGACAAATTGGCTGAAGGCATCCGTGCATTTTGCGTGGATGTGCGCAAACTCGAGGCCTTGATGCAAGCCTAGGGTGTCAAGGTTTGGCTTTGAACGCCAAACAGGGGTCAGGTCTGTCCATGGGCGCACCCACCCACACCCAATCGGCTTGATGCGCCAAACTGGCGAGCCAGGCTTGCCGTTGTTCGGGTGATTGCTCGGTCGGCGCTTCCATGAACAACACACTCACGGTGGTCAGTTCGGGGCGGTTGGCTCGCAGCACTTGCGGCACGCCCAGGTGTTGCCAGACATGGCCATTGCCCGCGAGCACCACCGCAGGCAGGTGTTGCAAGGCGGCTTGCGCCATGACGGCGTCGCGTGCGCGTTGAACGGCAACCATGTTGTCAAATTGAGAAGCAGGCAATGCCCCGCAATGCCCTTGGTCGATTTCATGCCGCAAGGCTTGCAGTTGCTTGGGGTCCAAGCTTGCATTGGCCAACAAAACCTTCAAGCCCGCAGGTGCTGACTCGCCTTTGCTGGCGTAAATGCCTTTGACTTCAGCAGAACGGAGATTGCCACCGAAGACGCGCATGTGGCCTTGAAATGCCGCTTCAAACACCGGTTGATGCAAGGGCCAGCGCCAACCCTGTGCATTGAAACCCGCTGCTTGTAAGCCGCTCAACAGATCTGGGGTGGCCAGGGCTTGCTCGCCCGCAGGGAGGTGCTCGGCCACCACGCTCAAGCGAGGGTGGTTGAAACGGCGCAAGATGTCCGCACGCACTTGGTGGTGTCTGGGGTTGTCGTGGATTTCACCCAACAACAACACATCGGCTTGTTGCATGTGCGAGACCCAAGCCTGTGTGGACACCGCCTGTTGGGTCCGCAGGTCATACACCTGTTCGTGGGCTTGAAGAGTGAGCTCTGCGCTCGCTGGCAAACACGCCCACAGCATGGCTGCGAGCACGGTAAAGGTATGCAAGCAGCGTCGGCACCCATCTGAGAAGAATGAATAAGGGGTCATGGTGGCTGAGCATAGACAAAAAAAACCCCACGATCACTCGTGGGGTTTTGGTGTTTGGCAAGAGGGCCGAAACCCTCAGGCAAAGCAGCCGGCAGATCACATGCCCATGCCGCCCATGCCACCCATGCCGCCCATGTCGCCACCGCCCATGCCGCCCATGGGGGCGTCTTCTTTCGGTGCTTCAGCGATCATGGCTTCGGTGGTCAACATCAAAGAGGCCACAGACGCTGCGTTTTGCAGTGCAGTGCGTGTCACTTTGGTGGGGTCCAAGATGCCCATTTCGATCATGTCGCCATAGGTGTCGTTGGCGGCATTGAAGCCGAAGTTGCCTTTGCCAGCCAGGATGGCGTTGACCACCACAGAAGGCTCGCCACCGGCGTTGTAAACGATCTCGCGCAAAGGCGCTTCGATGGCTTTCAACACCAGCTTGATGCCAGCTTCTTGGTCAGGGTTGTCGCCTTTGATGGTGCCAGCCGCTTGACGAGCGCGCAGCAGGGCCACGCCACCGCCAGCCACGATGCCTTCTTCCACGGCAGCGCGGGTCGCGTGCAATGCATCTTCCACGCGGGCTTTCTTTTCTTTCATTTCGACTTCGGTGGCAGCGCCAACCTTGATCACGGCCACACCGCCAGCCAACTTGGCCACGCGCTCTTGCAACTTCTCGCGGTCGTAGTCGGATGTGGCTTCTTCGATTTGGATGCGCACTTGTTTGACACGTGCTTCGATGTCAGCAGCAGCACCTGCACCGTCGATGATGGTGGTGTTTTCTTTGCCCACTTCGATGCGTTTGGCAGAGCCCAGGTCAGCCAATGTGACTTTCTCGAGCGTCAAGCCCACTTCTTCAGCGATGACTTTGCCGCCGGTCAGGATGGCGATGTCTTCCAACATGGCTTTGCGGCGGTCACCAAAGCCAGGGGCTTTGACCGCAACCACCTTCAGGATGCCGCGGATGGTGTTGACCACCAGGGTGGCCAGGGCTTCGCCGTCGACTTCTTCGGCAATGATCAACAAAGGACGACCGGCTTTGGCCACGGCTTCCAGGGTGGGCAGCAATTCGCGGATGTTGCTGATCTTTTTGTCGAACAGCAGCACGAAGGGGTTGTCCAACAACGCGACTTGTTTGTCGGGGTTGTTGATGAAGTAGGGGGACAGGTAACCACGGTCAAACTGCATGCCTTCGACCACGTCGAGTTCGTTTTGCAAAGACTTGCCGTCTTCCACGGTGATCACGCCTTCTTTGCCGACTTTGTCCATGGCGTTGGCGATGATCTCGCCGATGCTGGTGTCAGAGTTGGCAGAGATGGAACCGACTTGCGCGATTTCTTTGCTGGTGGTGGTGGCTTTGGAAGCTTTTTGCAGTTCGGCGATCAGGGCAGTGACTGCCTTGTCGATGCCGCGCTTCAAGTCCATGGGGTTCAGGCCCGCGGCCACGTATTTCATGCCTTCGCGAACGATGGCTTGGGCCAACACGGTGGCGGTGGTGGTGCCGTCGCCAGCGTTGTCAGA
>CAJBOO010000267.1 GCA_903956845.1 uncultured Burkholderiales bacterium
CCACGCACCATCTCCCTGGGCTATGACGTCAACCGCTACAAATTGTTGGTCTTCGTGTTGTCCGGTGCTTTGGCAGGCATGGCGGGCGCCACCAAGGTATTGGTCTTGGGTTTTGAAACCCTGACGGATGCCCACTGGAGCACCTCTGGGTTGGTGGTGTTGATGACGTTGGTGGGTGGCTTGGGCACCGTGATTGGGCCGATCTTGGGCGCTTTCTTCATTGTTCTGCTGGAAAACAAAATGGGTGAAATGGGCGTTGCCATCAGCCAAGCCACCGGCATTGAATGGTTCGCCAGTCTGGGCGAGTCGGTCACCATCGTCACCGGTTTGATTTTTGTGATCTGTGTCTTGATGTTTCGCCGCGGCATTGTGGGCGAATTGCTTCACCGAACTTCCGCTAAAGGATAGCCATGAGCGCTGACAACCTGTCCAACCAGTCGACTGCCAATGCAGCCGAGGATGCCACCTACCTCAAAGTCACCTGGCGTCTGATCCCCTTGCTGCTGATCTGCTACATCATCGCCTACCTTGACCGCGTGAATGTGGGCTTCGCCAAGTTGCAAATGGCTGGAGAGCTTGGCTTTTCAGATGCGGTTTACGGCTTGGGCGCTGGCATGTTTTTCATCGGGTACTTCTTCTTTGAAGTGCCCAGCAACATCATCTTGCACCGCGTGGGTGCCCGTGCGTGGATTGCCCGCATCATGGTCACCTGGGGTGTGATTTCGGGCGGCATGATGTTCATCCAAACAGAAACCCAGTTTTACGTGATGCGGTTTTTGTTGGGCATCGCCGAAGCTGGATTTTTTCCGGGCATCATTTTGTATTTGACCTACTGGTACCCTGCACAAAGACGTGGTCGCATCATCTCCTTGTTCATGACGGGTATTCCTCTGGCTGGTGTCATTGGCGGCCCTTTGTCTGGCTGGATCATGAAGAGCTGGGATCAGGTGCAAGGCATGCAAGGGTGGCAGTGGATGTTTCTCCTCGAAGCGATTCCTGCGGTGATCTTTGGCGTGATCGTTTATTTTTACCTAGACGACCGCATCAGCGATGCCAAATGGTTGTCACCTGAAGAACGTGACTTATTGGCCAAGCGTATCGCCGAAGAAGAACAGCACAAAACCCACATGCCTGTGCTCGAGGTCTTGCGCAACAAGCGTATGTGGGTCATGAGCGCCATTTACTTCAGCATGGCCATGAGTCTGTATGGAGTGAGTTTTTGGTTGCCCACCTTGATCAAGGGCATGGGCGTGACGGACAACTTGTCCATCGGCTTGCTCTCTTCGATTCCTTGGTTCGCCGGTGCCGTGGCCATGCTTGTGTTTGGCCGCAGTGCGGACCGCCACAAAGAACGCCGCTGGCACGTGGTCATCCCCATGCTCATGGCTGCAACTGGTTTGACTTTGTCTGTGCTGCTGGCCAGCAATGTCTACCTGTCTTTCATTGCCTTGATTTTGGCGTGCATGGGCATTGTGTCGGCCATTCCTTTGTTTTGGAGTTTGCCCACGGCTTTCCTGGCAGGTGCGGCGGCTGCAGCGGGCATTGCTGCGATCAACTCGATCGCGAATTTGGCTGGCTTTTTGGCACCCTATTTGGTGGGCTGGTTGAAACAAGCGACCCAGTCCACCGACTCGGGCATGTACATGCTGGCGGTGGTGCTGGTCATTGGCGCCGCCATCACGTTGACTATTCCTGCCAAATTGGTTAACCGTTGACCCGATCAGGCTTTTGGTGCGTTGTTAGAATTCTGTAAGAAATAACATGGGTCACATCGACCAGGAGAATGCTATGAACACAATCAGCAAATATGTGATTTGGGTGGCCATCGCCATTTTGGGTGCCTTTTCACTCGGTACTGTCGCACTCAGTCAGGGTGAAAGCATCAATGCTTTGTGGATTGTCACCGCAGCCATCTCGGTCTATCTGATCGCCTACCGTTTTTACGCCTTGTACATCGCCACCCACGTGATGCAACTGGATGCCAAGCGCCTCACACCAGCTGTGCGACTCAACGACGGTTTGGACTATGTGCCCACCCATAAAAATGTATTGTTTGGTCACCACTTCGCTGCGATTGCAGGGGCAGGACCTTTGGTCGGTCCGGTGTTGGCCGCGCAAATGGGTTATTTGCCTGGCTTGCTGTGGTTGTTGGTGGGAGTGGTGTTGGCTGGTGCCGTGCAAGACTTCATGGTCTTGTTCATTTCAGTCAGACGCAATGGCCGTTCACTGGGTGACATGGTCAAAGAAGAAATGGGTGTGGTGCCTGGCCTGATTGCGATGTTCGGCACATTCATGATCATCACGATTTTGTTGGCCGTGCTGGCCTTGATTGTGGTCAAGGCACTGGCCGAAAGCCCATGGGGCACCTTCACCGTCGCAGCCACGATTCCCATTGCGGTTTTCATGGGTGTGTACTCCCGCTATTTGCGTCCAGGGCGCATCGCAGAAATTTCGCTCATTGGTTTTGTCTTGCTGATGCTCGCCATCATTTATGGCGGACAAGTGGCAGCGGACCCCACCTTGGCACCGATGTTCACTTTTGACGGCAAACAATTGACATTGATGTTGTTGGCCTATGGTGTGGTGGCATCTGTGTTGCCGGTGTGGCTGCTCTTGGCGCCACGCGACTACCTGTCAACTTTCTTGAAAATCGGCACCATCGTCGGCTTGGCCATTGGTATTTTGGTGGTTGCGCCCGATTTGAAAATGCCAGCCATGACCCCATTCGTTGACGGCACCGGCCCTGTGTGGTCTGGTTCGTTGTTCCCGTTTTTGTTCATCACCATCGCTTGCGGTGCGGTGTCTGGTTTCCACGCGCTGATCTCTTCTGGTACCACGCCCAAGCTGCTCGAAAACGAGATGCACGCCCCCATGATTGGCTACGGCGGCATGTTGATGGAATCCTTCGTGGCTGTGATGGCTCTGGTGGCTGCGTCCATCATTGACCCCGGTGTGTATTTCGCCATGAACAGCCCTGCAGCGCTGATTGGTACCACCCCTGAAACTGCGGCAGCGGCCATCAGTCAGTGGGGGTTTGTGATCACCCCAGAAATGCTGCAAGAAACAGCTCGCAATGTGGGCGAAAGCACCATCATTTCCCGCACAGGCGGAGCACCCACCCTCGCCGTAGGCATGGCCCAAATTTTTGCGTCGGCCTTGGGCGGCCCGGGCATGATGGCTTTTTGGTATCACTTTGCCATCTTGTTTGAAGCCTTGTTCATCTTGACCGCGGTGGATGCGGGTACGCGCGTTGGCCGCTTCATGCTGCAGGATTTGATGGGTACTTTCGTGCCAACCCTCAAGAACACCCAATCCATCGCCGGCAATTTACTGGCGTCGGTGTTGTGTGTGAGCGCCTGGGGTTACTTCCTTTACCAAGGTGTGTCTGACCCCTTGGGCGGCATCAATACCTTGTGGCCGTTGTTTGGTATTTCCAACCAGATGTTGGCAGCGATTGCCCTGACACTGTGCACCGTGGTGTTGTTCAAGATGAAACGCCAGCGTTATGCCTGGGTCACACTGATTCCGACCACTTGGTTGCTGATTTGCACGATCACTGCGGGCATGGAAAAAATCTTCCACAGCAACCCGAAAATTGGTTTCTTGGCGAATGCTCAAAAATTCCAAGCGGCCTTGTCTCAAGATCAGCTCTTGGCCCCTGCGAAGTCCATGGCGCAAATGCACCAAATCGTTTTCAACAACTACCTGAACGCTGGCTTGGCAGCCTTGTTCATGCTGGTGTTGTTGTCAGTGGTTTTCTACGGCATTCGGGAATGCATGCGTGCATTGCGTTCACAACAACCCACCACCCAAGAGGCGGGCGTGGGTGAGTTGCAATCAGCCTGAGCGGGTCCTTGGACATGCTTGACAAACTAAAGGCCATCAACGGCTACTTTGTGCAAACCGCCCACCTGATGGTGGGCGTGCCCAGCTACCAAAATTACCTGGACCACATGGCCAAAACCCACAGTGACAAGCCTGTGATGGACTACGAAGCTTTTTTCCGAGAAAGACAGGCTGCCAGGTTTGGCGAAGGCACCAACCGGATGAGCCGTTGCTGTTAAAGCCTGCGACAGGGCTCAGTCCTGGGCAGCATTGACACGTGTACGCAAGTCAAACTTTTGAATTTTCCCCGTGGATGTTTTAGGGATCACGTCAAACCTGATCTCCTTGGGTGCTTTGTAGCTGGCCAGCAGTGATTTGCAATGCGCCACCAGGTCTTCCTTGCTGACCGTGGAACCCGGTTTGACCTCTATGAAGGCCACCGGCACCTCTCCCCATTGAGGGTCTTTTTTGGCGACCACCGCGCAAGCCAGCACGGCAGGGTGTCGGTACAGCGCATCTTCTACCTCGATGGAGCTGATGTTTTCTCCACCTGAAATGATGATGTCTTTGCTGCGGTCTTTGATCTTCACGTATTGGTCGGCTTCCATCACCGCCAAGTCACCTGTGTGGAACCAACCGCCAGCAAATGCTTGGTCGGTCGCTTGGGGGTTTTTCAAATAGCCTTTCATGACGAGGTTGCCCTTGAACATGATTTCGCCCATGGACTGACCATCGGCAGGCATGTCGCGCATGGTCTCGGGGTCCTTCACGCACATGCCTTCTTGCAAGGGATAGCGCACACCTTGGCGGCCATTCAACCGCACCTGTTCAGACAGGGGTTGGTTTGACCATTCAGGGCGTTTCACAGCCACAGAGGCTGGGCCATAGACCTCAGTGAGTCCATACACATGGGTGATGTCAAAACCCATGTGAGCCATGCCTTCGATCATGGCTGCTGGTGGTGCTGCACCCGCGACCATCCCTTTGATGGGGTGTGTCACTTGATCGCGCCATGCCTTTGGCGCTGCGATCAACAGGTTGTGCACGATGGGGGCTGCGCAGTAATAACCCACCTGGTGTTCAGCCATGTGGCGCAAGATGCTTTCGGCCTCGACTTTGCGCAGGCATACATGCACGCCCCCCAGCATGGCGATGGTCCACGGGAAACACCAACCATTGCAATGGAACATCGGCAAGGTCCACAGGTAGGTGGGGAAGGCAGCCATGTGCCAAGTTACTGCATTGCTCACGGCATTCAAGTAAGCCCCTCGGTGGTGGGTCACCACGCCCTTGGGGTCGCCAGTGGTACCAGAGGTGTAACTCACCGCAATCGCATCCCATTCATCCGCCGGTCCGTCCAAGGTCTGCAAGGGGTCATGCTGGCTGATCCAGTGTTCGTATTCGTGGTGTCCGATGCGCTCGCCTGGGCCTACAAACTCAGCGTCGCACACATCAATCACACACACCTCACGTTGGTATTGTGATTTCAAGAGCTGAACAGCCTGAGACATGGTGTTGGAAAATTCACGGTCGGTGATCAGCACCGAGGCTTCACAGTGGTTCATTTGCCACGCCAGCAAGGCGGCGTCCAAGCGGGTGTTCAAGGTATTGAGCACGGCGTTGAGCGCAGGCACCGCGTAATGTGCTTCGATCATTTCAGGTGTGTTGGACAACATCACGCTGACCGTGCTGCCACGCTGGACCCCAACTGCTCGCAATGCACAGGCCAGTCGGGCTGACCGGTCTCGCAATTGTTGCCAGCTGTACCGTCGTTGCCCATGAATCACCGCGTCGAGGTCACCAAAAACCGCGGCGCTGCGCTCGACAAAGCTCACAGGTGACAAGGCCACGTGGTTGGCAGCGTTTCGATCCAGGTGCTGCTCGTAAATGGAAGTCATGGGGTCCCCATCAGTGGTGGTGTGAAGTGGCCGCTAGGTTGGACTCAGGCAGTTAGACACATTCCAGCCGTACAGCCATTCCATGGCATCGTAAAACCTTTCAGGGCTTCGACCGCGCCAGAGGTCATTGCGGACTAAGCGCTCAACACCTTGGGCATGGTAGATGCGGCCCATTTCGCGAGAAGACAACACGATGCGAGCCGTGC
>CAJBOO010000268.1 GCA_903956845.1 uncultured Burkholderiales bacterium
CGTTTCAAAGCCAAGGCCAGCAAAGCCAAGCAAGCTCAAAGCCGCGTCAAAGCCTTGGACCGCATGGAAAAAATCGCCCCATTGCTGGCCGATGCCGACTTCAACTTTGAGTTCAAAGAACCCGCGCACTTGCCCAACCCCATGCTGTCGATGCAAGATGTCAGCGTGGGTTACCCTGCCCCCGCAGATGCGCCATCAGGCACACCACCCACCGTGATCGTCAACCGGGTGAACAAGTCGGTCCTGGCTGGCCAGCGCATTGGTATCTTGGGCGCCAACGGCCAGGGCAAATCAACCCTTGTCAAAACCATTGCCCGAGACCTGCAAGCCTTGGGTGGTGACATGACCGAAGGCAAGGGTTTGAACATCGGGTACTTTGCTCAGCAAGAACTCGATGTGCTGCGTCCTGCAGACAACCCATTGCAGCACATGATTGATTTGTGCAAAAAAATGACCGCTGAGGGCAAGTTGTCTGGCCAAGCCACCCGCGAGCAAGACCTGCGCAGCTTTCTGGGACAGTTCAACTTTGGTGGCGACATGGTCAAGCAAGCCGTGGGCAGCATGAGCGGTGGTGAGAAAGCCCGCTTGGTGTTGTGCATGCTGGTCTGGCAACGCCCCAATCTGTTGCTGATGGACGAACCTACCAACCACCTAGATCTGGCCACCCGCGAGGCCCTGAGCATGGCCCTGAATGAATTTGAGGGATCGGTGATGTTGGTCAGCCATGATCGAGCGTTGCTGCGAGCTGTGTGTGACGAGTTCTGGATGGTCTCGCGTGGCGGTGTGGAGCCGTTTGATGGCGATTTGGACGACTACCAACGGTACCTGCTGGAAGAAGCCAAACGATTGCGTGCGCAAGCGGTGGCCGTCGCGCAACAACAAGAACCACTGCAAACCAAGACAGCGCCTGTGGCAGCTGTTGTCAAGTCAGCACCTGCCAAGGTCAACAACAACCAAGTTCGCCAATGGCAAAAAAGCCTGACCCACATCGAGTCAGAAATGGCTGCCTTGACCCAAGAGCAATCGCAGTTGCAGTTGGCCATGGGGCAAACAACACAGGCCAGCGATTTGGCCACCCAAGGCAAACGGTTGAAAGAAATAGAGGCGCTCAATGAAGCGCTTGAAGTACGGTGGCTGGAACTGACCACGCAACTCGAAGCGGTCAACTGAACAGACGAAAAAAAACCAGCTTTTGTGAAGCTGGTTTTTTTGAATGGGGTGGTAGGACGTACAAGATTCGAACTTGTGACCAACGGATTAAAAGTGCTGACTCTGCTAACTGTTTTACAACGTAAATCAACGTTTTTCAGCGTGGATAAAAAGTGGTGTGCGAGTTTTAGCATTGTGCCCACCGTACTAAAACAAAAAACGGGTGACAGATCAACTGTCACCCGCCAATGTTGGTAGGACGTACAAGATTCGAACTTGTGACCAACGGATTAAAAGTCCGCTGCTCTACCAACTGAGCTAACGTCCCATCATGTCGCATTTCAGTTTTTGCTGTCCTGCGAAGCCGCAAAGTATAACTGTTTTTTCACCTGTTTGACCAGCCATGAAAATCCGTTCACGCAGCAAGCTGATTCAGTACCCATCCAGCTGCACAGTTGCCAAAAGTAGCGGTCACTGTGACCACAGAACCGTATCCATGGCAATTCAAATTGTGGTCTGTATGCGTGGTGGTTTCAGTCGATGGTCGCAGCACCTGTTCTTTGCTGAACACGGCATGGATTCCGAATGGCGCATGGCCTTGAGGCGCACCGTGGTGCTTGCGTAATTGCTGCCTGAGTTGCGCCAACAAGGGGTCGTGCGTGGTGTGCGCCAAATCAGCCATCTCGACCAAATGTGCTTGCATCTTCCCCCCAGCGGCCCCCACCGTGACCATGTGCGAGGGGTGCTGCATGGCCCAAGCCGCCAATGCCACTTTGGCACTGACTTGGTCACAGGCATCAATCAATGCATCGAAGTGAACGGGCAACAAGGGGTTGATGTTGTCCGGTGTGATGAAGTCGTCCACCACATGCACTTGGCAATCAGGGTGGATGAGCGCAATGCGCGCTTTCATGGCGTCTGTTTTGGCTTGGCCCAGGGTATTGGTCAGAGCGTGCAACTGCCTGTTGATATTGGATTCCGAGACATGGTCCATGTCAATCAATGTCAAGGCCGCCACACCACTGCGGGCCAGGCATTCAACCGCCCAAGACCCCACTCCTCCCACGCCCACCACAACGACATGTGCTTGACGAATTTGTTGTGCACCTTTGACGCCATATAAACGAGAAAGACCGCCAAAACGGCGGTCTGTATCGATGGACGTTGGCACAGGTTCGGTCAATTTATTTGAGTTTGGCCAAGCGTTCTTTGGCAGCGGATGCGGCTTCAGAGGTGGGGTGCTGTTTGATCAAATCTTCCAGGGTCTTCTTGGCGTCTTTGGCGAGCTTGAGCTCGATCTGGGCATTGGCCAGGGTCAACATGCCTTCAGGCACCCGAGAATGGCTGGGCGCCATGGCTATGAACGCCTTGATTTGACTGACTGTGTCGCTGTACTCGCGCAGGACATATTTGGCGCTGCCCAGCCAAAACAAAGCGCTGGGACGGTATCCACTGCTGGGGTATTTACGCAGAAATGCAGCAAAGGAAGAGGCTGCAGCGGCAAATTCACCTTTGCGGAAAATACCCAATGCGGCGTCGTACTCTCTTTTTTCTGTGGGGTCGGCTTCGAATGTCAACCCATCGATTTGCACTTGGACAGGTTCAAGCTGGTCAAAGCGCTGATCGATGGTTTTCATGCGCTCATCAGCTGATTTGAGGCGGTCATCCAGCCCCGACAAAATATCTTTTTGGCTGCGCTGCAGCAGCGTGATTTCACGGTTCAGTTGTTCTTTCTCTCCCCGCGTCTCATTCAACTCTTGCTTCAAGGTGTCGATTTGAGATTGCAACTGCAACAGGGATTGCTTGAGCTGAACCAGTTCTTGTTCAGCCGCGCGTTGAGACTGCACAAGCTGCTCGGTGGATTTTTGAAGCGCCTGGTCAGAAGACTGACTGTTTTGTCTGAGGGTTTCGACTTTTTGACGCAACTCCAAGATGGCGCGCCTGGCCTCTTCATCCTCAAACAAGGCGGCGTGCAAAGATGTGCTGGCCAAGGCCAAGCACACCAATGCCCACTTACCCGCAGATGTCATCGGTAGAAGAACTCAGCGCGACGGTTCTTGGAGAACGCCGCTTCATCGCCGCCTTGCGCAGCTGGTTTTTCTTCGCCGAAGCTCACAGATTCCACTTGTGCAGCAGACACGCCCAACAAGCTCAGGCTCTGGCGAACCGCGTCAGCACGCTTTTGTCCCAATGCCAAGTTGTATTCACGTCCACCGCGCTCGTCGGTGTGACCTTCCAAAGAAACCTTGGCGCGAGGATTGGCTTTGAGGAACTGGGCATGCCCTTCGATGGCGTTTTGGAATTCAGCTTTGACCACGAAACTGTCGTAATCGAAGTAGATGACTTTGGTCACACCGCTTGGGCCTGCAGCCAAATTGTCGGAGGTGACGGTGTTCACAGGGGCCACAGCTGATTTGGCCTCGGGTGCAGGTTTGGCGTCGGTAGGTGCTGCGGCACTGCTCACGGCGGAGCCCGATTTATCTTCAACAGGAACGTCATTGAGTTTGACACCAGAAGCGCAGGCGCTCAGCAAAGCAGTCAGGGCGAAGGCATACATGAATCTAGACAAGGGAAACTCCATTCAATCAAGGTTTTAAAAAGGGTCCCCAGTGGGGCTCGCGAGTGTTGTTGGATTGACCGGCCAACCTGGCGCTTATTTTGCCATCAAGTGTAGTGGTCATCAGGGCTTCTCGCCCTTGAATTTGGGTGGAATACAAAATCAATTTGCTGTTGGGTGCAAAACTGGGACGCTCGTCCATGTGTGTGTCCGTGACTGGATAGACCTTGTCAGTGGCCAATTCCATCAATTGCAATTTAAATTGACCGTTGATTCTGCTGACGTACGCCAGCCACTTGCCATCGGGACTGAGCGCAGGCGAGATGTTGTAGTTGCCGGAAAAAGTCACCCGTTGCACGGGGCCGCCAGTCGCAGGTGTGCGGTAAATTTGAGGTGACCCGCCCCTGTCACTGACGAAATAGATGGATGAACCGTCTGCCGAAAAGACTGCTTCTGTATCAATACCACTGGATTGACTGATTCTTTTGGGCTCTCCGCCTTTGGAGTCGATGGTGAACACCTGTGAACCGCCATCCCGGCTGAGAGTGACAACCAAGGATTTGCCGGTGGGTGACCACGAGGGTGCGCTGTTGGAACCCTTGAAATTGGCCAGCACATGGCGCTTACCTGACAACACTTCATGGACATAAACCACGGGCTTGCGCGATTCAAAGGACACGTAGGCCAACTCCGTGCCAGAGGGTGACCAACTCGGTGAAATGATGGGCTCAGGGCTGGTCAAGGCGGCTTGGGCATTTTCCCCATCAGCATCAGCCACCCACAAGATGTGTTTGGTGCCTTGCTTGGTGATGTAGGCGATGCGGGTGGAAAAAATACCCTTGTCGCCCGTCAGCTTTTCATAGACTTGGTCGGCGATTTTGTGAGAGACCAACCTCAAGTCTGAAGCCACGACCAAGAAGCTTTGGCCTCCCAGGTCTTGTCCTTTGATCGCATCCCATAAACGGTAACGGACATCGAAACGGCCATCAGCCAATTTGTTGACACTGCCGGTAAGCAAAGCGTCTGCATTTTTTTGTCGGATGCTGGCAAAGTCAGGCAGCGTTTTCTCATCAAGTGCCACACCAGGGTCGGTGCTTCGGAACTGACCGCTGCGTTCCAGATCAGCTGACACGATCTGGGAGGGTTTTTGTGTCGCGGATTCCTGGCCCTTGAAAGGCGCAATGGCAATCGGGATCTGAGTGATGCCCACACCAGACACGTCCACCCTGACCTGGGCAACCGCATTCATTAAAGTCAAGGCTGACAGGCCAAAGACAGCCAACTGAGCGCGTAAGGTATTCATCATCGTTTGCTTTGATTCAAATGGTAGAGCGTGAAATATTTCCCAAAGGCAGCTTGCGCTTGCATGGAGCAAACCGCAAAACCCATGGCACCATCTAAAAACCCGAGACGGAAAATATAACTCTTGCAAAAGGCAAAAGCGGCGGCAAAAAAAGCCCGCCACATGGTGGTTCGCCGGCCCTGGGCATGTTGCTGCTCAGCCCACGCTTGGCTGTAAGTTTGGAGCTTTTTCCAATAATGTGTTGGGGTCGGATAACTGTAGTGAAGCATGGGATGCTTCAAGTGCCCCAGTCTTTGAAACCCTGGGCCTGTCAAACGCTCGTGCACCATGTCTGCCGAAAATGTTGCCGAACCACGCCGAAACAAACGAGCAACGGTGTCGGGCGTCCAACCACAATGTTTGATCCAAGACCCGCAAAAATTAGTTTGACGAGGCACATCGTAGACATCAAAACGGTCTTGCCTCATGGCAGATTGAATTTCTTGTGCCAATGCCGGGGTGATGCGCTCGTCTGCATCAATGGACAATACCCAATCGCATTGGGCGTGCGAGAGAGCCATATTTTTTTGGTGACCAAAGCCTTGCCAAACAGCTGAAGAGATGACCTTGGCACGCATGTCGGAGGCCAGTTGAGCCGTGTTGTCATCACTTGCGCCATCGAGCACGATGCATTCATCAGCAAATGCCACGCTTTGAAGGCAATCTTGAATGTTGCCGCTTTCATTGTGGGTAATGATGATCACACTCAAAGTCATGAACCGATTCTACCCATTCAGGCCTGTCGAAAGAGCCATAATTGCAGTAAGTTTTCACATGGTCAGATATGTCCGCACAGCCCTCATTCATTGCTCGTATCCAACGCTCAGCCAAGTACTTTCTCGAACCCCTGAGCGCTTGGGTGGCAGCCTTGCTTTGCATTGTGTTGGTCTCCATCAGCGAGCCCATGATTCCTGCATTGCTTCAACCCTTGCTTGACAAAGGGTTTCAACAAAACGGCTTCTCTGTCTGGATGGTTCCCATTTCATTGATTGGGCTCTTTGCAGTCAGAGGCGTGAGTTTGTTCATTGGTCAAGTCGCTGTGGCCAAAGCCACCAACCACGGCATGCTCAAACTGCGGTTGGCGATGTTTGCCAGATTGCAAGACGCGGACTTGTCTTTGTACAAATCGCAAAACGCCAGCTCCTTGGGCAACACATTGGTTCATGAAGTCAACAACGGCTCTCAGTTGCTGGTCAATTCCTGCATGAGTATGTTGCGCGACAGCCTGACCCTGGTGGCTCTGGTCGGTTATTTGCTTTACTTGAACTGGCAACTGAGCTTGATCGTGGCATTGCTGCTGCCCTCGGTGGCGCTGTTGATGAAAGTCATGAGCAAGCGCTTGTATGGCCTCACGCGCAACAACCAAGCGGCCACCGATGAGCTGGCGTATGTGGTGGAAGAAAGCGCTTTGGCTTACCGTGAAATTCGACTTCACTCTGCACAGGGCATGCAACAAAACCGCTTTGCCAAGTTAGGCCACATGCTGTCGCGCATCAACATGAAGATGACCGTGGCAGCTGCTGGCATCACGCCACTGACCCAGTTGTTTTCAGCGATTGCCCTGTCGGCTGTCATCAGCGTGGCGCTGATTCAAAGCCAAGAAAGCGGCATGACGGTGGGCAGCTTTGCTTCCTTTGTCACCGCCATGCTGATGCTGGTCGCACCCATCAAGCACTTGTCGGAAGTGGCTGGACCGATGACACGTGGCTTGGCGGCCCTGGAGCGCGGTCTGGAGTTGATTGAATCCACACCCGTGGAAAGGGGTGGCAGCTTCCGCGCAACACATGCCACGGGTTTGATCGAGGTGCGCCAAGTTGGCGTTCGCTACAAAGACGATTTGCCATGGGCCTTGAGGGCCATTGATCTGACCATTCAACCCGGAGAGACTGTGGCCCTGGTGGGCAGTTCGGGATCTGGCAAAACCACTTTGGCCAACTTGTTGCCTCGGTTTGTGGATTGGACTGAAGGCGAAGTGCGCTTGGATGGTGTGTCCATCCGCGATTGGCACTTGGGCGATTTGCGTCAGCAATTTGCGATGGTCAGTCAAAACGTCGTGGTCCTCAACGACAGCTTGGCTGTCAATGTGGCGCTGGGTCAAACGCCAGACCCAGACAAGGTCGTTCAGTGCTTGCTCGCAGCCAACCTCGGTGATTATTTGCAAACCCTGCCCGACCACATCCACACCCTGGTGGGGCACAACGCATCATCCATGTCAGGCGGTCAAAGACAACGCTTGGCCATCGCCAGGGCTTTGTACAAGGAAGCGCCCATGTTGATTTTGGATGAAGCCACTTCCGCACTGGACAACGAATCCGAACGTCTGGTGCAAGAAGCTTTGACCCGATTGCAAAAAGGCAAAACCACGCTGGTGATCGCCCATCGGCTGTCCACCATCGAATCAGCGGACAGGATTGTGGTGATGGACCAAGGTCAGGTGGTTGAGATGGGCACCCATGCAAGCTTGTTGACAGCCGATAGGGCTTATGCAGCGATGTTCAAAATCAAGCAGTCAAGCCTGGTCGACCTGTGAAGGCATGAGGTCCTTGATTCGACTCACAAATGCCTCAGGTGTGGGGTTGAGCAAGCACTTGACCCACGGCGCCTGGTGGTAAGCAGCAGGGTCTGGCGAATTGAACCAACACAAGGTTGGCTTGTGTAAAGCCACCGACAAATGGTAGGGGCCTGAATCAGAAGAGATGAACAGATCACAGGCGTCAATCAAGCCAGCCAATGTGGGTAATGTCGTGCAACCTGAGCAGTCAGTCACATGGTCCATGTTCATGCCCAACTGTTCGCATGCTTGAATGAATGCTTGGTTGACGGGGGCTTCAAATGGAGCACCAGAAATCAATAATCGATGCGGAATTTCCTTGCTCAGTGCACGAAAGCATTGAGCAAGCTGCATTAAGTCGGGTCGTCTTGACTCAGCGCCCTCAGTGGCGCACCCGATGTTCAACCCCACCACAGGCAAACCCGGTGGCAAACTCGCCAACAGGCTTTGCTTGAAGGCTTCGGCCTCTGGGGTCAAACGCAGTTCAATCGCGGTGTGATTTCTTTCAATACCCAAGGCTTGCAGTACCACGAAATCGCGGTGGGTGTAATCCATCGGCAACGACAAACCGTGGTTGAGTGCATAACTGGGCAAACTCGGCGAGCACTTGTCGTAAAACCACGATCGGCCTGGGAACTGGGCAATGCCCACTGTCTGGGCACCACAAACCCTGGCAGCCATCCAAGTGACCAAGCTGGTTTTCAATCCATTGGGCTCAAAGTCAATCACCCAATCAGGCTGTAAGGAACGACTGATCGCCTGGACTTGCGCAATGACCCGTTGGATGGGCACTCGCTTGGCGTCGCGCACAGACGGATCCTGCTCGCGAACAATGACGAAATGCGCACTGCTGAGCAAATGGTGACGCTGTATCAACTCTTCAGTGGCGTACCCAGCGTGCTTGCTGAGAAAGAGCAAATGCAACTCCACATCTGGCCAAGTGTTTTTCAATGCGCGCCAAGCGGCTGAGCTTCGCAACACATCACCCACGCCCATGCTGTGAGACTTGATCATCAATATGCGTTTAGGGGTGGCGGTGATCATGAAAGCAATTCACGGTACATATTCAACTGCGTCTTGGCCAGTGCGTCCCAACGATAGCGTTGCACAAAGGCCTTGGCATTCGCCACCAGATGGGAAGCCAACTCGCTGTCAGCTTGGACGCGCTCGATGTGTTTGGCCAGGGCAGCCGCATCGTGCGGGTCTTGAAGAATCAGCGCATGCTCGTCGGGTGAGAGTAAATTAGATGAGAGGCAATAAGGCGCTGGGCTGACCACCACAGGCAGTCCATGCGCCATGGCCTCTAACACCACGATGGGAAAAACGTCTTCCAAGGTGGCGTGAACAAACACATCACAGGCCTGGTAAACCGGGTCCATCTGGGTTTGTTGGCCCAAGAAAACCACCCTGTTTTGAAGACCCAGTTGATTGGCTTTTGATTGCCACTCAGGGATTTGGGAGGTATCCCCCACGACCGCCAAGGACATGCCTTCGGGCAACAAAACCATGGCTTGCAGCAAAGCTGTCAGGCCTTTTTTGGCATAGTTATGCCCCACCATCAGCAACCATTGACCAGAGCCAGTCAAGCCCAGTTGTTGACGAGCAGCTTGCTTGGCCAGGAGGGTATCTGTTGCGCTCAATGGCTTGGGCATGGCCACCCCTGGCGTTATCACCTGTACGTGGGTTTGTGGCAAGTCAAAGCATTCGATGTAGAGGTCTTTCAATAATGCCGAGGCAGCGATCAACAAACGGCTTGATGCATGCCGCACACGGGCACGCTCGACCGTCAACCAAGCTAGCAAACGCGGGCTGGTGGCCACCTTTAGGCTGGTGAGCCACCACGACACGCCTTGTTTGCCATGGAACAGGTTGTAAGTGACCGGTTTGACGTGGAAGGTCTGCACATTGCCGTGGAACACGTTTTCATGCGAGTGAACGATGTCAAAACCGCGACGGGTGTGAAGGAATGTCCATGCGCTGTAAATGAGCATGACCACCCAGCGTGGCTTTTGCATGGACAAACCCATGACATGTGTCTGGATGCTGGGATGCGAATTGCTGTGGGATTGGCAATACACGTGTACATCGTGGTCACTGGCGAGTTGTTCAGCCAGCGAAACCGCATAGTTCTCAGCGCCGCCGCGGTGGCGCGAGAAGTGACGCGACAACACCGCGATGCGCAGTCGTTTGTCAGTCTGCAGTGCCATGGGGAATGTGTTTGTTTTCGTAGCTGGTCAGTACTTTCAGCAAGAACTGAGGCCAATAGGTAGAACGAACGATGGGTATGCGGCGCAAGGTCAACAGATCTGCCCCATTCAACACTTGGCCTCGTTCGGTGGTTGTGGCGGCGATGTAGCCCGCTTGAGCGACCATCTCCACATGTCGCTCGTCGTGAATGCCAAACGGATAGCAAAATTGATCCACCTTTTGCCCCAACACATCTTCGAGATCAAGGCGGGAATGCTGGATTTCGTCTTGCATGGCTGCATCCTCCCCCTCCACCAAATTGACGTGGTGACGGGTATGCGCTCCAATTTCCAAGCCAGCTTGTGTCCAAGCCTGGATGTGCCCTGCATCCATCAACGGGGCAGGTTCGATGCCAATACCATGGTCCCACACATTGCTTTTGCCCAACAATTGACTCACCACATAACACGTCGCTGTGAAGCCATGGTCGAGCAATGCAGGCATGGCAGCGTCGTGGTTGTTCAGATAGCCATCATCCAAGGTGATACCCACCACCTTGCCTTGTTTTTCACCACGCAAATAGGGCATCAAGTCGCGCATGGACAAGCCTTGGTAGCCCAATGCTTTCAACATACCCAGTTGTTGCCGGAAGCGATTGGCAGACACGTACAAGCTTCTGAACGGCACACCTTTGGCGGGGGCATCAGCGATCTGGTGGTAGGTCAAGATCGGAATGGCCTGGCGATTGGATGTTCGAGTGGCGTCAATCATGGTTCACAAGAGCACGATGCTGAATTGTTCGGGGCCCATGCCGAATTCGGCCTGCAAAGAGATGGGTTTGCCAATGAAATCACTCAAGCCTGCCAAATGCAGGCTTTCTTCTTCTTGTAACAAATCCACCACGGCAGGCGGCGCCAAGACACGAAATTCTTTCGGACTGAATTGCCGCGCCTCGCGCAAAATTTCACGCAGGATGTTGTAGGCCACGCTGCGCGCCGTGTTCACGATGCCCTTGCCTTGGCAGTGGGAACAAGGCTCACACAGGAGTTGCGCCAAAGACTCACGTGTGCGCTTGCGTGTCAATTCGACCAACCCCAAGGCGGAAAAACCGCTGACGGTGGTCTTGACTCGGTCCTTGGCGAGTTGTTTATGAAACTCATTCAAGACGGCTTCACCGTGATCAGAACGCTGCATGTCGATGAAGTCGACGATGATCACGCCACCCAGGTTGCGCAAACGCAGTTGCCTGGCAATGGCACCAGCCGCTTCCAAATTGGTTTTGAAAATCGTGTCGTCAAAGTTTTTTGCGCCGACAAAACCACCCGTGTTGACATCCACCGTGGTCAAGGCCTCGGTTTGGTCGATGATCAGGTATCCACCCGACTTGAGCATGACTTTGCGTCCCAAAGCCAACTGAATTTCGTCATCCACATTGAACAAGTCAAAGATGGGACGCTCACCTTTGTAATGCGCCAACTTGGCCACGGATGAGGGCATGAATTCTTTGCCAAAACTTTGCAGCAATTGGTGTTGTTCGCTGGAATCCAAACGGATGGTTTGTGTGGATTCCAACACCATGTCACGCAACACACGTTGCAGCAAGTTCAAGTCTTGGTGAAGCAAAGACTTGGGCGGCAGCACAGTGCTGGCAGATTTGATTTTGGCCCAGGTTTTCCGCAGATAGGCTATGTCTTCCGACAACTCGGCGTCACTGGCCTCTTCACCGTTGGTGCGCAAAATAAAGCCGCCCTTGTCGTCGCCCGCATGCGCCAAACCAATCAAGCGATGACGCAGCGCGTCTCTTTGTTCTTGCGGTATTTTTTGCGACACGCCGATGTGGTTGTCTTGCGGTAAAAAAACCAATAATCGTCCCGCAATGCTGATTTGTGTCGACAAGCGAGCACCTTTGCTGCCTATGGGGTCTTTGATCACCTGCACCAAAAGCGCTTGCCCTTCAAACACCTGCTTTTCAATCGGCAGCACGGTTGCATGGTTATCGGTATCGTTGGGGCGCGAGGGGCCAGCATGGAAAACATCGGCGACATGCAAAAAAGCCGATCGCTCCATGCCTATGTCAATGAAGGCGGATTGCATGCCCGGCAACACCCTGGCCACACGTCCCAGGTACACATTGCCCACCAATCCACGCTCCAAGGCTCGCTCGATGTGGATCTCTTGCACAGCACCGTTTTCGACCACTGCAACGCGTGTTTCCTGTGGCGACCAATTGATCAGTATGTCGTGCTGCATGCTCATGCC
>CAJBOO010000269.1 GCA_903956845.1 uncultured Burkholderiales bacterium
TCTTCATCATGGCAAAGCTTTGCTCAAAGCCCAACTCAGAGAAGTCATCATAAAAAATGCCGCCAATGCCACGTGGCTCGTTGCGGTGCTTCAAAAAGAAATACTCGTCACACCAGGTTTTGAATCGGGGGTAAAGGCCATCCCCAAATGGTTGCAAAGCTTGCTTGCAGGTTTGATGGAAGTGCACCGCGTCTTCATCAAAACCGTAATATGGCGTGAGGTCCATGCCGCCACCAAACCAGGCCACGGGCTCTGCATTGACCGGTTTGGCCAACAGGGCGCGGACATTCATGTGCACGGTGGGCACATAGGGGTTGCGCGGATGAAATACCAAAGACACGCCCATGGCCTCGAAGGCGCTGCCATTGAGTTCGGGCCGGTGTTGCGTGGCCGAAGGAGGCAGCTTGGGACCCGTGACATGCGAGAAACCGCAACCTGCTCGCTCGAATACCTTGCCCTGCTCCATGATTTTGGTGATGCCATTGCCTTGCAATGTCTCACCTGGAGGCTTCTCCCAGGGATCGGCAATGAACCGACCACCACCATCGAGTTTTTCAAGCGCATCGGTGATGCGGCTTTGCAAATCCAACAGGTAAGTGCGAACGGGTTCAAAAGCGGGGTTCATTCAGGTCTCCACGGTTGGAAGGCAAGCCGAGATCAGCGGCGGATGGCACGGTGGCCAATGTCGCGGCGGTATTGCATACCG
Organism: uncultured Burkholderiales bacterium; assembly: GCA_903956845.1. GTDB lineage: Bacteria > Pseudomonadota > Gammaproteobacteria > Burkholderiales > Burkholderiaceae_C > Limnohabitans. The sequence goes on from CAJBOO010000269.1 coordinate 707, forward strand.
TCAAAATGGATTTGGTCGACCACCTCGTAGGCATGCACCTGCGCTTGGCGAACCGTGTCGCCCAAAGCGGTGACGCACAACACACGCCCACCGCTGGTGAGTATCTGGTCGCCCTTGGCCTGGGTGGCTGCATGAAACACCATGACTTCGGGTTGGTCAGGCGGAAAACCTTGGATCGCATCGCCCCGCCTAGGCGTGGCCGGGTAGTTGGCGGCAGCCAGTACCACGCCCAACGCGAAGCGTCTGTCCCAGGTCAATTCAACAGACGCCAACGTGGCTGGTTGACTGTCGGTCGCAGCCAGCAAAGCATCGACCAAATCGCTTTTGAGGCGCATCACAATCGGCTGGGTTTCGGGGTCACCCATGCGGCAATTGAACTCCAGCACCTTGAGCTGTCCGTCGGGGCTGATCATCAAGCCAGCGTATAAAAAACCGCTGTAAGGAATGCCGTCGGACTGCATGCCTTTCAAGGTGGGTTGAATCACTTCGCGCATGACCCTGGCATGGATCTCGGGGGTAACCACTGGCGCAGGTGAATACGCGCCCATGCCACCGGTGTTGGGACCCAGGTCGCCATCTTGCAATCGCTTGTGATCTTGGGATGTCGCCAATGGCACTGCCACCAAACCATGTGCAATCACCATGAACGAAGCTTCTTCACCGGCCAAAAATTCTTCGATGACCACCCGCGCTTTGCCCGCGTTGTGCTGCACGCCCAAGGTGTTGTCCAGCAGCATGTTGTCAATCGCGTCGTGCGCTTCCTGTGCTGTGGTCGCCACCACCACACCCTTACCGGCCGCCAAGCCATCGGCTTTGACAACGATCGGTGCGCCGTGTTGATTCACATAAGCGTGCGCCAAGGCAGCGTCTTCAAAAGTCGCGTAACGCGCAGTAGGAATGCCATGCCGCTCCATGAAGGCTTTGGAGAAGGCTTTGGAGCTTTCGAGTTGGGCGGCTGCTTGCGTCGGGCCAAAAATCCGCAGTCCGTGGTTGCGGAATTCATCCACCACACCGGCAGCCAACGGCGCCTCGGGGCCCACCACAGTCAGTCCGATGTCGTTGTCTTGCGCCCATTGGCGCAACGCCACGGTATCGGTCAGGTCAACCATTTGCAAGTTTTTGTTGCGAGTGATGCCTGCATTGCCAGGCGCCACGTAAACCATTTGAACTTGCGGCGATTGGGTGAGTTTCCAGGCCAAGGCATGTTCTCTGCCGCCGCCGCCGATGACCAGTATTTTCATAGGGCAGCGTTGTGGTAGACCTCTTGCACGTCATCGAGTTCTTCCAGGGCATCCAAGATTTTTTGCATCTTGAGCTGGTCGTCTTCGCTGAGTTCGATGGTGTTTTCTGCGCGGTAAGTCACTTCGGCCATGCCTGGGGTCAAACCCGCTTGGTCCAGCGCCGCTTTGACTGCTTCAAAGTCGGTGGGTTGGGTCAGCACCTCAATCGCGCCCTCGTCATCCACCAACACATCTTCAGCACCGGCGTCCAATGCCACTTCCATCACCTTGTCTTCTGAGGTGCCCGGCGCCAAAATGAGCTGTCCGCAATGCTTGAATTGGAAAGACACCGAGCCTTCGGTGCCCATGTTGCCGCCGTGCTTGCTCAAGGCGTGACGCACTTCAGCCACGGTGCGCACCTTGTTGTCGGTCATGGTGTCGACCATCAGGGCCACGCCGCCAATGCCATAGCCTTCGTAGCGTATTTCTTCGTACTGCACCCCCTCGAGGTTGCCCGTGGCTTTATCGATGTTGCGCTTGATGGTGTCGGCGGGCATGTTGGCCGCTTTGGCTTTTTCTACCGCCATGCGCAAGCGTGGATTGGTGTCTAAATCGCCACCGGCCAAACGGGCTGCCACCATGATTTCTCGGATGACCCGCGTCCATACCTTGCCCCGTTTTTCATCCTGGCGACCTTTGCGGTGCTGGATATTCGCCCATTTGCTGTGACCTGCCACGTTTAACTCGCCTCTGCTTCTTCGGGTTCTGCTGGCTCGGACTTGGAAGCGCGAGATTCTTTTTTCGGCAAAGGTTGGATCTCCAGTTGGACCTCTTGTTTGTCGTCCAGGCTGACCGTGAGTCGACCACCGTCGGTCAGGCGACCGAACAACAGTTCGTCGGCCAAGGCCTTGCGGATGGTGTCTTGGATGAGACGTTGCATGGGTCGAGCGCCCATGAGGGGGTCGAAGCCCTTTTTCGCCAAGTGCTTGCGCAAATCATCGGTGAAGGTGACATCGACTTTCTTTTCGGCCAACTGTGTTTCGAGTTGCAGCAAGAATTTGTCAACCACACGCATGATGACGATTTCATCCAGCGGTTTGAAGCTGACTGTGGCGTCCAAGCGGTTGCGGAATTCAGGGGTGAACAGGCGTTTGATGTCCGCTGATTCGTCACCCGGTTCACGCGCGTTGGTGAAACCAATCGTTGCCTTGTTCATGGTCTCGGCACCCGCATTGGTGGTCATGATGATGATCACGTTACGGAAGTCTGCCTTGCGCCCGTTGTTGTCTGTCAAGGTGCCATGGTCCATCACCTGCAACAAAACGTTGAAGATGTCGGGGTGAGCTTTTTCGATCTCGTCGAGCAGCAGCACCGAATGCGGTTTTTTGGTGACCGCTTCGGTGAGCAAGCCGCCTTGGTCGAACCCCACGTAGCCAGGGGGCGCACCGATCAAACGGCTGACCGCATGGCGCTCCATGTATTCAGACATGTCAAAGCGCAACAAGTCGATGCCCAAGATATAGGCGAGCTGTTTGGCAGCTTCGGTTTTTCCCACGCCCGTGGGTCCGCTGAACAAGAACGCGCCAATGGGTTTGTCGGCTTTGCCCAAACCTGACCGCGCCATCTTGACCGAAGAAGCCAAGACTTCCAGGGCTTTGTCCTGGCCGAACACCACGCTCTTCAAGTCGCGTTCCAGGGTCTGCAACTTACCGCGGTCGTCATTGGACACGCTGGCGGGAGGGATGCGGGCGATTTTGGCAACGATGTCCTCGATCTCCGATTTGCTGATGGTTTTCTTGCGCTTAGAGGCTGGCAAGATGCGCTGAGCAGCACCCGCCTCATCGATCACGTCAATGGCCTTGTCAGCCAAGTGGCGGTCGTTGATGTATTTGGCGCTGAGTTCAGCCGCGGCTTGCAAAGCAGCCACCGCATATTTCACGCTGTGGTGCTCTTCAAAGCGGGATTTCAGGCCTTTGAGGATGTCCACCGTCTGCTCGATGGTTGGCTCGACCACATCCACCTTTTGGAAACGACGGCTCAGGGCAGCGTCTTTTTCAAAGATGCCACGGTACTCGCTGAAGGTGGTTGCGCCAATGCATTTGAGTTGTCCGCTGGAAAGCGCTGGCTTGAGCAAATTGGACGCATCCAAGGTGCCGCCTGAAGCTGCGCCTGCCCCGATGAGGGTGTGGATTTCGTCAATGAACAAAATGCCATTGGGCTTATCTTTGAGCGACTTCAAAACGCCTTTGAGACGTTGTTCAAAGTCGCCGCGGTATTTGGTGCCCGCCAACAAAGCCCCCATGTCGAGGGAATAAACCACCGCTTCAGCCAAAATTTCAGGCACGTCTTTTTGTGTGATGCGCCAAGCCAGACCTTCGGCAATCGCGGTTTTACCCACGCCGGCTTCACCCACCAACAAGGGATTGTTTTTGCGGCGACGGCACAGGATTTGAATGGTGCGCTCGACTTCATACTCACGACCGATCAACGGATCGATTTTGCCGTCTTTGGCCAGTTGGTTCAGGTTTTGAGTGAACTGCTCAAGCGGAGAGGCTTTTTCAGATTTCTCGCTGGGTTCTTCGCTTTCAGGTGCGGCCGATTCATTGCCCTTGACGGGTTCTTGCGGATCGCTCTTTTTGATACCGTGAGCGATGAAATTGACCACATCCAAGCGAGTCACACCTTGCTGATGGAGGTAATAAACAGCGTGCGAGTCTTTTTCGCCAAAGATGGCCACCAAGACGTTCGCGCCAGTCACTTCTTTTTTGCCATTACCGGTGGATTGCACATGCATGATGGCGCGCTGGATTACACGCTGAAACCCCAGGGTGGGTTGGGTATCTACTTCATCGCTGCCAGCCACCTGAGGCGTGTTGTCTTTGATGAAATTGGATAAAGACTTGCGTAAATCATCAATATTGGCAGAACACGCACGCAGCACTTCTGCCGCGCTGGGGTTGTCTAGCAATGCCAATAACAGGTGTTCAACGGTGATGAATTCATGACGCTGTTGTCTGGCCTCGACGAAGGCCATGTGTAAGCTGACTTCTAGTTCTTGGGCAATCATGATTTCTTCCTTGGGGCGTGCTTGGTGTCAACTGTATATGGAAACAAGTGCAATTTATTCAACCGGTTCGCTCAAGCATTGCAGCGGATGACCGGCTTGGTGAGCCGCGTCTTGGACTTGGTCGACTTTGGTGGCGGCCACGTCCTTGGAGTAAACGCCGCAAACGCCTTTGCCGTCGAGGTGGATCTTCAACATGATCTGGGTGGCTGCCTCACGGTCTTTGCTGAAAAATTCCTGCAAGACCCTGACCACAAACTCCATCGGGGTGAAATCGTCGTTGAGCATGACCACCTGGAACATCTGTGGGGGCTGGGTCCGCTGGGTTCTGCGCTCTAAAACGACCGAATCGCCGTCCGAGGTATGGGGCGGTTGGACTGTGGGAGGGGGTGATTGACTGGCCATGGCTTCATTCTATCGAGGACGCCCCACCACAATGCTTGGTTGACACAGAAGGGTGTTTCCCTGAAAGCACAGCATTCAAAAATAGTACTTTACAACGCTAATCATCTGTTATGTAATTCATTAATATCCTTATATGAGCATATAAGTATTCATTTTAAACACACAGGAGAAACTGAAATGGCCTTCGGAATCGTGAAATGGTTCAACAACCACAAGGGGTTTGGCTTCATTGAGTCTTCCGAAATCGGCCAAGACGTCTTCGCCCATTTCAGTGAAGTGGACATGATCGGATTTAAAACGCTGCAGCAAGGGGCCAGCGTGATTTACGAACCGATCGAGGGGCCGCGCGGTTGGCTGGCCAAAAACATCCGGGTGATTGCAGCTCCGGCCATCGTGCGAGAAACGAGTGAAGCCAACAGCGCGAAGGGTTCTCGATTGAGAACCCCTCAATACCGAGCCAACTTGATGGCCCAAAGCGCTTAGGGCGCCCTGGGACACATCACATGTGGTCGATCATCACCTGACCAAAGCCTGAACAACTCACTTGGGTTGCACCATCCATCAAGCGGGCAAAGTCATAAGTGACTTTGCGACTCAGGATGGATTTCTCCATCGAGGAAATGATCAGGTCAGCCGCTTCTTTCCAACCCATGTGTCGCAACATCATCTCGGCAGACAAGATTTCGGAACCGGGGTTCACATAGTCTTTGCCAGCGTACTTGGGTGCGGTGCCATGGGTGGCTTCGAAACAAGCCACTGAGTCTGACAAATTGGCGCCAGGCGCAATGCCAATGCCACCGACTTGCGCGGCCAGGGCATCAGACACATAGTCGCCGTTGAGGTTCAGGGTGGCAATCACGCTGTACTCGGCGGGACGCAGCAAAATTTGCTGTAAGAAGGCATCGGCAATGCTGTCTTTGACGATGATTTCTTTGCCAGTGACGGGGTTGTTGAATTTGCACCATGGGCCACCATCGATCAGTTGAGCGCCAAACTCTTTTTGAGCCAACGCATAGGCCCAATCACGGAAACCACCTTCGGTGTATTTCATGATGTTGCCTTTGTGAACAATGGTCACATTGGGCTTGTCGTTGTCGATCGCGTATTGAATGGCTTTGCGCACCAGGCGTTCGGTGCCTTCACGCGACACCGGCTTGATGCCAATGCCGGAGGTGTTGGGGAAGCGGATTTTGGTGACGCCCATTTCATCGATCAAGAACTTGATCAACTTTTTGGCTTTGTCACTCTCGGCTTCGTATTCGATGCCCGCGTAAATGTCTTCCGAGTTTTCACGGAAGATCACCATGTTGGTTTTCTCTGGCTCTTTCAGGGGGGAAGGCACGCCTTTGAAGTACTGCACAGGGCGCAAACACACGTACAGATCCAGCTCTTGACGAAGCGCCACGTTCAAAGAACGGATGCCACCACCCACAGGAGTGGTCAGGGGCCCTTTGATAGACACCACGTATTCTTTCAATGCAGCCAAGGTTTCTTCGGGTAACCACACATCGGGGCCGTAAATTTGGGTGGATTTTTCGCCCGCATACACTTCCATCCAATGGATTTGTCGCTTGCCACCATAGGCCTTGGCCACGGCTGCATCCACCACTTTCAACATGACTGGCGTGATGTCCAAGCCTGTGCCGTCACCTTCAATGTAGGGGATGATCGGCTGATCGGGTACGGTCAACGACATGTCTTTGTTGACGACGATTTTTTCACCCTTGGCGGGCACCTTGATATGCTGGTACAAGTGGAGTTCTCCTGAAAATGAATATGTGGGTGACAGCTCTTTTGGACCTGGCCCTTTCTGATTGATTCTAACCATCGACCCTGACCCGAACATGACCCGATTCATCCTCACCCTGCTGCTGATCCTTGGTCAACCCGTCGCTGCGTGGTCGCAAACAGCCCAGTCGGACTTGCCGCGGGTGGTGTTGCAAGCAGGCATGTACCAATTGGACGTTCAAGTGGCTGCCACGCCCTTGCAACGCGAGGTGGGTTTGATGTACCGCCAAAGCATGCCCACCCATGAAGGCATGGTGTTCGTGTTCGAGCAAGCCCAACAGCAGTGTTTTTGGATGAAAAACACCCTGCTCCCCCTGACCGCGGCATTCGTTGCAGATGATGGCGTGATCGTGAATTTGGCCGACATGAAGCCGCAGACCACCGATTCTCATTGCTCAGACAAGCCCGTGCGGTTTGTGCTGGAAATGAACCAAGGCTGGTTTGCCAAGCGCAACATCACCCAAGGTTTTCAACTCAAAGGCCCCCTCTTCAAGGCCAAGAACAAGGCTCAGTGAGGATCGACAGGCTGCGTCTGATCGACGGTAAGAGTCGCTTCCCCATCGGCCAATTGGGCGACCACGGATTGGCCCACTGCGAGGTCTTCCACAGAACTCAAGGCCTGACCTTGGGCGTTTTGCAGCCATGCATAACCTCGCTTCAAGACCAGTGCGGGGTCCAAGGACACCAACAAACCTTGCAGCGTGTCGAGTCGGCGTTTGTGCCGCTCTGGCACGTCTTGGAGTGCTCTGACAAAACGGGGTGGCAAGGGCTGCAAGGCCAGCTGCTGACGGTTCACGCTTTGCATGACACCTCGTCCTAGCCGGTTAGACAAGTTGCTGCACACGGTTTGTTGTTCGTGCAACCAGCCTGAAGGGCGGCCCAAGTGCCTCTCGGCACGGTCCAAGGCTTGCTCCGCTTGATCCAGTTGCCAATGCACACGCTGGGTCATGGGCTCATGAAGTCGGCGCAACGCCAGCAACTCGGTGGCTTGGTCCATCGAACACAGTTCCGCTGCCGCCGTTGGCGTGGGTGCGCGCAAATCGGCACAAAAATCGGCGATGGTGAAGTCTGTTTCATGGCCCACGCCACTGATCACCGGCACACGGCATGCCACGATGGCGCGAGCCAGCAGTTCATCGTTGAAAGCCCAAAGGTCTTCGATCGCGCCGCCGCCCCTGACCAACAAGATGACATCGACCTCGGGCAGGGCTTGCAAGGCTTGCAGCGCTCCCAACAGTTGAGCAGGTGCATCGGATCCCTGCACCAAACTGGGGGAGATACGCACCGGGATGTGGGGCACGCGGCGTTGTAATGCCGAGACCACATCGTGCAATGCTGCCGCCCCCAACGAAGTGACCACGCCGATCGCCCGGGGGCGCAGCGGGATGGGGCGCTTGCGGGCTTCTTCAAACAAACCTTCGGCTTCGAGTTTGGCTTTGAGTCGCATGAATGCTTCGTGCAACTGCCCAGCCCCCGCAGGTCGCATGGCTTCGACCACCAATTGAAGCTCGCCTCGGGGCTCGTACAAGGCAACTCGCCCCTGTACTTCCACCAAATCACCCTCTCGCGGCAAAAAATTCAGAAATTCAGCGGAGCGACGAAACATGGCGCAGCGCATCTGCCCTTGGTCGTCTTTCAGTGAGAAGTAGCAATGGCCACTGGCGGCTTTGGTGAAACCCGTGATTTCACCTTTGACCGAGACCGGGTTGAAGCGAGATTTGAGTGTGTCGCTGATGGCATGACACAAGCCACTGACAGTCCACACGCGGCTGGTCAATGGGGTCGAGGAGGAAAGGGACATGTCAGAAGCGGCGTGTGAGAAGCGTTTGGATCGAACAAGCTAGGCCATAATCACCGCCACATCAGACGGGAGAACGCTTTTGCTAGGGATCATACAAGCCGCCGGCTGGCCCATTTGGCCACTTTTAGCCTGTTCCATCATCGCTTTGGCCGTGATGCTCGAACGCTTTTACACCCTGCGACAAGCCCGCGTGGTGCCTGAGGGCTTGCTCGATGAGGTGCTGACCCTCACCCACCAAAGTTTGCCCAGCCACGAATCCACCGAGCAGATGAAAGCCCACTCTGCCCTGGGTGAAGTCTTGGCCGCAGGCTTGCAAGCCATGCAACACAACCCCTTGTGCTCTGAAAGCGAGTTTCGCGCGCAGGTGGAAGCGGCTGGTCGACGCGTTGGCGCCAAGCTGGAAAAATACCTGAGTGCCTTGGGTTCCATTGCCTCGGTCGCCCCCCTGCTCGGTTTGTTTGGCACGGTGGTCGGCATGATTGAGATCTTTGGGTCTCAAGCACCCGGCTCGGGCAACCCGGCTCAACTGGCCCATGGCATTTCCGTGGCCCTCTACAACACCGCATTTGGTTTGGTCATTGCCATTCCGAGTTTGGTGGCTTGGCGGTACTTTCGGGCCCAGGTTGACCATTTCGTGCTCGAACTCGAAATCGACAGCGAACGGTTTGCCCGGCATTTCTTTCCTGCCCGTCCAGGCAAATGAGCATGAAGTTCGGTCGCTCCCTCCAGGCAGAACCCGAGATCAACTTGATCCCGTTCATCGATGTGCTTTTGGTGGTGCTGATTTTTTTGATGCTCACGACCACCTACGGCCGCCTGACCCAACTCGATCTGCGCTTGCCCCAGGCTGACACCGCGCCTCAGCAAGACAAACCACGTGAAATTCGGGTCAGTATCAGCAGCGATGGGCACTATGTGGTCCAAAAAGCAGCACTCACGGCCAACGACCTGGGCAGCATTGCCCAGGCGCTGGCACAAGCGGCCAAAGAATCATCCAGCCCCTTGGTGGTGATTTCAGCCGACGCCCGGGCCAGCCACCAATCGGTGATGTTGGTGCTGGAGGCTGCGCAAAGTGCTGGCTTACAGCAAATCACCTTTTCAGCGCAGGCCCGCAGCAACGTCTCTGCCCCCTGATTGATGCAAGACGCGGCCACTTTGTTGCGCAAAGCCTGGCTCAGCCGCAACCTCATCACCCGTTTGCTGTGGCCTTTGACGCTTGTCAGCCGCGCCTGGCTGTTGCTGTCCAGTCTGCTTGACCGACTGGGCTGGCGTCCCGCCACTTCATTGCCCATTCCCGTCTGGGTGGTGGGCAACGTGCTGGTAGGCGGCACCGGCAAAACCCCGATCGTGATCCACCTGGCCACCCATCTGCAAAGCTTGGGATTCAAAACTGGGGTGATCGCTCGCGCAGTGGGTTGTGAAGACCAAAGCACCCAAGAAGTTCGGGTTGACAGCATGGCCAGTCAAGTGGGTGACGAGGCCCTGTTGATCAAACACCGCACCCTGTCTCCGGTGTTCGTGGGCCGTGCCAGGGCATTGGCAGCCCAAGCCCTGTTGCAAGCCTACCCAGAAACCCAGCTCATCATCAGCGACGATGGTTTGCAACACCATGCCTTGCACCATGACCTGGCGCTGGTTGTCTTTGACGACCGAGGCCTGGGCAATGGCTGGTTGCTGCCAGCAGGCCCATTGAGAGAAACCTGGCCACGCAAGACCCGGGGGGCAGTTCAGTTCTTGGTGCACACCGGCAAGCATCCGTTTGAGAACAGCTTTCCGGCTGACCGACAGCTGAGCCCGCATGCGGTCAATGGGCTGGGCCAAACGCGTCCGCTGTCCGCTTGGGCGGGCAAGCCTGTCCAAGCATTGGCAGCCATCGCCCAACCAGAGGTGTTTTTTGCCGCTCTGCGTGCCCATGGTTTGACATTGGCTGCCACCCACGCCCTGCCCGACCATGCGCCTTTGGACGATTGGACATCGGTGCCAGGCGAAGATCTGTTGTGCACCGAAAAAGACGCGGTCAAGCTGTGGCCCCACCACCCACAGGCATGGGCGGTGCCCCTCGAATGTCGACTGCCTGACGTTTTGTGGGCTCAGTTGGTGCAAAACCTCCAAGCACTATCATCGCCACATGGACAAAAAACTGCTTGAACTCTTGGTCTGCCCGGTCACCAAAGCCCCGCTGACCTATCACCCCGACAAAGCCGAATTGGTCTCGCGCAGCGCCCGTTTGGCCTATCCCATCCGTGACGGCATACCAGTCATGCTGGAAGTTGAAGCGCGCACACTGACCGACGAGGAACTGGAAGCCTGAATGGGCAACACCCCTTTCGTGGTGCTGATTCCAGCACGCCTGGCCTCCAGTCGACTGCCCAACAAACCCTTGGCTGACTTGGCTGGCTTACCGATGGTCGTCAGGGTCGCGATGCAAGCCCGTCAATCGCAGGCACAGCAGGTGGTGGTTGCTGCCGATGACGAAGCCATCGTCCAAGCATGCAAGCAGCATGGCATTGAAGCTTTGCTCACCCGCACAGACCATGTCAGCGGCAGCGACCGATTGGCAGAAGCCGCCAACTTGCTCGGGTTGTCAGACGACGCCCTGGTGGTGAATGTGCAGGGCGATGAGCCACTGATTGAACCGGCCCAGATTGATGCAGTGGCTTTGTTGCTCAACCAAAACCCAGACTGCAGCATGAGCACCCTGGCGCACCCCATCAGGTCAGACGCCGAATGGCTGAGCCCCCATGTGGTGAAAGTGGTGCTGGACGGGCGTTCACGCGCAAGTTATTTCAGCCGGGCCAGCATCCCTTGTTGGCGGGACGGCCCAAGCACGACTTTGCCACCCTACCCCGTGTGGCGGCACGTGGGTTTGTATGCCTACCGAGTCGGATTTTTGAAAGCTTTCCCCTCTTTGGCACCTGCCCCGACTGAAATGGCGGAGTCCCTTGAACAATTGCGCGCTGTGTGGCATGGACATTCGATCGCCGTGCATGTGTCCGATCAGATCAGCGAACCCGGCGTGGATACCCCCGAGGATTTGGCCCGCGTGAGAGCGCTCTTACACACCATTTCTGAGAAATAACTGACGCTGGGTGCGTGCTATTCTCTGACTTCTCGCAAATAAATACCCTGCCAAGACGGGGTTTGAACCACCAAGGACGACAATGAGACTGATTCTGTTGGGCGCACCCGGCGCCGGCAAAGGCACCCAAGCCACTTTCATTTGCCAGGCATACGGCATCCCCCAAATCTCAACTGGCGACATGCTCCGTGCAGCGGTCAAAGCAGGCACTGAAATGGGATTGGCGGCCAAAAAAGTCATGGACAGCGGTGGCTTGGTAGGCGACGACATCATCATCGGTTTGGTCAAAGAACGCATCACCCACGCTGATTGCGCCAAAGGTTTTTTATTCGATGGGTTTCCCCGCACCATCCCACAAGCAGACGCGCTCAAACAAGCGGGCGTCAAACTCGACTGCGTGCTGGAAATCGATGTGCCCTTTGACGCCATCATCGAACGCATGAGCGGTCGCCGAGCCCATGTGGCCAGTGGCCGCACTTACCACGTCAAGTTCAATCCCCCCAAGGTGGAAGGCGTTGACGATGTGACCGGCGAAGCCCTGATCCAGCGTGATGATGACAAAGAGGAAACCGTGAAAAAGCGCCTTGAGGTGTACAGCGCCCAAACACGTCCTTTGGTTGATTACTACGCGCAATGGGCCAAGGCAGACCCAAGCCATGCGCCCAAATACCGTGCCATCAGCGGACAAGGCAGCGTGGAAGACATCAAGACCCGCGCCATGGCAGCGTTGGTTTCTTAAGCTTTTTCGTCAGACGCCATCAAGGCCAAGGTCAGCGCAACGCAGGCTTTGGCTGGGCTCAGTGCAATGGTTTCACCACCATCTTTGGGATGATGAAACGCCGCTTCGCCCCAGGCGGTGCGGCTGCAAACCCAGACTTTCACGCCAGACTCGCGGGCTTTTGCCAGTGCTTCTTCCATGCCAAGGCTGAGCGTGCCCGCTCCGGTGGCAGCCACCACCAAGCCACGCAAGGGCGATTGCACATGGGGCTGTTGAGCCAGCAGCGCATGAACCATGTTCCCGACATTGCCCGCATGGTTGGTCAGCCATTCCACTCGCGGCCACACGGGAGTGGCCAATGCATATGCCAATGACGGAGTGGCATATCCGATGCCGGGGACTAGACTCACGTTGGGCTGCCAAACGCCCTCGACCATTCGACCCAAGGCACCCCTGGGGCCGCTGGAGAACGCATCAGCCTGATCAGTTCGCACCTTTTGCAAACGGCTGGGGTCATGTACGTGGCCTGCACAGACCAAGCTGACCGATGGGATGTGCTCCGACTGCGCCAAGGCCAAAGCATCTTTCAGATTGACAGGCCCATCAGCATCAGGCGCATTGGCGGGTTTCATCGCACAGGTCAACACCAAGGGCTTTCTCCATGGACCTAAGGCGTGCAGCAAATAGGCGGTCTCTTCAACGGTGTCGGTGCCATGGGTGATCACCACCGCTCGCACATCTGAACGGTCGCAAGCGTCTGACAGGGCACGCAACAGCTCACGCCAAACTTGGGGACCCATGTCTTTGCTGTCAATTTGGGCCACATCGCGCCATTCCAACTGCTCATGCGCCACACCTGACAGACTCAGTATGTCAGTGATGCCTAACTGAGAAGCCTTGTAATCGCTTGAGTTTTCAGGGTCATCAGCTAAGCCAGCGATGGTGCCACCGGTGCCCAATACCAAGATTTTTTGGAATATTTTGGAATGCATGCTTGCCAAAGCTTAAAAACTGGTTAAAAATACAGTTACTGGATATCCAAACAGCTTTTGTTTGAATCCGCAACCCAACCGATTGTGCAGGAGCCCCATGGAACCGATCAAGCTCACCGCCCGCCAGCAACAAATTTTGGACCTGATCCAAACCGCCATCCAAAACACCGGTGCACCACCCACGCGGGCTGAAATCGCCACCGAACTTGGCTTCAAATCCCCCAATGCCGCTGAAGAACACCTGCAAGCCCTGGCTCGCAAAGGTGTGATCCAACTGGTCAGCGGCACCTCACGTGGCATCCGTCTCAGGTCCCAGTCTACCGACTCATCCAGCGGAAACCTTTTCAAGCAGTTCAACCTGCCCATACCCGGCCTCAATCAGCTCATGTTGCCCTTGGTTGGTCGTGTGGCTGCCGGTGCGCCCATCTTGGCCCAAGAGCACATCGAGCACACTTACCAAGTCGAAGCTTCCATGTTCCAGCAACAACCCGACTTTTTGCTCAAAGTCAAAGGTTTGTCTATGCGCGATGTGGGCATCATGGATGGCGACTTGTTGGCGGTGAAATCCACCTCAGATGCTCGCAACGGCCAAATCGTGGTGGCCCGTTTGGGCGAGGAAGTCACGGTCAAACGCTTCCAAAAAACACCCCAGGGCATTGCGCTGCACCCTGAAAACCCCGACTTCCAGACCATCCAAGTCCGGGCGGGCGAACCCTTTCACATCGAAGGTCTGGCCGTTGGCCTGATCCGCAACCAGTTCTAACCTCAGGAGCTCAATATGTCTTTTGCCCTCTCAAGCCCCAGCGTGTTTCAGCGTGTGGATGCCGCATACCGCGCTTTAATGTCCAACGTCATGGCCAAGCCCGACATGGCTGATCAAACCAGCTTTCAAACGCAGCGCCCTTTGCGGGTGGTTCGGGTTGCCGAAGACCAGCGTCCCGCGCAACACAGCGCAGGACGCATGGTCATATCAGGTCGCATGGCAGATGTCTGCGCCGAACTCGACCGGTTGATTGCGTTGGAAAACCAGCGCAAGGTTTACAGCAACTGAGTTATTTTTTTGCGGCCAACAGGCTGCTCAACAATTCGTTGTTGGCTTTGCGATCGGCCAGTACCTTTTGCATGTGGGGGTGTTCAGCCATTTTTTGGCTGTAAACCTTCACCGGTATGCTGGCCAGCAGATCTTCACCCAGTACCAGCTTACAAGCTGACACGGCAATGGGCAGGTGAAATGCAGCAGCGCAATCGGCCAAAGTCAAATGATCGCCCGCGACATAGGGTGCAAATTTGGCCAGGCTTGCAAAAGCAGGAACGTTCTTGTTCAGTTGTTTACGAACATGTTCTTTGGTGTTGTCGCTCACCTTGCCGCCAAAAAACGCTTCAGGATACAAAGCGCGCACCACCAGTTCAATGTGGAGTTCCAAATACACAACCAGTTCCCGAACCTTGGCAGCCTGAAAAGGGTCCGCCGGCAACAAGGGGTGCTCGGGGTATTTGGCTTCGATGTATTCGGCCAACACCAAGGATTCGGACACGCAACCATCAGGGGTATCCAAAAACGGCACTTTGCCCATTGGAGAGCGCCCAACCAATTTGGGGTGTGCATTGCCCGTCCAAACCAGCTCCTCTTCAAAAGCCACTCCTTTGTGCAGCAGCTGCAATTTGATTTTGTTGTAGTAATTGCTGGCTGCAAATCCGCAAAGTTTGAGTGTCATGTGGTCTCCTGTATGGGGCTATGTGATGCTTTCGATTCTGTCACAGGCCATGTCAGTCAAGGCCTAAAAGGCTGTGGGACATAATCTTTGGCTATGAGTACAACTTTTCACAACATTGGCGTGGTGGGTGCAGGAGCCATGGGCCAAGGTATTGCCCAGATAGCCGCGCAAGCCTCGGCACATGTCAAGCTGTTCGATGTGGTGCCAGGTGCAGCCGAAAAAGGCTGCGCCGCCGTTCGCATGCAATGGCAAAAGTTGCAAGACAAAGGACGCTTAACGGCCGAACAGGTGGCTTCCTTCAGCCTGCACCTGGGCTTTGTGGAACATTTGCATGACCTAGGCCAGTCTGAACTGGTGATTGAAGCCGTGGTAGAAAACATCTCGGTCAAGAAAGCGCTGTTCGCCCAGTTAGAAAACCTGCTGCCAGCCAGCGCTGTCATCGTCAGCAATACCTCTTCCTTGTCGATCACGGCGTTGTCAGCCGACATGCAACACCCAGAGCGTTTTGCGGGTTTTCATTTTTTCAACCCCGTGCCTTTGATGAAAGTGGTTGAAGTGGTGGCTGGCTTGGCCACCCATGACACCACCTGCGCGAAGCTGATTGACATGGCCAAAGCCATGGGTCACCAGGCTGTTCGCGCCAAAGACACCCCGGGCTTCATCGTCAACCACGCCGGGCGCGCTTACATCACCGAAGCCTTGCGAACTGCATCCGAGGGCATCAGTGATTTCGCCACCATCGACCGCATCTTGAAAGACCAGGTGGGATTCAAGTTGGGACCATTCGAACTGATGGACCTGACTGCCTTGGATGTTTCACATCCTGTGATGGAGTCCATCTATCACCAGTACTTTGAGGAACCACGCTACCGGCCCAACGTCATCACCAGCCAGCGCTTGGCTGGCGGTTGGTTGGGGCGTAAAACGGGTCAAGGTTTTTACCGTTACACCGAAGGCAAGGCTGAGGTGCCATCCGAGCCCCCGGCCCCCGCGATGGCCGACTTGCCTCCCGTGTGGGTCTCCTCACGGGCAGCACGCCGAGCCGAGTTGCTGCAACTGCTCAAAGACCTGGGTGCCAAGATCGAAACAGGCTCAGCACCCTCACCCCAGGCCTTGTGTCTGGTCGCGCCGCTGGGCTTTGACGTGACCACCTGTGCGATTGTCGAACGGCTTGACCCGGCTCGCACCTTGGGCATTGATTTGCTCATGCCAGATGCCGCCACCAAACGCCGTGTCCTCGCCACCAACCCCGCCACCCGCAGTGACATGCGTGACGCCGCACACGCCCTGTTTGCCAGTGATGGCAAAGCAGTCAGCATGATCCAAGACAGTGGAGGCTTTGTCACGCAGCGGGTGGTTGCCCAAATCGTCAACATTGCCAGCGACATATGTCAGCAAGGCATTTGCACACCGCAGGACCTCGATACCGCGGTTACCCTCGGCTTGGGTTACCCGAAAGGCCCGCTGGCACTGGGCGACAGTTTAGGCGCGGACAACCTGCTCGAAGTGCTGTTTAATTTGCAAACCGTTTACGGTGATCCACGTTACCGCCCTAGCCCCTGGTTGCGCCGTCGAGGCGCGTTAGGGCTGAGCTTGCTGCACATCCACCAGTGACGACATGACTGCCCAACTCAAAAGCCACAGCGTTGGCCAAACCTTGGTCTTGACCTTGTCCAATCCAGAGCATCGCAATGCGCTGGGACCAGAGATCTACAGCGCTGGCGTGGAAGCTCTCAATGTGGCCGAGAGCAATCCAGATGTGCGCAGCGTGGTGCTCACCGGTGAAGGTGCGCATTTCAGTGCCGGCGGCAACCTCAACCGTTTGTTGGCCAACCGCGCACAAGCCCCTGAACACCAAGCCCAAAGCATCGAAGGCTTGCACAGCTGGGTCGAGGCGATTCGCACCTTCCCCAAGCCGGTCATCGCCGCCGTCGAGGGCGCGGCAGCCGGCGCAGGGTTTTCATTGGCCTTGGCCTGTGACTTTTTGCTCGCAGCCCAAGACAGTGTGTTTGTCATGGCCTACAGCTCGGTTGGCTTGTCGCCCGACGGCGGCGGCAGCTGGCATTTGTCTCGCGCCTTGCCGCGTGCCATGGTCAGCCAACTATTGATGCTGGGTGACAAGCTCAACGCCAGCCAAATGCAGACTTGGGGCCTGGTCAACCAGGTTTGTGCGCCAGGACAGGCCCTGGCAGACGCCTTGGTTTTGGCTGACCGGCTCAATGCCCGCGCCCCGAATGCCATGGGCAGCATCAAGGAACTGGTCAACGCGGCTTCCCAACACGACTTGTTTGCGCAACTGCCGCTTGAAAAGCAGCATTTCGTCAATAACCTGCATCACCCCAACGCCGGCATTGGTATCCAAGCGTTTTTGAACAAAGAGACACCCCAGTACAAGCCCTGAACAGGCAAAATCATGATGCTTTCGCGCTCCGACGGTCTCGCCGGAGACAGTTTTTCAATTTCAGGTCACCGAAAAGACAGACGATGGACGACCCCATACTTACCATAGAGGAACGCGAGTCGGTGAATGCCGGCCGCTGGTTTTCCTCCCTTTCACCTTCCCTCAGACACGACATCCTGCGATGTGCCTACGTCAAACGACTCAAAGACGGCGACTTGATCGCTGCGCGCGGCGACTCTCCCGAAGAGTGGATGGCGTGTGCGCGGGGCGCAGTTCGCGTGAGCAGCACCTCGCTGTCGGGCAAGCAAATCACATTCACCTATGTGGAGCCAGGGATTTGGTTTGGGGACGTGGCGATTCTGGACGGCGACAGTCGCACACACGATGTGTACGCACACGGCGAAACCACAATTTTGTGTGTGGCCAAGGCCGATTTCCACAAAATCTTGGCTGCCCATGTCGAGTTCTACGACGCGATGCTGCGCTTGCAGGCCCGTCGCATTCGACAACTCTTCGGCTTGGTGGAAGACCTCAACACCTTGCCCCTGCGCGCCCGATTGGCCAAACAGTTGCTGCACTTGGCGCGCAGTTACGGCGTGCCCTCTTTGAACCACGGAGACGAGATTCGCATTGGCTTGCACTTGGCGCAAGAAGAATTGGCGCAGTTGCTGGGCGCTTCGCGTCAACGCGTGAACCAAGAGCTCAAAGCCATGGAGCGCGAAGATGCCTTGCGCATCGAGCCAGGTGGCCTGGTGATTCGAAACCAACAAGCGTTGATGCAGATCAGCGCAGCGGATTGATTGCATGAGTAACTTTGATAATTTTGTCGGCACCCGTGAAGTCAGCGATGCCCACCGTTTTGACACCCAGGCACTCGAGGCCTGGCTGTCTCAACACATGCCCGACTTTGAAGGCCCTTTGCAGGTCGAGATGTTCAAAGGTGGCCAATCCAATCCCACCTACAAGCTCAACACCCCCAACACCAGTTATGTGATGCGGGCCAAGCCTGGACCTGTGGCCAAACTCCTGCCCTCGGCACATGCGATTGAGCGCGAATTCAAGGTCATGGGTGGCTTGCACGGCACCGGCGTGCCCGTGGCCAAAATGCATGTGTTGTGTGAAGACGAGTCCATCATTGGCCGTGCCTTTTATGTGATGGAGTTTGTCCAAGGGCGGGTGTTGTGGGACCAGGCCCTGCCAGACATGAATCCCGCGCAGCGACGTGACATCTACTTGGAAATGAACCGAGTCATCGCTTCATTGCACGCGGTGGACCACAAGGCGCAAGGCCTGGAAACTTTTGGCAAACCCGGCAACTACTTCGACCGCCAAATTGGTCGATGGAGCAAGCAGTATGTGGCTTCAGCCACCCAGCCCATTGCCGAGATGGACAAATTGATGGCGTGGCTGCCCGCCAACATGCCCGACAGCGCCCGCGCTGACCTCACCTGCATCGTGCACGGCGACTTCCGCTTGGACAACCTGATTTTTCACCCCACCGAACCCCGCGTTCTGGCTGTCCTCGATTGGGAACTCTCCACTTTGGGACACCCCTTGGCGGACTTCAGTTACCACTGCATGTCCTGGCATATTCCGCCTGGCAGCTTCCGAGGCATTGGCGGCTTGGACCATGCGGCCTTGGGCATTCCCTTGGAAGACGAATACATTGATTTGTATTGCCAGCGTTCTGGCATCACCACGCTGGCCGCATTGAAGCAAGACTGGAATTTTTACCTGGCCTACAACATGTTCCGCATCGCTGCGATTCTGCAAGGGATTGCCAAGCGGGTGGAAGACGGCACAGCCTCCAGCGCCCAAGCCAAAGCCTCAGGGGCCGGTGCCAGGCCGATGGCGGAGTTGGCCTGGTTGTTTGCCCAACGCAGTTCTCATTGACCCCTTTTTACCCTGGAGCACACCATGAATTTCGATTACACCGACAAGGTCAAAACCATGCAAGCGCGTTTGATCGCTTTCATGGACGAGCACATCTACCCGAACGAAAAACGCTTTTTCAAAGAAATCGCGGACAACCGTGCCAAAGGTGACGCGTGGATCCCCACCAAACTCATCGAAGAACTCAAACCTTTGGCCCGCAAAGCCGGGTTATGGAATTTGTTCTTGCCCCACAGCAAACGGGCGCCTGAAGGCTTGAGCAATTTGGAATACGCGCCATTGTGCGAAATCATGGGCCGTGTGCCTTTTGCTGCCGAGGTGTTCAACTGCTCTGCACCTGACACGGGCAACATGGAAACCTTCGAGCGCTATGCCAGCGAAGCACTCAAAGACCAATGGCTAGAGCCCCTCTTGCGCGGTGAGATCCGCTCAGCCTTTTTGATGACAGAGCCAGACGTGGCCTCGTCGGATGCCACCAACATCCAAACCCGCATCGAGCGTGATGGCGACCATTACGTGATCAATGGCCGCAAGTGGTGGTCGTCAGGTGCAGGTGACCCCCGTTGCGCGGTGTACATCGTGATGGGCAAAACCGACCCAGAGGCACCTCGCCATTCACAGCAAAGCATGATCATCGTGCCAGCCAACTCCCCAGGCGTGACGGTGATGCGCCCCCTGTCCGTGTTCGGCTACGACGATGCCCCTCACGGTCACATGGAGGTGGACCTGAAAAACGTGCGCGTGCCTGTGGGCAATTTGCTCTTGGGTGAAGGCCGTGGTTTCGAGATCGCACAAGGCCGCTTAGGCCCTGGCCGCATCCACCACTGCATGCGCACCATTGGTGCAGCCGAGCGCGCACTCGAATTGATGTGCAAACGCTTAAACAGCCGTGTGGCCTTTGGCAAACCTGTCTCCAGCCAAGGTGTGTGGCATGAACGCATTGCGGAGTCCCGCATCATGATCGAGCAAGCCCGTTTGCTCACGCTCAAAGCAGCCTACATGATGGACACCGTTGGCAACAAAATTGCACGAACCGAGATCGCGATGATCAAGGTGATTGCACCCAACATGGCCTGTCAAATCATCGACTGGGCGATCCAAGCCCATGGTGGCGGCGGTGTGAGCGATGATTTCCCATTGGCCTACGCCTATGCCAA
Source organism: uncultured Burkholderiales bacterium (assembly GCA_903956845.1). GTDB lineage: Bacteria > Pseudomonadota > Gammaproteobacteria > Burkholderiales > Burkholderiaceae_C > Limnohabitans. The sequence continues at coordinate 20,940 of CAJBOO010000269.1, forward strand.
CCAGCGCACCTTGCGTTTGGCCGACGGACCAGACGAAGTGCACCGCAATTCCATCGCCAAGTTGGAGTTGGCCAGACACATCGCCACTGCGCCACAAGATGTGGACATGCCCATCACCCGAGGCAGCTGAGCATGATCGACGTCTACAGCTGGCCCACGCCCAATGGGCACAAAGTGCACATCATGTTGGAAGAATGTGGCATGCGCCTGGGACGGGACTGGCTGGCTCACCCTGTCCACATCGGTCAGGGTGAGCAGTTCACGCCCGAGTTTTTGACCATCAGCCCCAACAACAAAATCCCGGCACTGGTTGATCCGCATGGGCCCGATGGCAAACCCATCAGCTTGTTCGAGTCGGGTGCGATTTTGGTTTACTTGGCCGCGAAATTCGGTAAGTTCATGCCCAAGTCAGACCGCGACAAGTACGAAGTTTTGCAGTGGCTGATGTTCCAAATGGGCGGCGTGGGCCCTATGCTGGGCCAAGCGCATCACTTCAGGATTTACGCGCCAGAAAAGGTGCCCTATGGCATTGAGCGCTACACCAACGAAGCCCGGCGTTTGTACGGCGTGATGGACAAGCAACTGGCCTTACACCCTTACATTGCTGGCAAAACCTATTCGATTGCCGACATCGCCATCTTCCCGTGGCTGCGCAGTTGGAAAAACCAAGGCATTGATTGGGCTGACTATCCGCGCTTGAAAGAATGGTTTGACACCATCAGCGAGCGCCCAGCGGTCAAACGCGGCTGCGAGGTCTTGGCTGATTTACGCCAACCCTTGCAAAACGACAAGAAGGCGATGGAAACCTTGTTTGGAAAAGCGCAGTATCAGAAGCGGTGAGATCGACCCGTGTCAGTGGAAAAATTTGACGATGGTGTTTTGTATATTGCCACAACCAGGTGCGGTGGATGTGCCATTGCTGACATAGATGTAGTTATCTCTGACGGCGACCCCTGCACTGGCACATAACCAATTGGGATCGCGTTTGAATTCGCTGACCACAGATTCATTCGTGATTTTGGCAATCCAACTTGATGCACCACCATTGGGTCCGTAATTGACCACGTACATGGTGTCACCATCAAAGGCTATGCCGCTGGGGGACTCCAAGGACAGTCCTGTCAAATTGAGAGCGAGGGGTGTAGCGGGAATATTGGTGAGATCAAATTTATAAATTCGGTTTTCCTGAGTTGAAATATAAACAAAATTGCCTTTCTTCACCAAAGCCAATGGGGTATCGGTGATGTTTACAGCGCTCCAACTTGCATATGAGGTGCTTGCCGATGAAACACCCACTCGCTTGGTTAAATTCACTGAAGGTGCAATCAAATCGTCATTCGGAGCAAATAGCAACCCATAGTGACTGCCTACTGAATTAGCTAATGGGGAACCCGTATTTAAATTCAAGATACCAGGTATTGCAGAAGTCGGCTTACCTGAAATAAAAACCGTACCTGCGCTGTTTGCTGCAACTCCTATGGCGTCAGTCAAGCCTGAAAAGCCAACGCTGGCAAGTTGATCTGCACCATTGATTTTCAAGACGCCATTTAACCCACTGTTGCCTTGGTTCGCGAGGTAAATATCCGAACCCACCAAAGCCATCAACTTAGGCGAAATGATCCGGGCATCAGCAGAAACCAAATGAGGACTCCCTGTAGGCTCACTGATGGATGAGCCCCCACCCCCGCACCCCACCAATAAGCTCACAGCCAAAGTAGGTATAAAGGATAAATACAAGGGTTTCATGGTCTATACAGCATCGGTTTAAAGGCAATTGCCTTGAGTTGATAATACCTTTCATGCCAATTCACACTTTGACCATGCTCAAGACACCACTCGGCGCAATGGCAGCCATCGCATTGGTTGCTTTTTTGGCTGGATGTTCAGACGACAAGCCCAGCACTGAAGGCAAGTTCAAGCCCATTCCTGAAAAACGCGCCGCCACGCCGCAGGAAGAGGAGAATTTCTCCAGGCGGGTTGAAGCTGTATTGAACGAAGGTGCGCAGAGTGAAGAAGGCAAGGAGGAAGCCCCCAAGGCCTCCAAAGCACGCCCGCCCAATTCAGGCAAAGACCCCATGCTGCGTTTGACCAATGACGGCAAACCCTTGGGCGAATTAGTCCACCACAGTGACAAGTTGGACTATTACGAATGCAAAGGCATCGTTGCACCCTGGTTTTTGGAATTGATCGTGGCGGAAATGAACTATTTCAACGAAATAGCAGAACTGCCATTTGTCGATGCCAAGACCTGTATCTTGACCTATGGCACAGACAGAAGCCTCACGCCAGGCCGTTTGGGCGTCCAGTTGTTTGAAAACAGCCGTCAATTTGACCGCTGCATCAAAAACGAGGAATGCCCCGTCTTCAGAACCGTCAACTTTGTACCCAACCGTTCAGCCATCATGCGGTCGTACTTTTTGTCAGATTTCACCCGCCGCATGATTCAACACCAATGCGTCACCGACACTGGCAAATGGCACCGTGACCAGACCTGCTACACGGTTGAGACGCCTTAGCGGGCCAAGCACTCAAGACTGGGCGATTTCTGCCGATTACTCAGAACGACCATTGCCTAAGCCATGAAAAACATGACCTCACTGTTGCGTTGTTTACCCTTGCTGCTCGCCTTGCTGGGCGCTAGCTCGGCCTATGCGACTGACCCCAAGCCAGAGGCCAAGCCCCCCGCCAAGGAAGAAAAAAAGCCAGATGCGCATGGCGCCCCTGCCAAAGAGGAAAAAAAGTCGGATGGCCATGGTGCCCCAGCAGCATCCGAACGGCCCAAACGCACGTTTGAAGGCCAAGAGCCTTTGTTCTATTTCGACGCCAAACGTCGTCCTTACATCGAGCCATTCCACAAGACTGACAACGAGGAATACTTCATCTGTCGTGGTGTGATCGGTGAGTGGTATCGCCAGTTGCTTGCACAAGAAGCCAACATGCTGGCCGAAAAGGACGGTTTGGACAAAGTCACCGGTTCCACCTGCGCGGTCCGATTGGTGGCCACCCATTCAGGCAAGAAATTGCCCATCGTTTCGATTGAGCTCTATGTGAACTCCAATGTGATGCGCTCTTGCATCTTGGGTGAGGGTTGCCCTCAATCGCGCACCGCCATCATGTATGTGCTGAACAAAACGCTCTACCGCAGTTATTTCATCACTGACCACGAGAAAAAAATCCGGCGCTACTACTGCCTGGACAACAAGAGCAACATATTGGCGAAGGAAGAATGCTGGTATCACTTCTTTGACAAAGCGGCCAAA
>CAJBOO010000270.1 GCA_903956845.1 uncultured Burkholderiales bacterium
ACCATGATCAGGGTGACTGTTTCTCCCAAAAAAATCACGCCATAAACCAGCGCAAAAACAGGAATCAAAAAAGTCACTGTAAGGGCTTTTGCGGGACCGGCTCGGTTGACCAGTCTAAAGTACAAGATATAGGCAATACCTGTGCATGCCACGCCCAACATGAATACGCCGAACCAAGCTTGCGGGCTAGGCATTGTGTCAGGCAGTGCAAAAAGGGCTGGCACAGTCAGGGCTATGCTGGCGCCAATTTGGCTGCCTGTGGCAGAAACCAATGCAGGCATATCGGTCATGTATTTTTTGTTCAGACTGCCTGAAATGGCATAACAAATGACAGCCAATAGGCAAGCTGCAATGGCCGTGTTTTGTCCCCATGCGCTGGCATCGGGATTGGCTGCGTTGTGAAAACTGGTTTGGTTGTTTGCCAACATTGAAACACCCACAAAGCCAATGATCAAACCCGCAATGCGCCAGCGGTTCAGGCGATCGCCTAGCCACAACCAAGCCACCAGGGCAGCAAACAGCGGCACAGAGGCGTTCAAAATGGCGGACAAACCAGTCGAAATATGCATCACCGCATAGGCATAGAGCGCAAAGGGCAGGGCTGAATTGATCAGGCCAAATCCCAGCACCATTTTCCAATGGGCTTTAAAGACCTTGAAGTGGCCTTGCCACAGCATCAAAGGCAAGAGCATCAAAGTGGCAATCAACACTCTGAGCCAAGCGGTGGTCAAAGGACCAAATTCAGTGGCGCCCATGCGCATGAATAAAAACGACGCGCCCCACAAAGCGGCTAGCAACATATAGTCTTGGCGCCAATCGGCTGCTTGTGTCTGGACTGCTGGGTCGCTCATGAACTCAAAACTGCTTTTGGTGATTGCAGGCTGGAAGAATTCAATTCCAATTGAAGTAAGGCTTCCTTGCGCCATAAACCGCCGGCATAACCCGTCATTTGCCCTTGGCTGCCGACCACTCTGTGGCAGGGAATTAGCACGCTGATGGGGTTGCGTCCTACAGCCGTTCCCACGGCACGGGATGCACTGGGTTTGCCAATTGATTGCGCCAATTGACCGTAGGTCCAAGTTTGTCCTAACGGAATGCGCATTAAGGCAAGCCAGACGGCCTGTTGAAATGGGGTGCCGGCCGAAATATCGAGTGGTAGGTCTTGCAACAAATCAAACGCATTAGTTCCTGGCGAAATCGAACCCTTGCCAAAATTGTCTAGCCGCTTTTGTGCGGTATTCAGGAAGGGGTTGTTTACCTCAATGGGCCATGCCGCCGTCTTTGGGAAGTGTTTTTGCTGCTCGAACCAAGCGCCGCACAAACCCGTGGGACTTGCTGCCAAGGTCATGCCTCCCCAAGCTGTTTCGGTGGTCATTTGACAAATTTCAGGATGGAACTTCATAGGCGGATCGTACCTGATTTGATACTTTGACGAACCTTCCCCCCTACAATAGGGCCCTTATCTTGAGCCACTTAGCGTGCTCATGGCTCCCCAATATTATCCTGTCAATTTATGCAAGTCACAGCATCCATCTTTAAAGCTTACGACATTCGCGGTACCTTTCCGCGCACTCTCAATGATGAATTGGCCGAGGCATTGGGTCGCGCATTTGGCACCCTGGCCAAGAAAGAAAATTGTATGACTGTTGCGGTCGGTCGCGACGGTCGGCTCAGTGGTCCAAGTTTGTCTGCGGCCCTGATTCGCGGTTTGGTGTCTGTCGGTATTCAGGTTCTAGACGTAGGCTTTACCACCACGCCCCAACTTTATTTTGCAGCCAACACGCTTTGCAACAGCGGCATCCAGGTGACGGGTAGCCACAACCCCAAAGACGACAACGGATTCAAAATGGTTTTGGGTGGCCGCGCTATTTATGGTGACGATATTCAAGCGCTGAAGCACATCATCGAACAAGAGTCTTGGTCATTGTCATCGGGCGGTGCTGTTCAAAGTGTGGAAATTTTGCCTTCTTATATTGATCGCATTGTGTCGGGCATTCAGTTAAGTCGTCCTATGAAAATTGTGGTCGATTCTGGCAACGGTATTGCGGGTGCCAGCGCCCCAGGTATTTTTAGAGCCATCGGTTGCGAAGTC
>CAJBOO010000271.1 GCA_903956845.1 uncultured Burkholderiales bacterium
CGCTTTGCGCATCGCCACCGATCGCACCAAGATGGCCATGCCCGAAACCATGATTGGTTTGTTCCCGGATGTGGGCGGCGGTTATTTCCTCAGCCGTTGTGAAGGTGCCTTGGGCGAGTACCTGGGCCTCACCGGTCAGATGTTGAATGGGGCTGAAGCCGTGTTCGCAGGCTTGGCTGATGTGTTGGTCGACAGTGCCGCTTTGAACGCGATGTGGTCCCAACTGAGCACGCACCATTGGGCGCAGCCTGATGCCCTCGAGGCATTCACCGCAGCATTCAGAACCAGCGCACAAATCACCCAACCTGCTTGGTGGAACGAGGCCTTGAACCACGCTTTCAGTGCATCAGACCTGCAAGGCATAGCCCATGCATTGGCGGCCGCTGGCAACACGAGTGCTTTAGAGGCCTTGCACAAACGCTCGCCCTTGATGTTGGCTGTCACGCTCGAACAGATTCGTCGAGCACGGCACATGAACCTGAGTGACGAATTGCGCATGGAGCGCGATTTGGTGCGCCACAGTTTTCATCCCACACACTTGCAACGCACACCCGCGCAAAGCGACACGGTGGAAGGCATCCGTGCCCTGGCCGTCGACAAAGACCATGCCCCGCGTTGGTCACCTGCTCGCATCGAAGAGGTCACCCCCGACATGGTGACGCCCTTTTTCCACAGCCCTTGGCCTGCCGCCGCCCATCCTTTGCGGGATTTGCAAGCGCCAAGTCTGTAGCCCACTCTAGGAAAGCCCATGGCCACCAGCCCCATCAAAGTTTTGTTCGGATTCCACGCGGTGGGCGTTCGCCTGAAAACCACGCCTGCATCGGTGATCGAGGTGTTCATCGATCCGACCCGTCGCGATGCCCGCATGCGCCAGTTTCAAGAACGCGCCAAAGAGGCCAAGGTCAAATTGGTGGAGGCAGACGGCCCGCGCTTGGCGCAACTCGCAGGCAGCCACGGACACCAAGGCGTGGTGGCGAGGGTGTATGCGATTGACATCGCCAAATCGCTCGATGCATGTTTGGAAGCTTTGCCCTCAGGCGTGCCCGCCTTGATACTGGTGCTCGACGGCATCACCGACCCACACAACCTAGGTGCGTGTTTGCGTGTGGCCGATGGAGCGGGGGTGCACGCCGTCATCGCCCCGAAAGACCATGCCGTCGGCATCAACGCCACCGTGGCCAAAGTGGCCAGCGGTGCGGCCGAAACCGTGCCTTACTTCATGGTGACCAACTTGGCCCGGACCCTGAACGAACTCAAGGAGCGCAACATCTGGATCACCGGCACCAGCGACGATGCGCCGCAAACGCTTTACGACGTGGACCTGAAGGTTTCAACGGCGTGGGTCTTGGGTGCCGAGGGTGATGGCATGCGTCAGCTCACCCGCAAAACCTGCGACCAACTCGTTCGCATTCCGATGGCTGGGGGCGTGGAGAGTTTGAACGTGTCGGTGGCCAGTGGTATCTGCTTGTACGAGACGGTGCGTCAAAGATCTTTGCCTTGAATCCGTTTGTTGCTTTGCAAAACGGATGTGACTGCAGTGCGATGGACGTCACAAACCCAGCAAGGCACCCAACACGGCACCACCCAACATCAGCCACAAGAGGTGTACACGGGTCTTCAGCACAATGACCATGCTGACGCCGCACATCAGCAGCAAGCGCCAGTCCATGCTCGGGTTGCTGGCCGTTTGCAACAACCAACCCGCTGACAGCATGAGGCCCATCACCAGCGGGACCATGCCCGACTTGAAGGCCCGCACACCGCGAGCATGTTGGTGCAGGTGCAACCACTTCACCATGAAATAGCTCAGCAGCGAGGAGGGCAGTACCGCAGCGGCCAGCAAGCCCAGCGCCATGAACAAGCCCCAAGCGATGGCGGTCATGCCTGTTTCAAAGCCCCCCGCGCTTTGCAATCCGATGTTCCAACCCATGACAGCGACCAACAAAATGTTTGGTCCCGGGGCAATTTGCGACAGCGTGACTGATTGGCTGAACGCGGTTTCGCTCATGAGTTGCAAGTCGCTCACCAAATAGCGGTGCATCTCGGGAATGATGGCCAAGGCACCACCCACCGCCAGCAGCGACAACATGCAGAAATGCAAATGCAGATCGAGCCAGAGTTGCCAAGTCATGCTGCCACTTTCTGTCTCACGCACAACGCCCAACTCATGACGCGTCCTTTGGAACCAAACGCCACCAGGTGAGGCCACACGACACACTGCCCACCAAGGCAATCACATGCGCCAAGGGCCAATGCACCACAGCAGCCAATGCAAAACTCAGGGTTGCCAAACCCAGGGCCAACGGGAAGCCGATGGGGTGCTGACGCAAGGTGGGCATGAAGCGCCAACCCGCCGCCATCACCATGCCTGCGGCTGCCACGCCCATGCCATGCAGGGCCGATGCCACCCAGGGCACATCGGCGAAGGCTTGGAAGCTGAAGACGATGGCCAGCATCAACAGGCCAGGAAAGAACAGCAAACCGCTGAGTGCGGCAAAGGCACCGCTGGGGCCAAAGTGTTTGCCGCCAAACATGACCGACAGGTTGACCACGTTGGGACCGGGCAGGGTTTGCGCCAGCGCCCATTCTTCGGCGAATTCCGACAAGCTCATCCATTGTTTGCGGTCGACGATTTCGCGTTGCACCACCGCCAACACACCGCCAAAGCCTTGCAGGCCCAGCCAGGTGAAGGACAAAAACAAGTCGGTGCGGGAGCGGGGCAGGTTTGGAATGTTCAGGCTTCCCATGGATTGAGCAACTGTACGCCTGTGCTTTGGAAATCTTTGAGATTGCGCGTGACCACGGTGAAGCGATGTTCAAGGGCGGTGGCGGCGATCATGGCGTCGCGCTCTGAAATGGCGTGGGGGAAATGCAAAGCAGCACAGCGCTTGGCCATGCTGGCTGAAAAAGGAATGGTGCGGCCATCAAATGCATCGGTCACCCCATCCAACCAACGTCGCAGCGCCTGGCCTTGTGGCGGGTGTTTGTGTTCCAGTGCTTGCACGCCTTTTTCAAGTTCAAGGATGGTGATGGCAGACAAAAAGAAGCGATCAAAAATGTGACCCTTGGCCCAGGCCATAACCTGGGCGTTTTGCATGGGCTTGCCTTGTCGCAGTTCTGAAATGACATTGGTGTCGAGCAAAAACATGGTCAGTCTGCTTGCAGGCCCTGTGTTGGTTCGATGGTCAATTGCAAACGGGGTGGTTCGAAGTCAATGCCGTCGCCACCCGGAATGGCGTTCATCATGTCCAACAGGCTTTCGGTGGGCTGGCCTTGCAGTTTGTAATAGTCCTCGATGCGCAGCAAGGCATAGGCCGGGCGGCCCCGGTCGGTGATGAACACGGGGCCTTTTTCGGCGGCGCGTTTGGCGGCAGAGACGTCGCGGGTGAAATCGCGGCTGGAATAGGTGTGAAGCGGCACAGCAGGCTCCTGGTTGAAGCAATGTTTGTATGTTACGACATACATTGTTGGATGTCACGTCTTTTTGTGCAGCATGCCTCGGTAGTGCAAGGCCATTTTCCTTGCCAGCCCCTCAAAGCAGGCCTGCCACCTAGAATCGGGGGCTGATGAATGCCCCTCTGGACGTCTCCTTTTTTCAACGCGCCGCCAAGCCCCTGACCAGCTACCGCAAATACTGGGCAGCGCGTTTTGGCACGGCGCCGTTTTTGCCGATGAGCCGCGCCGAAATGACGCAGCTGGGCTGGGACAGTTGCGACATCATTTTGGTCACCGGTGACGCTTATGTGGACCACCCGAGTTTTGGCATGGCGGTCATTGGGCGCATGTTGGAAGCGCAAGGTTTTCGCGTCGGCATCATCGCGCAGCCCGAGTGGCACAGCGCCGAAGCCTTCCAAGCATTGGGCCAACCGAATTTGTTTTATGGTGTGACCGCGGGCAACATGGATTCCATGATCAACCGCTACACCGCGGACCGCAAAATCCGCAGCGATGACGCCTACACGCCCGGCGGCGCAGGTGGCAAGCGACC
>CAJBOO010000272.1 GCA_903956845.1 uncultured Burkholderiales bacterium
ACCGCATCCTAACCAATTGGAGCGCTGACCGATGATCGTGCAATGGGACGGCCACGAGATGAGCGCTTGGGACCATGACCACGCCCAGGCGGCAGCTGCCTTGCAGCAAGACTGGGCCTATGGCTCAACCGCGGTCAGTTTGGGCGCACTGGTCTTGCGCGCCCGTGTGCATGCCGATGGCGTGCCGGTGGCGATGGCGCAGTTCATCGTGAGACGCTTTGGCAAGCTCGCTTCGCTGGCCTTGTGCACGCGGGGCCCGATCTGGCTGCAAGCGCTCTCCGGCGCTGACAAAGCCTTGGCCTACCGAGCCATGCGCCAAAGCATTCCCATGCGAGGCCTGCGCTTCATGATGGTCACGCCCGACGAGTTGCAAGGCGCAGACCATGGTTTGCCGTCGATGCGCCGCGTCATGTCGGGCGCGGCCACGGTCATGATGGACATTGCACAACCCATGGACGCCTTGCGCGCCAACTTGGACAAACGCTGGCGGCAACCTTTGGTCAGCGCAGAAAAGTCCAAGCTGACCATCCACCGCATGGGCACTAACCCTGGGCAATACCGCTGGTTGTTGGATGCTGAAATGAAACAACGCGAAGACCGAGGCTTGGAGGGCATGCCACCGGTTTGGTTTCAACACTACATCGAGTCCCGCAAACAACCTGCCAAAAGTGTTTTGTTGGTGCGTGCTGATGTCGGCCGCGATCGCGTGGCCGCGATGATGTTTTTGCTGCACGGCCAGGCCGCCACCTACCAAGTGGGCTGGACCTCGGAGGCAGGGCGGGACCTTCATGCCCATCACCTGATCATGTGGAAGGGTATCGAGGAACTGCGCGAACGCGGTGTCCGCATGCTGGACTTGGGGGGCATCAACACCGCTCGCAGCGCCGGCATCGCACGGTTCAAGATGGCCACAGGCGGCCAAGTGCGCGTGCTGGCGGGCAGCTACTTTTCATGAACACACCCTTGCTGCAGGTGCAACAAGTCAGCTGCGAGCGCGGCGGGCGGGCGCTGTTTCAAGCCGTGAGCTTTGGCTTGCACCTGGGACAAGCCCTGCATGTGCAAGGCGACAACGGCGCGGGCAAAACCACGTTGTTGAGGGCTTTGGCCGGTCTCACACCCATTGCCCAAGGCCAGGTGCAATGGCGAGGCTTGGACAGCGTGCAACACCGCGCTGGGTTTCATGCAGACATGCTCTACCTGGGCCATGCCTTGGGTTTGAAAGACGAACTCACGGCTGTGGAAAACGTGTTGTTCAGCGCCGCCATGGCAGGACAACAACTCAGTCGGTCTGAGGCCTTGCAAGCTTTGACCACCCAAGGTTTGCGCAGCCGCGCCCATTTGCCCTTGCGGGTCTTGTCTCAGGGCCAAAAAAGACGGGTCGCCTTGGCACGCTTGCAATCAGCCACATCGTGTTTGTGGTTATTGGACGAACCTTTCGTGGCGCTCGACACCGACGCGGTTCACGCACTGCAAACACTCTTGCAAACGCACGTGGCGCAAGGCGGAGCGGTGGTGTTCACCAGTCACCAGCCAGTGTCACTGGGTCAGGACATGCAAACACTGAGGTTGCAGGCATGAACATCTGGACCACCGTGGTGATGCGTGACCTGCGCTTGGCTTTGCGGCGCAAGTCCGAGGTGCTCAGCGGCGTGTTTTTCTTTGTGGTGGTGGCAGCCCTGTTTCCTTTGGCCATCGGCCCAGAGCCCGCCATGCTGCGGCAAATCGGTCCTGGCGTGTTGTGGGTAGGCGCGTTGTTGGCCAGCATGTTGGCTTTGCCGCGTTTGTTCGAGGCCGACCACCGCGATGGTGCCCTGGAAAACATGCTTTTGTCCCCACACCCTTTATGGCTGTTGGTCTCAGGGAAAATAACCGCGCATTGGCTGCTCTCTGGCTTGCCCTTGGTAGCATTGGCCCCTGTGTTGGGTTTGCAATTCAATCTCTCCACCGATGCCTTGTGGGTGTTGTGTTTGACGCTGTTGTTGGGCACACCTGTGTTGTCTTGCGTGGGTGCCATTGGTGCGGCGCTCACCTTGGGGGTGCGGGGTGGCGGGGTGTTGATCTCTTTGCTGGTGTTGCCCTTGTTTGTCCCTGTGTTGGTGTTCGGTGCTGGGGCGGTGCAAGCGTTGGACAGTGGTTTAGGGGCGCAAGCCCATGTGTCGATATTGTTGGCCTTGTTGTTGCCAGCACTGTTTTTCAGCCCTTGGGCCTGCAGCGCTGCCTTGCGCATCGCCTTGGAATGATGGAATGACGATTCGCTGGTTTTATTACGCTGCGCCCCAGACGTTTCATGGTTTGGCCGGACGCCTGTGGCCTTGGTTGGCTGCATTGGCCGCCTTGTTAACGGTGGCTGGGTTGTGGGTTGGTTTTGCCATGGCCCCGTCGGACGCTCAGCAGGGCGAGGGTTACCGCATCATTTTTGTTCACGTGCCCGCCTCTTGGATGTCCATGGTGATTTACATGGCCATGGCGTTTTGGAGCGTCTTGGGTTTGACTTTCAATACCCGCTTGTCCGGCATGATGACCCGCGCGTTGGCGCCCACGGGGGCCATGTTTGCCTTTTTGTCTTTGTGGACCGGCGCTTTGTGGGGCAAGCCGATGTGGGGTACTTGGTGGGTATGGGATGCGCGCCTGACCTCTGAGCTGATTTTGTTTTTCCTTTATTTGGGCTATATGGCGCTGACCTCGGCCATCGATGATGTGCGGCGCGGTGACAAAGCCGGCTCCCTGATTGCCATCGTGGGTGCGATCAATGTGCCCATCATTTATTTCTCGGTCAAGTGGTGGAACACCCTGCACCAAGGCGCTTCGGTGTCGCTCACCAAATCACCCAGCATGGCGCAACTCATGTTGTGGGGCATGTTGCTTATGGCACTGGCATTTTGGTTTTACACCTTAGCCATCGTGTGTTACAGGGTAAGGTCTCTCATCGTCGAGCGTGAGCGCCACGCAGATTGGGTGCAAGCTTTGCCCGAAGTATCAGGAGCACGCGCATGAGATGGGAGAGTTGGTCACAATTTTGGGACATGGGCGGCTATGGCCTGTATGTCTGGGGCAGCATGGGCATGACTTTTTTGTTCTTGTTGCTTGAAATTTGGCAAGCCCGCGTGGCCCACCAACATGCCTTGGCCTTGGCCCGCACCGAAGCAGATCTCAAGGAGTCACCATGAGTTGGAGTCCACGCCAAAAACGCTTTGGCTTGATCGCAGGTGGCGTGCTGGTGTTGTCTGTCGCGGCGGCATTTGTGTTGAATGCCTTTCAAAGCAACTTGGTTTTTTTCTTCACGCCCACCCAAATCTTGAACGGTGAAGCGCCAACCAATAAAACCTTCCGTATCGGTGGCATGGTCAAGGCAGAGAGTTTGAAACGCGAGGGCACCGAAGTGAGCTTTGTGGTGACCGATACCGCCAAAGACATCACGGTGCGCTACACCGGTTTGTTGCCCGACCTGTTCAAGGAAGGCAAGGGCGTGGTGGCGCAGGGCAAACTCAATGACCAGGGCGAAATGATCGCCGCTGAAGTGTTGGCCAAGCACGATGAAAATTACATGCCACCCGAGGCGCAACACGCCTTGGACAAAGCCGCCCAAGCCCGGGCAGCGCAGTCGGTCAAACCCTGAAAGTATGGCGCCCCATGATTCCTGAACTCGGTCAATTTTCTTTGGTGCTGGCCACCGTGCTGGCACTGATCTTGGGGGTGTTCCCCTTGTGGGGCACGGTCAACCACAACAGCAGTTGGCAGTCCTTGGCACGCCCTGCGGCGCTGATGCAATTTGTCTTGGTGGCTTTTTCATTTGCTTGCCTGGCTTACGCTTTTTTAACCAATGATTTCTCGGTCAAGTACGTGGCTGGGCATTCCAACACCTTGTTACCCAAGCCCTACCAATTCGCTGCGGTTTGGGGTGGCCATGAAGGTTCCTTGCTCTTATGGATGCTGATGCTCACGGGGTGGACTGCCGCGGTGGCCTTGTTTTCCAAAAGCCTGCCCTTGGCCATGGTGGCGCGTGTGCTGGGCGTGCTCGGTTTGGTGGGTGTCGGATTCCTGATGTTCATCCTGATCACCTCCAATCCGTTTGACCGTTTGTACCCTGTGCCACCCGATGGACGTGACTTGAACCCCTTGTTGCAAGACCCGGGGTTGGTGATCCATCCACCCATGCTCTACATGGGCTACGTGGGTTTGTCGGTGGCGTTTGCATTCGCCATCGCGGCCATGTTGTCCGGACGTTTGGATGCGGCCTGGGCCCGTTGGTCGCGTCCGTGGACCGTGATCGCCTGGGCCTTCTTGACCTTTGGCATCGGCTTGGGTTCATGGTGGGCCTATTACGAACTGGGCTGGGGCGGTTGGTGGTTCTGGGACCCGGTTGAAAACGCCTCACTCATGCCTTGGCTGGTTGCCACCGCCTTGATCCACTCACTCATGGTCACGGAAAAGCGTGGCAGCTTCAAAGCCTGGACCGTGTTGCTCGCGATCGCGGCTTTTTCGCTGTCTTTGCTGGGTACTTTCTTGGTTCGCTCGGGGGTGCTGACTTCGGTGCATGCCTTTGCCTCGGACCCGTCGCGCGGTATTTTCATTTTGTGTTTTTTGGCGGTGGTGGTGGGCGCTTCGCTCACGTTGTTCGCTTGGCGCGCACCCTCGGTGACCTTGGGCGGCAGCATGGGCCTGATTTCCCGCGAATCCTTCATGTTGCTCAACAGCGTCTTGCTGGTGGTCGCCACGGGTGCTGTGTTGTTGGGCACGCTTTACCCATTGATCATCGATGCCCTGAACATGGGCAAGTTGTCGGTGGGACCACCTTATTTCAACCTGGTGTTTGCCCCGTTGATGGTGCCGCTCTTGTTCATCTTGGTGCCGGGCACGGTGGCGCGTTGGCGCGAAGCCAACATGGCTGAGATGTGGATGCAATTGCGCTGGGTTGGCCTGGCGTCGCTGGTCTTGGCCATCGCTTTGCCTTTTGTGTGGGGCAGTTGGTCTGCAGGCACGGCATTGGGTATTTTCTTGGGCTTGTGGGTGGCCTTGGGCAGTTTGCAAAGCGTGGTTGAACGTCTGCGCCAACCTGGGCGCATCGGTGGTTCGTTCTGGGGCCAGCATTTGGCCCACTTTGGCTTGGCAGTGGTGGTGTTGGGCGTCACCGGCGTCAAGTCTTTTGAGGTTGAGCGCGATGTGCGCATGGGCTTGGGTGACACCGTCACCATCGCGCCTTACGCCTTCCGCTTGGTGGACATGGTGGACGTCAATGGCCCCAACTACAAAGCCTCTCAAGCGCATGTCGAGGTCCTGAAAAACGACGTGGTGTTTGACACCTTGTTCCCAGAAAAACGCCGTTACTTCTCCACCGCCATGCCCATGACCGAAGCGGCTATCCGCTCGGATTTTTGGGGTGATTTGTATGTGTCTTTAGGCGACCCCTTGCCAGGCGACAAACCCAGCTGGAGCATGCGCGTTTATCACAAGCCTTTCGTGCCTTGGCTGTGGGTAGGCGTGTTGTTGATGGTCTTGGGTGGCATGGTGGCTGCGATGGACCGCCGCTACCGTCGACGCAATGTGGCCGCGCAATTGAAGACCGCAGGTGAGAGCCTGTCCTCGGCCGCCTGATGCCATGAAAAAATTTCTGATTCCTTTGGCCTTGTTCATGGGCTTGGTGGTGTTTTTGGCGGTTGGCTTGAAGCGCGATCCGCGTGAAATCCCGTCACCGTTGGTGGGCAAACCGGCACCCGCTTTCAGCTTGCCTACTTTGGTGGGAGACAAGCCTTTCAGCCCCGCTGATTTCAAGGGCCAGGTCTGGATGTTCAATGTCTGGGCAACCTGGTGTGTGGCTTGCCGTGAAGAACATCCCCTGCTGGTCGAGTTCTCACAAACCCAAAGCGTCCCGATCGTGGGCTTGAGTTACAAAGAAATCCAAGCCGCCGACCAGGCCAATGGTCCGCTCAGCGAGGAAGCCAAGTTGGTCTTGGCGCGTGAGCGCAGCTTGCGCTTCTTGCAGCGTCAAGGCGACCCTTACAAGTTGTCGGTGATGGACTTGGACGGGACGGTCGGCATCAATTACGGGGTGTATGGCGTGCCCGAGACCTACTTGATTGACCGTCAAGGCATCATCCGCTTCAAGCATGTGGGTCCAGTGACTCCCCAGTTGTTGCAAGACAAACTCTTGCCCCTGATTCGCGAATTGGAAGCCTCATGAAGCGTTGGCTATGGATACTGTGCATGAGCGCGAGCGTGGCTTGGGCAGGCGAGGCCCAGCCGATGGCAGATGACCCCAAGGTTGAAGCCCGTTTGGTGGCGATTGCCGAAGAACTGCGCTGCTTGGTGTGTCAAAACGAATCCTTGGCCTCGTCGCATGCCGAATTGGCGGAAGACCTGCGCCGCGAAGTGCGCAAGTTGATTCGCCAGGACATGACCGACGCGCAAATCAAAACCTATTTGGTCGAGCGCTATGGCGACTTCGTGCTTTACCGTCCCCCTGTCAAACCCCTGACCTGGCCCTTGTGGTTCGGCCCCTTTGTCTTGCTGGGCTTGGCGGTGTGGGGCTTGTGGCGTTACTTGCGGCAACGCAAAGCGCTTGTTCACCAACGCATGAGCGAAGCCGACAATGCTCAAGCCGACTCTTTGCTCAAGGACTGAATGAACGCCGTTCAAATTTTCATCGCGCTTGCACTGGCGCTGACCGTGGTGGTGGTGGGTGTTTTGTGGCGTGCCTTGTGGCGTGCCTCCACCCCTGCGGTGGGTGGCCATGAGCGCGAAAACGTGCTCTCCCATGTGGCGGTCTACCGTGAGCAAGTGGCCGATCTCGAGCGTGAACTCGCGCATGGCAGCTTGGACCAGGCCGGCTTTGATTTGTCACACGAAGAATTGACGCAGCGCTTGCTCGAAGACGCGCCACCTCCCACGCCGACCGTTGTCAACACCCCGACCAGACCCAAGTGGTTGATGGGCAGTTTGGCATTGGCTGTGCCACTGATCGCGTTCAGCATGTATTTCGTGGTGGGCACGCCCATGGCTTTGGACCCCAACCTCGCCGCCCAATCACAAGGGGATGAGCAAATCACGCCTGAGCGTTTGGCCGCCATGGCCGAGCAACTCAGCCAGCGGCTTGAAAAGGAACCCAACAACGCCGAAGGCTGGGTGATGCTGGGGCGCATTGAGCGGGCGCTGGCGCGCTACGACGAGGCAGACGTGGCTTTGCAAAAAGCACTGGCCTTGTCGCGCAATGACGATGTGATGATCGAGCGTGCCGAATTGTTGGCGCAGAAAAACATGGGTGAATTCAAGGGTGAACCTTGGGCCATCATCAACAAAGTATTGAAATCAGACCCCAACAATGGCAACGCCTTGCTGCTGGCGGGCAGTGCTGCCTTTTCAGAGGGTCGCTTCAAAGAAGCGCTGGCTTATTGGGAAAAAGTGCGTGCATTGTTGCCCGCTTCGTCCCCTGACATGCCTGCCTTGGCCGAAGCCATCGACAAAGCGCGTGAGCGTTTGGGGCTGGCACCCTTGGTGCCGCCAACCAGCTTGGCCAATGCGCCGGCGAGTGCGGGTACCGTGCCCAACAAACCCGTCTCCGATGGCACCGAACGCTTAACGGGGCGGGTGACCCTCAACCCAGCTTTGGCCGCGCAGGTCTCGCCCAGCGATACCGTGTTCATTTATGCCAATGCAGCCGATGGACCGCGCATGCCCTTGGCCATCATCCGCACCACGGTGGACAAATTGCCTTACGACTTTGTATTGGATGACAGCTTGGCGATGAACCCTCAGATGAAGTTATCGCAAGTCAAGTCGGTGATGGTGCGTGCCCGCATTTCCAAAAGCGGCAATGCCATGCCGCAAGCAGGCGACCTGGGCGCCAGTGTGGGGCCGGTGACGCCAGGCAGTGCAGACAAGCTGACGCTGGATATCGCCCAGGCCTTCAAGCCCTGATCAGATGGATTTGAGTCGGTCGGTGGATGGCACCACGCGCGTCAAGCGAATGCCATAGCGGTCATTGACCAACACCACTTCGCCTTGGGCGACCACGGTGTCGTTGACCAACAGGTCCAGGGGTTCGCCAGCGATGCGGTCCAGTTCGACCACGCTGCCTTGGGTCAGGCGCATCAAGTCTTTGATCTTGATGTTGGTGCGACCGACTTCAATGGACAAATTGACCGAAATGTTTTGCAACACCTCAGGGTTGATGTTGCCCGGCTGCGAGACTTGAAATTCTTCAGCGGAAGGTGGGGTTGAGTCCAGTCCAGCCTCTTGCCCGTCTTGGGGTTCTGCGGTGGTGTCGTTCATGTTGTTCTCCTGCCTTCTTAAATCTGTCCGGGGACAAGTTGTTTTTCAATGCGCACGGCCACGTTCGAGCCCCGTGTGCCGATGTTGACCCCAAAGGAGGGGACGCCGTTGGCTGTCAATTGAGCCAGCTCGGGCTTCTTGAAGAACAGCATGTCGCCTTCCTTCATCGTTTCCAAATGGTGCAAAGTGGTTTTGACGTGTCCCATGACCACTTGAACATCGAGTTCAGAGTCGCCCACGGCCACGGCCAAGTCTTCGCGCCAAATCTTGTCGGATTCTTCGTTGCCGTCGCCTGAGGCCACACGGTTGCGCAACAAATCGCGCAACGGTTTCAAGGTGGCGTAGGGGTAAACCAAGTCGATGAAGCCTTTGCCGCCTGAAGCGGTCGCTTCGGCTTCAAATCGGCTGAGCACGACCAGGTCGTTTTCGTCGGCGATTTGGGCAAATTGGGGGTTGATCTCTGAGCTGACTTGCTCGCAATCGATGTCCATGACTGGACCCCAGGCATCTTTCAAGGAACGGAAAAACACTTCCAAGATGATGTTGATGATGCGGGTTTCAGTGGCGGTGAACAAACGGCCTGGAGGCAAGTCGGAAACTCCCTTGCCAAAGCCGCCAAAAAAACTGTCCAGCGAGCTGAAGACCACATTGGGGTCGATGATGATGACTGAATTGCCGCGCATCGGATTGATGCGGATGGTGTTGACCGACAGCGGTGCCTTGAGCATGTGCAGGTAGTCACCGAACTTCATGATTTGAACCCGCGTGGGGTTGACCCGCGGGGTGGTTCGCAACACCTCAAGCAGCCCCAAGCGGAACATGCGGATGAAACGCTCATTGATCATGTCGATCGATGAGACGTTCACCCCCAGGCTGCTGTTTTCACTGGCCAGATCGTGCTTGCGCACGCGCACCTTGGTGTTGAAACCAGTGTCCGACTCGAGCGAGCCGTCTTTCAGCCCTTCGGAAAGGGCCGCCAGTTCTTCAGGGCTGAGTAAATTTTGACGTGTTGCCATGGACCTTACTGCATCACAAAGGAGGTGAACATGACTTCTTCAATGCCGCCGAAGTCTTCATACTCTTCCAGCATTGCATTCATCACATCTTTGAGTTTGACGGCGAGTTCTTTGCGGAACTCTGGCTTGGCTGTTTCGGCTTCGGTGGTCTGACGCATCACGTCAAGCATGGCCGAGCGCAAAGCGAATTCATGTTTTTTGATGTTGTCAAACACACGGGTGTCGTAATGGGTCATGACAGCCATTTGCACCACCATGACTTTTTTCGAGCCGGTGATGTTGGTCATCAATTCTTTGTCGATTTGAAAGTAGTTCTTTTCAAAGCGGGTGGCTTCAGGCGCTTCTTTTTTCAATTTGGAAGGCGCTTCGTCCTTGGCCTTGGTGGCGGCGGCTTCGAGTTCCTCGAGCTTGTCCATCGCCGCCAATTCGGCTTTTTTCTCATAGTAGCCAGACATGTACAAAGTACCGAAAGCCACGCCGACCATGACCACAATCGCGCCAACGACGCCACCGATGATCAAGAGAATCGGTTTTTTCTTTTTCGGCTCTTCCGTGCCTTCTTCAGGTGCTGGTGCTGCTTCTGTTGCCATGGGGTACTCCTGTTTATCTCAGTGTTCAAGCGTAATTGTCAAATTGCAAACTGTTGCTGTGACGCGGTCTGACCTGTCCAGCGGGTTCTTCAGTTGCTGCATCCGACAGTGTGACACGATTGTCTGTGCGTTCTGCCGGTTGATGCGAGCTGGATGACGAACCTGGGTGTTGGTTTTGACCCTGTCCTACCAACACTGATGCATTGTTCATGCCAAGTTGGCCCAAGGCTTCTTTCAAGCGCTGGCTGCCTGATTGAATCAGGTCTTGGGTCAGGCTGGTGTCGGCATTGAATTGCGCGGTCAATTGGCCGTCCCGCATTTCAAGTTGCACATCCACCAGTCCCAAGGAGGCGGGTTTCAAGGCGAATTTCATCTTCCATTCGCCTGCATTGAGTTGGTCGTGCATCCGGCCAGCCAGTTCGGTGGCCAGTTTTTGACTGAGCTTGTCATAGGTCTCAGCCATGTTGGGTTGTGCGGCCAAAGCGGCGGCGGCTTTGCTGGCAGCGTGCGCGGCGTTGCTGGATTCGGTGGAACGCAGACCAAAGCCGTGTTCGCTCGGCGAGCTGCCATCCAGCGAAGTCAGGCTGTCGAATTCATTTTTCAACGCATCGATGTCTTCAGCCCGCAGTTCGGTGTCCATCATGGACAACACCGCCAAGGTACTCACGGGCATGGCATGGGCAGTCGCTGGCCCCGTGCTTGCCTGGAAGTTCAAGATGTCCAAGGTTTGGATGGTTGGGTTGAGATTGGCGTCAGGGGCCGGGCTTTGCGCTTTCAAGGCTTGAAAGTCCGCGCTGGAGACCGCCACATCGCTGACCAAGGCGTCCAGTGCGTTGGCAGTCAATTGAGCGGTTTGTTCAGGCAGCAAGGCAGGCACGCTCACACTCGCCAAACCTTGTATGCCCAGCATTTGCTGAGTCGACACCGTGGCAGCACCGGCATGAGCGGTGACTGCGGTGTTGCCAAACAAGGCCTGTACCTGGTCAGGTGCCAGTCCCATGGCCAATGCAAAGTCAGCCACGCTCTTGTCGTCTGGCAAGGGCTGTGTGGCAGTGATGATGTTGATGTGGGGGCCCAGCGGTATCGTGGTGAGTTCAGCCGAGCTGGTGCTTGCCAGGGCGGGATCTGCGTCCGCCCGCCAGGTGTCAGCGTTGGCATTTGCTGCTTGGCTGCTGGCAGACAGGGGGTCTGACGTGTTGGTGGTCGCCACCGAGCTGTCATGTGTTTCGGAGGGCAATGCCTGGTTCTCTGAAGCAGGCTCCGCGTTGACCGCCTTGGGGTTGTTTGCTGGGGCTTGATCGGCCAGCTTGCGTTGATCGTTTTGTTGATCTGCGCGCAGGACAGCTTCTCGCTTGGCCTCGGCGTGATCCAGTTGGCGGTCATTCGATGGCTCGGTGCGGGCGGTATCTGATCGGGCAGGTTCGGCAGGCGCTCGTTGAACCTTGGATGGGGGGGCTTCAGGTCGGGCTGTGGACAGGTTTGCCGCCTTGGAAGCGGCCATTTCTTGCCGCTGCATGCTTTTGAGGGCATTGACCTGGTTGCGCAAGAAAGCCGCAAAGTCTTCACCCGACAAGGTCCCTGCGGGTACGCGTGGCAGGGCATTGGCAGAGGGTTGCGCCTCTGTCAAAGGGTTGATAGGGGCCTGTGGCAGGCCTGAATGCAAGGCAGATAAGTTCATATCCGTTCAGTGGTTCCCATGGATGACCCAGTGAATAAGCAAGATTCGTGACTGGTTAAGGTTTGCCGCTTGTTGCCGGTCCCACATGCACATGCAAGTTTTGGGCGCACTCCAGAACTTCAAGCTGGCACATCCATTGCTTGATCATTCTGACGGCGCTGAAAAGCCCAAAAAAATGAATCCTTAACGTAACAAAAACCGCGACAAAAAGAACATGAGCACCTTAACCCTGTCAACGATTCGACAGAACTTGGCAAAGTTTGACTACACCGGCCTGGGCATCCCAGTCTTGGTGTTGTTGATCATGGCCATGTTGGTGCTGCCATTGCCCCCGCTTTTGTTGGACTTTTTGTTTACTTTCAACATCGTGGCCAGCTTGGTGATCATCATGATTGCCATCAGCACACGCAAACCGCTTGAGTTTTCTTCCTTCCCAACCGTCTTGTTGTTCGCCACCATGCTGCGCCTGGCCTTGAACGTCGCCTCCACCCGCATCATCTTGGTGGACGGCCATACGGGCCATGAAGCCGCTGGTAAGGTGGTCGCGGCCTTTGGCGAGTTTGTGATCGCTGGAAACTATGTGGTGGGTTTCATCATCTTCGCGATCTTGATGATCATCAACTTCATCGTGGTGACCAAAGGTGCAGGCCGTGTGTCAGAAGTGAACGCCCGATTCACCTTGGATGCCATGCCTGGTAAACAAATGTCGATCGACGCTGACTTGAATGCCGGCGTGATTGACCAACCCACGGCCAAAAAACGCCGCGAAGAACTCGCGCAAGAATCTGACTTCTTTGGCGCGATGGACGGTGCCTCTAAATTTGTGAGCGGTGACGCGATCGCCGGCTTGCTGATTTTGCTCATCAACTTGGTGGGCGGCTTGGCCATCGGTGTGATGCAACATGATTTGTCAGTGTCTGACGCTGGCAAAATTTACACCTTGCTCACCATCGGTGACGGCTTGGTTGCCCAAATCCCATCGCTGTTGTTGTCACTGGCCACAGCCATCATCGTGACCCGCGTCACCACATCGGAGTCCATTTCCGAACAAGCCGGTACCCAGCTGGCCAATCCCTCTGCACTCTTCATTTCCGCCATCATCTTGACAGCACTGGGCCTGGTTCCAGGCATGCCGCACCTGATGTTCATCACCTTGGCAGCTGCCACCGCAGGTTTGGGCTTGCTGGTCATCCGCAATGAAGTGGAAGAAGAAGCCACCCAAGAAGCGCAGGCACAAGCCGTGGCCACCACCGAAGCCAACAAAGATTTGGACTGGGACGATGTCGATCAAGTTGACCTGATCGGTTTAGAAATTGGCTACGGTCTGATTCCATTGGTGAACCAAGAAACCGGCGGCGAATTGATGAACCGCGTCAAGGGCGTGCGCAAGAAATTGTCAGCCGAGTTGGGCTTTTTGGTGCAACCCGTGCGCATTCGCGATGACCTGAACATCGACCCAGACACCTACAACATCGTGCTCAAAGGCGTGGTGCGTGGCAAAGGCGAAATCAAAGTGGGTCGCGAACTGGCCATCAACCCCGGACAGGTCTACGGTGAATTGCAAGGCATTCCCACCCGCGAACCAGCCTTTGGTTTGGAAGCCGTGTGGATTGAGTCTTCACAACGCGACATGGCGCGCACCTTGGGTTACACCGTGGTGGATGCCAGCACCGCGATTGCCACCCATCTGAACAAAGTCTTGCGTGAAAACTCAGCAGACCTGTTGAGCCATGATGAAGTTCAACAACTCTTGGACAAGCTGTCAGCCAAATCACCTAAGTTGGTGGAAGAGTTGGTGCCAGGCAAATTGGCCCTGGGCGTGGTCACCCGTGTGTTGCAACAGTTGCTCGGCGAAGGTGTGTCGATCCGCGACATGCGTTCGATCGTGGAAACCCTCACCGAGGCCAGCGCCCGCAGCACCGACCCCGAACAATTGGCTGCTTATGTCAGACCCAAATTGGGCCGCATGATCATGCAAAGCCTGGTCGATGAATCCAGCAACCTGTCGGTCATGACACTGGAGCCAGGCTTGGAACAGTTATTGCATAACGTATTGCAACAAAGCCAACCTGGACAACCGGTGGTCTTGGAGCCCAGTTTGGCTGAGAACCTGTTCAATGCGTTGCGCCTAGGCGCACGTGAAATGGAAGAAGAGGGCCATGCCGCCGTGTTGGTGGTGTCGCCTTTGATCCGTGGTTGGTTGTCCAAAGCGGTTCGTTACCGCGTGAACGACTTGACAGTGTTGTCATACAGCGAGATCCCAGACGACCAATCGGTCAAGGTGATTCACACTGTGAACGCCATGAACCGCAACTGATCACCACAACAATTTTTTGACCTGCGAGAAACAAAATGGAACTCAAACGAATCATTGCACGAGACACACGTGCCGCCAATGAAAAAGCGGTGGCCTTGTATGGTCCAGACGTGCTCGTCATCTCCAGCAGCAAAGTGCGCGGTCAAACGGAATTGATTGTGGCGGTCGATGTCGCCCCCATGAACACAGAAGTCGCGGTGGCGGAATCCTTCGTGCCGACTGAAAAGACCTATGCACTGGCAGCCAAACAAGACGCTGAAGAAGCGGTGCCTGCCGTCGCCACTGGCTCGGCCAGTTTTGGCGAGGTCTTGACCGAAACCATGATGAGCCACAAGCGCCCCGCCAAATCGGCCAAGGCCGCCGCGGCAGAAGGTTTCGTTCCTGCGGCTTCATTGAAAGCCAAGGCCAAAGTAGAGCTGCAGTCTGACATTGAAATCCCCGCTGCTGTCCAAGCCACAGCGGCACAAGCGCCTGCAGCCCTTGCTGTGGCGGCAACGCCAGTCGCCCCAACAACAGCTGCTGAGCATGACGAACGCGACATGGTTCGCGGCAAAGAAATTGTGCAACTGGTGCGTGATGAACTCGCCAGCTTGCGCAAAGAATTCAAGTTGAGCCAACAAATGGCTTGGCAAGGTGCGGGTTTGTCTCGCAACTTGCACCCACTGCGCAATGCCTTGCAAGAAGCAGCCATTCCCGTTGCTTTGCGAGCCTTGTTGGTTGACAGTATTCAGAGTTTTGAAGAAGTCGACCCTGCACTCGACGAGATTCGCCGCCAGTTGTGTCACTCCATGCAACAAAGCCATGTGGACATTGCCGATCAAGGCGTGCACGTGATGGCCGGCCCTTCGGGTGCTGGTAAATCCCTGATGGTGGCGCGTTTGGCACAACATGCCAGCGTGAATTTGGGTGCCGAACAAGTCGCAGTGATTAGCTTCAGCGACCAACGTGCGGGTGCCTGGAACCAAACCCAATTGCTGAGTGCGCAGTCTGGCGTGGATTGTTTCCGCGCCACCAATGCCACCACCTTGAAACTCTTGTTGGAAGAACACGGTCAACGCAAATTCATCATCATTGACACCCCCGGGGTGCAAATGGCTGAACGCGTGGCTGAAATTGCCCACCTGTGTGTGCAGGCCCAATTCCATGTGGTCATGCCAGCCGACGCATCGCAATCTTCATTGCGCCGACTGTTGTCTACCCCCACCATCCAATGGCAAAGCCTGATGATCAGCAAAATGGACGAGGCTACCCAGCCTTGGTCGCTGATCCAAGTGTTGACCGAAGGCCATGTGGGTGTGAGCACCATCAGCCGCGGCGAACGATTGGGCGAATGGAGCCGTCAGTTGCAAGTCGAGGAGTTGGTCAACGTGGCTTTGAGCAACTTGAGCTTGACCAATGTGGAACCCGCACACGAAGACATGCGCAGTACCATGGCCATGGCTTCGGCCAGAATCACCCGATTGGCATCACAACAAGCAGGGGCAGCACATGACTAACCGTAAAACCACCGAAGTCATTGGCATTGCCAGCGGCAAAGGCGGCGTGGGTAAAACCACGGTATCCATCAATTTAGCAGTGGCCCTCGCGCAACGAGGCCATGATGTCATGTTGTTCGATGCTGACTTGGGCTTGGCCAATGCACAAATTGCTTTGGGTGCCCGCGCCGAATACAACCTCAGCCATTTTTTGGCCGGCCAAAAAACGCTGGAAGAAATCACCTTGACCACGCGTCAAGGCATTCAATTGATCCCCGGTGCCTCAGGCATGCAAGAGTTGGCTGCGCTGAGTCAAGTGCAGGCGGCAAGCATCGTGCAAGCCTTCAGCAACTTGGGTAAAAACATCGACTATTTGATTGTCGACGTGGCGGCGGGCATTTCCCCTTCCGTGTTGGCATTCTTGGGCGCTTGCCAGCGCCGGTTCATCGTGGTCCAAGACGATCCCTCTTCCATTGCAGACGCCTACGGCACGATCAAGGTCTTGTCGCAAGAAATGCAGTTGGATGAAATTTACCTGTTACCCAACATGGTGGACACACAAACCCAAGGCTGGAAGCTTTACCAACGCTTGAACGATGTTTGCGTTCGCTTCTTGAACGAGTCCATCCATTACTTGACCGCCATCGAGCGCGATGAAATGGTGTTGGCCGCACTGAAAAAATACCAATCTGTCATGGAATTGGCCCCTGGTACCGCGGCTGCTCGCGACTTCCGCCGTCTGGCGGAGTTGTGCACGCAGTTGCGACCGATTGATCACCCGTCAGGTGGTCTGCAGTTTTTCATGGAACGTTTGCTGCAAGGCAATTCGGAGCAATCATGAGACCTCTTTCACCCATGAAGATGTACCAACAAGCCCGCCCGCAAGGCGAGGAGTTGGTGTTGGCCCACCTCGGCTTGGTCAAGCGTGTGGCATTGCATTTGAAGGCCCGCGTGCCTGCCTACATGGAGCTGGACGAATTGATCCAGGTTGGCATGATGGGGTTGCTTGAAGCATCCCGTGTGTTTGATGCCAGCAAAGGTGTGGATTTTGAAAACTTCGCGCACAGCCGTGTGCGTGGCGCCATGCTCGATGAAGTGCGGCGTTTGTCTTTTCTGCCACGCTCTGCCGTGGCTTTCAACAAGTCACAAAACGAAACGCTGCATGCTTTGTCGTCTGAATTGGGTCGCGCCCCAACGCAAGCCGAAATGGCTGAGTACATGGGCAAAGACCTCGAAGATTTCCAAAAAGAGCGTGGCAAAGCCCGCCGCTTTGAAACCTATTCCCTCGAAGTGGTGACCGAAGAGGTGATGAGCATTGCAGACGATTCCTCACGTCAACCCGATGTGATGGTCGAAGAAGCCGAATTCATGCAAGCTGTCACCGAGGCGATCAGTCAATTGCCCGAGCGCGAGCAGCTGGTGATGCAGCTCTACTATGTAGAAGAGCTCAACTTGAAAGAAATCGGTGAAGTGCTGGAAGTCAGCGAATCCCGCGTGAGCCAAATTTTGTCTGCCGTGGTCAAGAAACTGCGGGGCAATTTGCAGGTGGATGACAGCGCCGTCAGCAAACCCAGTAGGAGGGCCGCATGAGCAGTTTCTTCCAACTTTTTTTGGCATGGGGGCTGTTGTTGGTCTTCGTGCTGATGCTTTACTTGGTGGACAAAGTCAATGTCATTTACCAAGGATATGCCTCACCTGACCTGCCCAAAACCTACAACGACGGTTTGTTTGGCGAGTTGAGCGGCAAAACCCTGTGGGATGCCATGAGCGGCATTCCTGTGCCTGGCGTGGATGCGAAATTTGCCAGCACCTTGAAGCCGCATTACGAGCCCGTTTTGCGTCAGCACATTGAACAAGTTTTCATGGAAGGCTTGAATCACGGCAAAGCAGGCACCGCTGGCGTGCCCACCAACAACCGCATCATTCCCACGCCGCGTGGCTCGGTGGAATCTTGGTTGCCCATGCACCACTTGGCCAGCATTTACCAAGCGGGCGTTGATTTTGCAGCGAACAAGCCGGAAGACCTGTTGAGAATCCAACAATCCTTGGACCAAGTCACCGCCATGATTTATGCGCGCACGGGCATGGAGTTGAACGAAGCTTATTCAGCCACGCTCCTGGTGCAAACCGAAGAGGAAGAAAGCGGCCAAATGTTGCCGCCTCCAGAAAACGAGTTGATGATCAACGCCCCAGCGCCCACGGCTGAGGCAGCGGCTGACCCTGTGTTGCAACCCGACTTGAACCGACTCAAACCGTTTGCGCTCGAGCCCGCGCTTGCCACTGAGACTGCAGAAGCAGCGCCCATGCAAGAAGAAGCCAAGCCAATCCCTGCTTAATCGCGGGTTGACCCATCGTTTTGTCTCAAGTTCAATCCAATCACACCGATACATCCATGGTCAACGAAATAAAACAGGAGCCTTTGATCATGCGAGCCAACCACCGAGCCATTGAAAGCTATGGAGAAGTCAAAGTCACCACAGGTGTCTCCAAGTCCAACAATGTCGAATTGATTCAGATGTTGTTTGATGGTCTGATTGAAAGCCTGGCAACGGCCAAGGGCCATATCCAGCACAACAACATTGCCGAGAAGTCCAAAGCCATTGCCCGCGCCAGCCGCATCGTGTTGGGCCTGCAAGGTGCTTTAGATTTTGACAAGGGTGGTGAATTGGCCACCAACTTGAATGAACTTTATAACTACATCACACGTCGCTTGTTGCATGTCAATGCCCGCAACGACTTGGCAGCCCTGGATGAAATCCACGGTTTGATGACAGAAATTCGCGGCGCATGGGAAACCGTGCCTGCCTTGATTCCCCGTTCAGCCCCCGGTGGCGTGATGGTGAATTAAGAAAATTTGCCTGTTGGGCGTGACTTTTTCAGTTACTCTAATGGGATATGCAATAAGGCATGGTGTGTCAATGGACACATCGTGCTTTGACACTTGGAGTGAGACATGGCAGCAGTAGGTCTGGTTGTTTTGATGATCGCGGTTTTCGGGGTTTTCGTCGCCCACGGTGGTGACATGACCCCTGTGATCAAAGCTGCGCCATGGGAATTCGCACAAATTTTTGGCGCCGCGGTCGCTGCTGCCATGATTGGTAACAGCAAAGCTGGCGTAGGCGCTGGTTTCAGTGCCGTGGGCATGGTGTTCAAAGGCCCCAAGTACCACAAAGAAGATTACTTGTCGGTGATCTTGGTGGTGTCGAAAATCTTGAAGACCCTCAAAGCCGAAGGCGCGGTGGCCCTGGAGCCGCACATTGAAAACCCAGAGTCCAGCGCGATCTTTGCGGAATATCCCCCCATCTTGCATGACCACGCTTTGCTGGACATGATTTGCGACACCGTGCGTTTGATGGTGGTGTCCTCAGGCAATTTGAGCCCTTACGCGGTAGAAGATGTGATGACTGCGTCCATCAAAAACCACCACCACCACGAAATGATGAACCAGGCCTTCTGGGCAGGCATGGAAGGCGCGTTGCCCGCGCTGGGCATTGTGGC
This sequence comes from uncultured Burkholderiales bacterium, assembly GCA_903956845.1. Classification (GTDB taxonomy): domain Bacteria; phylum Pseudomonadota; class Gammaproteobacteria; order Burkholderiales; family Burkholderiaceae_C; genus Limnohabitans. The sequence goes on from CAJBOO010000272.1 coordinate 18,840, forward strand.
CTGTGTGTTGGGTGTGGTGAAAACCATGGGTGCGATTGACCAACCGCCTCCCGTGCTGGGTGCCTTGATTGGTTCAGCGCTGGTGGGTACGTTCATGGGCGTGTTGCTGGCTTACGGTGTGGCGGGTCCTTTTGCGATTCGCATCGGTCAAGTGATTGACGAAGACGGCGAGATGTTGAAATGCGTGCAGCAGTTGATCGTTGCCAACTTGCACGGTCACCCCATGCCCTTGGTCATTGAAGCAGCTCGGTCGGTAATTAACCACCACAACAAGCCGTCGTTCGGTGAAATTTTTGACGGCATGCGAGGCAAGTAACCATGGCTGACGACAAAGCCAGCGAAGAAGCGGCAGCCGCAGCTGCCGCCGATGCTTCACCAGACGCACCGCCAGACGCGCCGCCACCCGCAGAGGGCGCCGCACCTGCAGCTGAGGCGCTCGCACCTGTCATCATCATCAAGAAGATTGAAGATGGTCACGGTGGTGCCCACGGTGGCGCCTGGAAGATTGCGCTGGCTGACATGATGACCGCCATGATGGCGTTCTTTTTGTTGATGTGGTTGTTGGGCGCGTCCAATGCCGACCAACGCAAAAGCATTGCAGACTATTTCAAACCAACCTCACACAGCTTGGTGCCCGTGGGTCAGTTGGCGGGCTCCAATGGTGTCTTGGGTGGTCGCTCGATCATCGACCCTGATGCCTTTCCCTATGCTGCTCGTCAAACCGGTTTGCTCGAGCGTCTGACGCCTAAATCAGAAGGCGGCCCTAACCCTGATACCGATCCTGGTCCTGAAAATGAAAACGAAGCCAAAGACCCGTCAAAAGGCGGTAAAGGCGAAGGACAAGGTTCAGGCGAAGGTGGACAAGGCGAGGGCGGCAGCGACCCTGACAAGTTGAGCAAGGCCGAACGCAAAGCCATTGCTGAGCAACAAGACAAAGAAAACTTTGAAAAACTCGAGCAAGAACTCAAAGAAAAGCTGTCTGAAAACAAAAAATTCGAATCGCTGAAGGACAAAGTGGCCATCAGCCGTGACAAAGACGGTCTGCGCATTGAAATCATTGACAACGCTGACTTCGCGATGTTCCCAAGCGGTGCGGCTGGCATGCAAGGCAAAGCCTCGGCACTGATCGGTGAAGTGGCCGCTTCATTGGCCAGCATGCCCAACCAAGTGGCCATTCGCGGTCACACCGATGCCGTGCCCTTCCAAAATGCGGAAGGCAAAAACAACTGGTCTTTGTCGGCTGAACGTGCAGAAGCAACGCGTCAAGTGCTGCAGAAAAAGGGCATCAAGGAAGAGCGTTTCAAACGGATTGAAGGCGTGGCGGACACCGATCCGTTCAACCCCAAAGACAAGTTTGATCCGCGCAACCGCCGCATGAGCATCACGGTGCTCAACCAAGATCCCAAATAACGGGGCAGGCGTGTCAATAGACTCGCCTGCATGGTTTCAAAAGGCATGAGCGCCACGCCAACAGGCGTTACGCGGTACGCAACTCGTACTTGTTGATCTTTTCGATCAAGGTGGTGCGTTGCAAATTCAGCAGCTTGGCGGTTCGAGACACATTGCCTTGAGAGCGTTCCAAGGCTTGCTCGATGATGTTGCGCTCAATTTCAGCCAGCCGGTCTTTCAATGACAAGCCTTCGGGCGGCAAGTGCGGCATGCCTTGCGCCAACATGATGATGCTTTCTATCTCGTTGTCTTGCGGCTCAGGCTGGTCTGTCATCCACGCATCGGATGCTTGCGCGCCATTCATTTCAGCCAAGACTTCTGGTGGTGGCGTCATCTCTTGTGTTTGCACCACGGGTCCACTGCGAAGCAACATCTCCGCTTGAATCGGTACCAAGCCTTTGGGCAACAAGTTGGCAGGGATGGCTCGCAGGTCCAAGATTTGACCAGGGTAGAGGGTGCTGAAGCGGTCCATGAGGTTGCACAACTCACGCACATTGCCGGGCCAGGGGTAGTTCACCAGGGCTTCTAAAAAGTCAGGCGAAAAGCGAACGGCTGGGCCTTTGGGGAGTTTGTAGTGTTCTGCGTAAAACCGAAGCAACTCAGCGATGTCCTCAGGGCGTTCACGCAAGGGTGGTGTGACCACAGGCAGCACATTAAGCCGATAGTACAAGTCTTCGCGAAAGCGACCTGCTTGGATTTCGGCTTCTAAATCGCGGTGTGTGGCGGCAATGACACGCACATCGATGGGAATCTGACGGGTAGACCCCACAGGGTCGATCACACGCTCTTGCAAAACACGCAGCAACTTGACTTGCATGTCCAAGGACATGTCGCCAATTTCATCCAAAAAGATGGTGCCACCATGGGCCAATTCGAAGCGACCGATGCGGTCGGCAACCGCGCCAGTGAAAGAACCTTTGCGGTGACCGAAAAGTTCGCTTTCAAGCAGTTCTTTGGGGATGGCTGAGCAGTTAATAGGTACAAAGGCGCCACCAGCGCGGTCAGATTGCTCGTGCAATGAACGCGCCAACAGCTCTTTGCCGGTGCCACTTTCGCCGGTGATCATGACCGTGGCGTTGGAGTTGGAGATGGTGGCTACCAGCCGACGCAAGGCTTGTGCGATGGGGCTGGTACCAATGAAAAATGATTGCGATTTCATGCTTGATGCATTGTCGCTCAAGGTCTGAGCCTGGCAAGCCGTCAAAAGTATTCGGCTGATTTGCGAATTGGCTTAAAGAAGTTGGGGGAGTGGTCGATTCTTCGCATGTACCCCATGAAGCAAGCGTGCTTGGATGAGCCGGGCACCAGCGCTTTACCTTGAGAGGAAAACACCATGATTTACCGAATTGTTCTGGGCTCGATGGCCTTGGCTTCATTGACCGCTTGCGAGGCCATTCGTCCTTACGCAGCCACACCCGCACCCGTGGTGTCAGTCGCCGCGCCTGCTTCTTCATCCATCAACAAAGCGGCACCCAGCAATGCCGCTGAGCCAGCACCGGCTTCCATGATCACCCCGATGATGGACAAGCGTGAGACTTACGTGGCCACAGGCTATGCGGTCATCAGCGTACAGAACCATAAAAATGCTGCTCAGCAACGCTTGCTCGCCATCCGCGCCTCCAAGTTGGATGCCTACCGCGCATTGACCGAGCAGGTGTATGGCCAACAGTTGGACGCCAACACCACCGTGGCTGACATGACCGTGATGAACGACACCTTCCGCACCCGTGTGGAAGGCGTGATTTACGGCGCTCAATTGGTGAGCATCACCCCTGTGGGCGACGACACTTACGAAACCACGTTGTCACTCGACCGCAATTCTGTGCAAGATTTGCGCATGCTGTACCTGACACAAATCGCTTCACGCACCACCCGTTGATTCGTTTCAGAAAAGACACTGCATCATGCGCTCGCCATTCCGTCTGCTGACTTGCCTGGGTGCCTTGGCATTGGCCACCGCACCTGCTTGGGTGATTGCAGATCCGTTGAGCGCAGAAGATCGCTTGGAAGCCATTCGACAGTCTTTGGTGCAGCATGCCATGCAAGGCCCGACAGAGGTCAGGTCTGCTGCTTTCATCGATGGAACGGGTGCTCTACGCGAAGCCAGCAGTTTCGTGACTGGCATGGAAATCCGTGGCATCCGAGTCATCGCATATGGTCGAGACATGGATGATGTCAAAGCGGACAGCAAAAAAGCTTTGCCTTTGGGTGGCTGCCCAGCCGCTGACAAGTCGGGTGCGTGGCACCACATCAGCTGGCAAGTGGCTTATTCGGCCCACATGCCTGTGGCCTATCAATTTGAAGCCCAGCAAATCGCTTTGCAATTCAAGCAACAGGCCTTTCGACGCGCTCAAGCCTCTGCCCTGTGGCGACTGGTCGAGCCCAAGAGCGTGGCGGACGGCTATGAACAGGTCTTGGTGGGACAAGGCGAGAAAAACATCCCGTGGCAGCTGAAATTGACCATCGCGCCCAGCATGGCCGCAGGTTTGCCACGCACTTCAGCCTATGACGTGCGTTGGGAGTTGCAATCCAAATGGAATGGCGCCACTGTGTTCGCCGCAGAACAAAAAATCAACATCGACCAACCTCGGTTGGTACCTACCTCCAGCCGGCCCTTGGGACCGGTGGTCCTCGCCCAAATTCAAGCGGCGTTGGCTGGTTTTTCACAAGGCATGGAGCGTGAGCTGTCATGCCGCGTCCCCCAGTTCGAGGTGGTGAAAGTTCGCACTGACCTGGTCCGCATCGCCGGAGGTGCAGCCAGCGGTTTGAAAGTGGGCGCACGCATGGTGTTGACCGACAAATCCAAGCTGCCTTCACGTGCCCTTGAACCCAAAGCGCTTGACAGCCTCGCCATGGCCGAAGTGGTGTCTGTCAGTGACTATTACGCAGAATTGAAAATGAAAACGGCTGGCAAAATTCCAGATCCTGCGAGCTGGATTGCCATTCCCTACATGCCTTGACGAGTTGAAGGAGCATCCCTATGAAATCCCCCAAAGCCAAATACGTTGTCCCTGTTGCATTGTTGCTCCACGGCTTGGTGAACATGGCCTGGGCGCAAGAACCCAGCAAGCAGCCCCCCTTGGAATTGCCCAAGACCATGGCCCAACTGGATGCACCCAAAGCCTCTAATGCGCCTGAAGAAAAAGAAAAACCCAAGGCCGCACCTGTCAAAAAAGCCAAACCAGTGGTCACAGAACCCCTGGCTGACATGGCCACGGATCCTGCCAAAGAGCAGATGGTCTTGCCAGAGATGGGCACGTACAAGGTCAAGGCCGGTGACACGGTTGACCGCGTGATTCAAAAGTTTTATGCCAGCAGTCCTTTGCGCAGCGACGTGTTGCGCAATGCCTTGGTTCAAAGCAATCCCAAAGCGTTTGTCAAAGCCAACCCCAAGTCATTGATTGCCGGTGCTGTGCTGGTGTTGCCCGACCAAGCTGAGTTGGTCAAAAAGCTCATGCCACAGTTGGCACCCGTGGCGCCAGAACCAGGCTCTGTCAGCACATCGGTTGCCAACGCCACGCCTGCCGTGGCTGCGCCCAGCCTGCCCGCACCTGTCGGCGGCGCTGCTGCCCACCATGCAGGGCACAATCCAGGCACAGAATCCAACAAACGCCATTGGGTGCGTTACCCCTGACCCGCACCGCACAACGCGGTGACAAAGGACACAGTCCATGCTCGGTGCCGAGATTGTTTCCGCTGCCAATCGCATCACGCCAGTTGCCCTGGAGAGCCGAACCATGTGGGTGCAAACCCCGGTGGCTCAACAACTGGGTTTGCGGGATGGGCAAATTGTCCAAGCCGTCGCCGAAGTCAGAGACCAGCGGGTCCGTTTATGGTTGAAAGACTTTTTCTTTGAATTGCCCAATGGCTGGGTGCTCAAAGACGGTGACAAACCCTTTTTACGGGTGAACCACAACGCCAGTGGCTGGGGCTTCTTGATACAGGCCTATCCGACAGGCCAAACATCCACCGCCACCCCTGCCGCCGCCAGTTTTGGGTTGCAGACTGCACAAGACTTGCATGCATCCGAAGCACGTAACGCGAATTTGGGCATGCTTTTGACGCAGCCTGCAGGCTTTGCCAGTTTGGCGAAATTGCTCAATGACATGCGAATGGGGCAGTGGCCTGTTCAAGGTGAGATGTTCAATCTGGTGCAACGCTTGCTGCAGCAGCGCAGCATCATGGCTCAGATGAACCCCATGATGCTGAAAAAAGCGGTGATGGGGCAGGCCCGCAGCCTGGAAAACGCCTTGTCGCTGGGGGAACCCCCTGGGGAAGATGCCAAGACCATCATGAAACAGATGATGGCCTTGCTGCAAGATGCGTCCACGGAAGGCGTCAGCAAAGAACAATCCCGCGAATTGGAGTCTGCCCTTCGGGAGTTGGAATCTGCGCAAGTCCAAAGTGCGCAAAAGTGGCTCAGCGGTGAGCTGTCACTGCATGTGGTGTTGCCATTTGTGGATGCCGATCCGGTCGACCTGCACTTTCAACGCGCACCCCGCAAGCCTGGGCAAGAAGAGCCCCCCTTGAGTGTCGACATCCATTCCCGCAGTCGGATGTTGGGCGAAATTTGGCTCAACACCGTCATCTCCAAAAACACCAGTGTGGACTTGGTGATGTGGGCCCTCAGAGGCGAGGTGGCCACGCTGGCGCGAGAGCGTTCAGGCGAACTGGGTCTGGAGTTGGGTGCGGCGGGTTTGCAGTTGCAAACCTTTCAAATTTTCAATGCCCCCAGACCCTTGGTACGGGCCGGAGAAGCCTCTGGTACCCGTGGCTCGGTGATTGACACGCGAGCTTGAAGGACGGACCCCATGAAAGCACCCTTTGAAGCCGTGGCGCTGGAATATGGCCAACAAAAAACACCCCGCGTGGTGGCCAAGGGCCAAGCTGAATTGGCCATGCGCATCTTGCAAGAGGCCAAGAAGCAAGGCATTTATGTCGCTGAGGACCCGCAATTGCTGGCCTTGTTGAGCAAGTTGGATGTGGGCGATGAGATCACGCAAGACATGTACACGGCCGTGGCGGTGATTTTGTCTTGGGTTTATTGGCTCAAGGGCATGCAGCCCGGGGACGAAAAAAAAACCACTCAAGAAACATGAGTGGCTGGGGGTTCAGGCCTCGGTGAACCCGCGCAAGCGACGCAGTCGCTTGATTTGCCCCAAACGGTCGTACACCTCGACCGGACTGGTGGGGTCTGTCACGTTCAAACTCTCCAACGCGCCACGGATGGCGTCCAGTTTGCGCATGATCAATATTTCATTGCGACGGTGCATGTCGCGGCAAGCCATCATGCGGGCACGAAATCCATTCCAGTGGGCACCCAGTTTGTCTGCATCGTCTGGCTGTTTGACGCCGGTCAAACGGCTGAGTTCCAACAAGATGTTGTTTTTCTCAGCCAGCAAGACCTCGAACTGATCCAGGTTTTGCACCTTCAGGGCTTCGAACTCATCATCAAGAACCACTTCCAAGCGGTCAACCAAGGCTTGCGCTTGGTCAACTGCGTGTGTGTCGTCAATGGCGGCTAAGGCAGACATGGTGGGACGCTCAGCCTTGGATCATCTTTTCGATGGACACAAAGCTTTGGGCGATGCGGCCAGGATGGATGGGGTAGTTGCCACCTTGGATGGCCGCTTTGATGGCTTCAACTTTGGCGCGGTCAAAATCGGGCTGATCTTGGACGCGTTGTTGCACATTGCTGAGGTTCACGGAGTCACCTTCTTTGGCTTGAACAGGTGCTTTGGGTGCGCTGGCAGATTCGGTTTTGCCCGCTGCGGATTTTTTGTCCAATTTTTCCAAAGAACGTGCAGCCGTGTTGGCCAAAGGCACGCGAGATGGGCTGGAAGAGATAGGGTCAGTCATGATGGATCCTTTGAAGCAAAAGTTGAGTACTTTGTTTTTGACTCGACATCGTCAGTATCGGCCCCAATTTTGAAGACTTGAGGATTCAACGGAAAAAAATGCTGAAATTTTGAAATGACATACAAAGCGTTCATTTCACAATCCCCGCGCCATGTTGACGCCTGTGACCACTGCAGTTAATGATCGACCCGATTCCGGGTTTTTCAAGCGAATTTGGTCACCCAACAGCCCATCTTGCTGGGCCTCTGCTCTCACGGTGATCAGAAAACCTTTGCCTTCACCCACGGCCACGGTCACTTGTTGACCGCGCTTGACCATGGTCGAGGCTTTGATGTCTTGCAATTTCAAGGGCGTATTGGCGGGCAAGTCACGCACCAACTCGGTGTTGAGCAACTCGCGCTCATCGTTCACAAAGCGGGTTTCGTGGGCAGGCACGGTTTGCTCAAGCACCTTGAACATATGGGCTTGCACGGTGGTGCCACGCTTGAGGGATTGGGCAGAAACCCAGACCATGCGGGTCACGGTGTTGTTGGCTGAGACGGGCGCACCTTGCGAAACCAGGTTGGCGCGGGTCTGAACCATGACAAAGTGCTGCCAGGCAGGCTGTGCACAACGCGCACGCACGCTTTGTTTGTTGCCAAAAGGTTGGTCAAAGCTGATGGCTTGCGTGCAGGCTTCAAATTTGATGCGGTGATCCATCGGCATGATGTTGACCGCGGACGGGTCGAGTTTGTACGTCTCGACAACGAACTGCTTGGCACCTTGTTCCAAGGCAGCCCATCCAGGGTTGGCTGTGGGAGCCGTTTGCGCCAGGGTGGGTCCCCAGGCGGCGCCCATCAGCACGCTGGCGCACACCAAGCTTTTAGCGCCAGGGCTTGAAAGTCTTTTGAATGTTCGGCACAGCATTTGCAAGATGGTCTCCATGGGTGTGAATGTTTTGACGTTTTCAGGCGTCACGCCCAAGACCGATGCAACTTTGATGCCAACCCTTTCAGACCTGACCCGAGCGCAAAATGAACTTCAATATTGATTCCAAGGCACTCGTTAAAACAGCTTTTGTCAATCCAAATGACCAAACAAAAGCGGTGAGACAAACCACGCCCATGGTGCCTGGTCGGGTGGGCTTTGCCCAAACACTGGCGCAGTTGCAAAGCAGACACACTGTCAATTCGTCGACGTTTTTGAATCCGCAGGTACCCAGCGTGGCGGTTCAAGAGGGCGATACCCTCAGCAGCATGGTGAAAAATCACATGGAGGCGATGGGCAAACCCATCAGCAACGCCGAGGCTTTGCGTTTATCGCAAGACCTGGCCAAGGCCAATGGCATCAGCAACCCTGACCGCATTTACCCAGGCCAGCGCCTGAACATGGCTGTACTCAACACCAACATCTTGGCCAACACACCCAACACGGCTGCCATGAAACCCAACGCGGTGGCCAACACTGCCTTGGCCATGAACCAAGCCGGTCAGGTCAGAACACCCTTTGCCCAGCGACCTGCGGTATTGAATGGCAGCCACCCTGTGTTGGAAAAAACATTGGACAGGGCTGTTGCTAAAGGGTTCATTCCCCCTCAAGAAAAACAGATGGTGTATGAAAAAATACTCACCATGTCTCGAACCTATCAGTTTGCGCCGGATGATTTCGCCCGCATGACACTGATGGAAAGCGATGGCATGAACCCCAAAGCCAGCAACAGCCGTTGTCACGGCATCATCCAGTTTTGCGATGGACCAGACCGGGGGGCGGCCAGCGCAGGCTTTGGCAGCAACCCCAAAGCCATCTTGGGTCACAGCGTGTTGCAGCAACTGGACATGGTTGCCAAGTATTTTGATGAAACAGGTCTCAAGGGGATGGGCCCCACCAGCTTGGACGACCTGTACCTGACGGTTTTGACACCTGCCGCGCGCAGCGTGAAGGCCCCAGATGCGCACCTGAACATCGCCGGCACCCAAGCCAAGCAGTTGTACGTCAACCGTGACAAGAGTGCGCCGATCACCCGCAACTCGATCATGCAAGGCCTGTATCAAAACGCGATTGAACGCCTGAGTAAGTTCGACCACAGTCAATCAGTGGCCCAGGCCAATGGCACCCCGTCGGCCAATGCGACGCCAGCCAACCGAGCACAGGCACTCAGGGTCAGTGCCTATTTGAACCAAGACTATTTGCGCTGAGCGGCAACGTTTTGCCGATCATTGGCCTAGGCGGTCAAGCCTTGCCACCTGTTCTCCAGGAAGCGAAACGGTAAGTACACAGCTTTGGATGGCACACAACTTGCAAGTATCGACCGGAGGCACCTCAACTTGAGGGCCAAGTGTCGTGAAAGCGGCGGTAACAACAACCGAGGAGGTGTGTGATGGACTTATTGGCTGGTGCATTTGGCATCCATGAGCGAGCCCTCGGCGTGCGCAGCCAACGCTTGGAAGTGTTGTCTCGCAACATTGCCAACGCTGACACCCCTAATTACAAAGCAGAAGACCTTGACTTCAAGGCCATGCTGAAAGAGACGACGCGCGAATACTTATCAGCCACCAACGCCAAGCACTTTGCAGCCTTGGAAGAGCAACCAGATGACGGCAAACGCTTTCGCGTGCCCTTCAACAGCTCATTCGATGGCAACACGGTAGAAATCAACGTCGAACAAGCGCAGTTTGGTAAGGCCGCAGCTGATTACCAAACCACATTGAACTTCCTCGAAAACCGCATTGGCGGCATTCGCAAAGCCTTGAAAGGGGAATAAACGATGAGAACCCTTGACAGCGTATTTGGCATTGCAGGGACAGCCCTGAATGCGCAAACCGTGCGCATGAACACCACGGCTTCCAACTTGGCCAACGCGACCACCGTCGCGAAATCAGAAGGTGAAGCATTCCGTGCCAAACGCACCGTGTTCAAAGCCTTGGTCAAAGAAGAAATGACCAATGCCGGTTTTCAATACCAAGGCGGCGTGAAAGTGGACCAAGTGGTGGACGACCCCACACCGATTCGCAGTTTGTTTGACCCGGGCAACCCCTCAGCCGATGAAAACGGTTATGTCTATCTCTCGAACGTGAATGAAATGCAAGAGATGGTCGAAATGATGGCCGCCTCACGCTCCTACCAAAACAACGTGGAAGTGGTGAACACCGCGCGTCAATTGATGCTGCGCACCATCGAAATCACGAAATCCTAAACCTTGAAAGATTGACATGGCCACAGCGACCACAGCCAAAGCACCTCTGCCCAGCGGCATCGTCAGTTATGAGGATTACGTTGCCAAAAACAAAGTCAAAGCACCGTCCAATGAAATGGACCAGGGGGCTTTTTTGACCTTGTTCACCACGCAACTGAAAAACCAAAACCCCTTAGACCCAGTCAAAAACGAGGCCTTCGTGGCCCAGTTGGCGCAATTCTCACAACTGGAAGCAACCACCGCCATGAAAACCAGCATGCAAGCCATGGCGGACAGCCTGCAAGGCGACAAGATGTTGGCGGGCGCTTCCATGATTGGTCGCAAAGTGGCTGTTCCCAATGGACCTCTGGTGTTGTTGGGCGGTCAACCCATCGATGCCTCCGTCGATTTGCCCACCGGTGCCGATGGCGTGCAAATGCAGATCATGGATGCCAAGGGCCAAGTGGTTCGCAAACAGATTTTTGGTTCGCAGTCGGCTGGCGCCATGAAGCTGTCATGGGACGGCTACAACGACAGTGGCGCAGCCATGCCAGACGGCACCTACACCATGCAAGTGCTTGCCAGTGCGCAGGGCAAGGCTTTGCAACCAGTGGTCAATACCTTGTCAACCGTTCGCAGCGTGAGCAACGCTGGCACCGGTGACAACACTTGGTTGTTGGAAGTGGACGGCGGCAAGTCCGTCAGTTTGGCTGAAGTCAAACGCATTGCCTACTGAACGCACACACACATACAAACGGAGTAACTGAACCATGTCCTTTTTTACCTCACTCACAGGTCTGAATGCAGCCACTGCGCAGTTGGGCGTCACGTCCAACAACATTGCCAACGCGAGTACCGTTGGTTTCAAGCGCAGCCGTGCTGACTTTGGTGACATTTTTGCCACCTCACCTTTGCAAAAGGCGACATCGACCATTGGTCAAGGTGTGTCTTTGAAACGTGTGACCCAAGAGTTTGGCCAGGGCAACATGAACTTCTCGTCCAATACCTTGGACTTGGCGATTTCAGGCGATGGTTTCTTTCCTTTGAAATCGGGTGACGGCTTTCAAGACATTTTCACGCGCAATGGCTCATTCATGATGAACGACCAATACAACGTGGTGAACTCGGCCGGTCAGCGTTTGATGGCGGCGTCGGTTGACTCGACCGGTAAAGCCAACCTGAGCGACATGAACGTGTTGACTATTCCACAAAAGACAACCGGCATGGCCAAAGAAACATCTTTGGTGCAGCTGGGCTTGAATTTCCCGGCTGACGCGCAAGTGGTGACCACCGCTTTCAACCGCAATGACCCCGCGACTTACAACAAGAGCACTGCCTTGACCGTGTATGACAAGGGTGGCAATGGTTACTTGGCCACGGTTTACTACGCGAAAACCCAAAATGCGAGTCAAGCAGACCCCAACAACAAATGGCAAACCTATGTGTATGTGGGTGATACCTTGGTGGCCGCCGCGCTGCAACAAGCCACCGACACCACAGGCGAGCCTTTGTATGTGAACAAATACGGTCAACTCAAGCCTGAAAGTGAAGTGGGCGACTTGTTGGTGAATGCGAAAACGCAAAAGTTTTCACTGAACCAATTGACTGATCAACGCACGTCAGAGCCTGCCACCGTGACCGGTGGCAAGACCGCGGTCAACTTGACCACTTTGAACCCGATCAACTTTGAAAATTACTCCTCTACACAGTTGGCCAGTTTGTTCAGCATCGATGTCGATGGTTCTGGCTCTCCGGTGAGCGTGGGGTTGGAAAACCTGGCGGGTAAGCCCTTGAAACTCTCTGGGACGGAAGTGGCCAAAGAATTGACCAACGTGTTGAACCGCAAGTTTGGCGACGAGCGCTACTTCAACTTTGGCTCTGACAAGCAAGAAAACTTTCAAATTGGCGTGACCAACACCGATGGTTCGATCGAGTACCGCAACATCCAACTCGACACCGCCAACATGACCTATGAGCAAGTGGTGGACAAAATCAATGGCCAGCTTGGCAGCAGTGGCGTGGTGCTGTCGAACGTGGCTTTCTCGACCATCCCTGCGCAAGCTGATTTCACCAATTACTCTTTCACGCTGACAAACAGTGCAGGAACGACTTCGACCCTGGAGGGCATGATCACTTGGCCAGCCACAACGCTAAGTCAAGTGCCCATGGAAGATTTGGCAACGGGTTTGCAAAACAGCATTCGCCAACAGTTGCAAAAAGCAACAACTGCCACACCCCCTGGATTGGCCATGTCTGCAGAGGATGCAGCCAAAATTTCTGTGAATGTGCAAAACGGCAACGAGATTCGCATCAACGATGCCGCGGGCAATACCTTGGGCGCTTTGAGCTTGTTCAAAGGGGGCAGTGGCAGCACGCTTGGCACCACCGCAGCCACGTCGACTTCCGGTGTGTCTATCGTTGCATCGACAACCACGGCAGGTGTCCCCAGTGCCAGTTCACTGACCTTGTCCAACGTGACCATGGAGACCTTGAAACCCAATGCCAGCGGCACGGGCACGATTGATCCAGGCTTCACCTCGTTCGACCTCACCATTGGCTCTGTGGCCGCCAGTAACCGCGTGGTTATTTCTGGCGAATCGCTGGGCTTGATTGTGGGCAATTCGCCCATGGAAGACTTGGCCGCCCAATTGAAGTCCAAGATCCAAAATTACCTGAAGACCAAGGCTTCGCCTGTGTGGACCGAGGCTGCAGCTAACAAAGTCCAAGTGGCCGTGGTCAATGGCAAAGACATCAAGATCACCGACAGCGGTGGCAATGTGTTTGAAGGTTTCACCTTGAACAAGTCCGGCACCACCACCAGCACCGTGTCAGCAGGCGGTAAAAACCTGAGCTATGGCCCCATGGCCAACCAGGTCAAGGCCAACTATGACCCCGCGACACAGCAGTTTTCATTTGCACCTGTGGTTGCTTCCAACGTCATCTCGTTGATCGGTGTCAATGAGCAACTGGGTTTGACGGGTTACACAGAACAAACCGCTGGCAGTGACTCCCTCAATTCCTTGGGCTTGCCACTGTCGACCAACGATTACATCCGTCCTTTCAAATTGCAGCGCACAGGTTTGAAGGTGGAGTACGACACCGTGAACCAAAAATTCGTGTTCAAGTCGGGCACCACGGGTGACAACTCCAGCATTGCCGTGTCCAACCCCAGTTCCTTTGCCACAGAAAACTTTGGCTTGGCAGCAGATGGTCAGTACGAGGTGAAAACTTCCCAAACCGCTTTGCGTGGTTTGCAGTCCAACCCGGCGATCATGACCGGTTCGCCCATGGGCATCAACCCGGGCAATAACTTCAGCGTGGACTTGACCAACAACCGTTTTGTGGTGTCTGTGGATGATGTAAAAGGCACCGTGGTCCTTGAGCCCAAAAGCACTTACACGATTGACAGCTTTGTCCAGGCTTTACAAAACGGCATCAACAACTTGGCAGGCCCGCCAGACCAATCTGGTTTGACTGGTTCCACGGTCAGTGGCGTCAAAGTGTCTTACGACTCTGCCACCAACAGCTTGAAATTCACCACGGGCACGGCGTCCTCCAATTCGTTCATCAAGGTGTCTGGCGATACCCAATGGGGTCTGTCCAATTCAACGGGTGCTCGTGGATCCAGCTCCACTTGGGTCAAACCTACGCAGTACACCCAAACGGTGAATGGTGTCCAGGTGGCTCAGTACATCGATGAATTCGGTAAAGAAACATTCAGCCCTGACGGCTTCAAAGCATTGCCCGAGTGGTCACCGATCTTCTTGGAAAAAGGTGAATTGACCTTTGACACCGGCGGTAACTTGGTGTCACCTAAGCAGGGTTCCCAGTTGGACACGGTTTACCTGCCAGACGGTAAGGGCGCGTTGACCATCAACATCAACTACTCCAAATCAACGCAGTTCTCTTCACCTTATGCCGTGTTGTCACAGTCGCAAGACGGTGCACCTGAAGGTGACTTGGTGGGTTTGTCGGTCGGTGACGACGGTTTGGTGAATGCCTCTTACTCCAACGGATCGCAAAAGTCCTTGGGCAAGGTGGTGCTGGTCAACTTCTCCAACCCCACCGGTTTGCGTCAGATTGGCGACACCAGTTATTACAAATCCTCTTCCTCTGGCTCAGCTAAATACGGTGAGGCTGGTTCGGCCGGTTTCGGCACGGTGCGAGCCGGTGCGACCGAGCGGGCCAACGTGGACTTGACGCAAGAGTTGGTGGATTTGATCACCGAGCAGCGTAACTTCCAGGCCAATGCCAAAGCGATTGAGACCAGCACCACGCTGACCCAATCGATTATTCAAATCCGAGCGTAAAGCCCCTCCTTAGAGAATCGACATGGATCGCTTAGCCTTTAATGCTTCTGCTGCCATCACCGAAATGCGGTTGGCACGGCAAACCCTGGCCAATGAAATGGCCAACATGTCCACCACGGGCTTCAAGCGCTCGTACGAGGTGTCCATGAAGGCGTTCAAGGCGGATGGCGAGGGTTTTGACTCGAATTACCAACCCCAGGCTGCGCACATGGACTTCATTCAATTGAAGCCTGGTCCTTTGATGGCCACAGGTCGGGATCTCGACATCTTGTTGAATGACCAAACCGTGTTGGGCGTGCAAGCGCCCAATGGTGAGCTGGGCTTCACACGTCGGGGTGACTTGCGGGTGTCAATCAATGGCGTGTTGGAGACCGGCAATGGTCATCCGGTCATGGGTTCAGGCAACTCACCCATCACCGTGCCGCCTAATCTCAAGGTATCCATTTCAGACGATGGCGGTGTCTATGTCACCGATCCTACCCAGCCTGGCGTACAACAACCCGAGTTAATTGCTACTTTATTACTCAGAGACGCCAGTCAAACACCCTTGACCCGCCGGGAAGACGGTTTGTTCAAGGCGCACGATAAACCGTCAGGCGCGGATTTTGCTTCAGGTCCTATCAGAACGTCAGTGACGTCACAGGCACTGGAGGGCAGCAATGTCAATCCTTCAGAAGCCATGGTGAAACTGATTGAACAGTCCCGCATGTTTGAACAACAGGTTCGCATGGTCAAGACCAGTCATGACAACGATCAATCTGGCGCGTCCATGATGAAGTTGAACCCATGATCAAACCTTGCGGGGACGCATTGAGCAGTTGAAGAACAGGGGTTAACCGATGGATGCAGCATTGTGGGTTTCCAAGACCGGCTTGGACGCGCAGCAAACGCGCATGAACGTCATTTCCAATAACTTGGCCAACGTCAGCACGACGGGCTTTAAGCGCGACCGCGCGGTTTTTGAAGACCTGCTCTACCAAAACATCCGCCAAGCGGGTGGGCAAACCACCGCCAATACGCAAGCCCCCACAGGATTGATGCTGGGTACCGGTACCAAAGTGGTTGCCACCGAAAAACTGCACATCCAAGGCAATTTGGTGAACAGCCAAAACCCATTGGACGTCGCCATCATGGGTGATGGCTTTTTTCAAATTCAACAACAAGACGGCACCACCGCATACACACGCGATGGTGCATTCAA
>CAJBOO010000273.1 GCA_903956845.1 uncultured Burkholderiales bacterium
ATTGTGCTGCCCAGCCCATGTAAATAGACTGGGCTGTTGCAATCAGTTGGGCCGCCTTAGTTGGTCTGAATCTGGTATTCCCAAGCACTCAACTTGCGCGGCTTGCCGTGCAAGTTGAAGCTTTGGATCTGCGAACTCAGGTTCACCTGAACTGACACCACGTTGATTCCCTTTTGGCGTCGAAACGCAAAAACCTGGGGGTTTTCAGTTTCAAAGACTTCAACGGGCGCGCCCACAAGGCCATTGTGCAGGGCGGGGTGTTTCTTCTTCAAGTCCAGTAGCATGGTGTAGAGCTTTTCATGCTGAAAACTCTGCCACTCGATGGCGTCTTTTTCAAAAAATTTCAGTATCTTGTGAAGACCTGATTCTTGTCCGCTGTAAATCAATGGCATGCCTGGCAAAGTAGCGGCCAACACCGCCATGGCAGGAAACGCTGCACCAAAGTGTGCGGCATCGTGGTTGTGCCACGAGTTGGTGTCGTGATTGGCGGTGAAGGTCATCCGATAAGCATCCGGCGGCAATGACTGCTTGGACGTCTCGATGTAGTGTTTCAGGTCATTGGCATCGGCTTTGCCCGCTGCTATTTTTTTCAAAGTGTCTTGTAAGGCCCAGTCGTAGGTCATGTCAAAGCCATGATCATGCAGCGCCAGATCGGCAGACTCAGCCAACATGAACATGGGCTTGATTGCATCAAATTGTGTCCGCGCTTGTTGCCAAAACTCAAGTGGCAATAAACTGGCCACATCACACCTAAAACCATCTACATCGGCTGTTTTGATCCAATACAACATGGCTTCGGTCATGGCCTGCCAAACTTCTTTTTGTAGGTAATCAAGGCCCACTACATCGGACCAGTCTTCTATTTCTGTGCCGTTGTCGTACAGGTAACTGTGAATTTGGCCTTGCTCATTTTTCAAGTACCACTCAGGGTGTTTCTTCACCCATACATGGTCCCATGCGGTGTGGTTGGCCACCCAGTCAATGATGACTTTCATGCCAAGCGCATGCGCTTCATCGACCAACGCCTTGAAGTCTTTTAAGGTACCCAATTCAGGATTGATTGCGGTGTAGTCTGCAACCGCGTAATAGCTGCCTAACTTGCCTTTGCGATTTTGTTTGCCGATGGGTTGGATGGGCATCAACCACAAAATGTCGACGCCCATTTTGTGCAAGCGAGGGAGGTGTGCGCCAAAGGCCTTCAAGCTGCCTTCTGGTGTGTACTGACGAACATTGACTTCGTAAATATTGGCACTGCGAGACCAGCCAACATGTTCAAACTTGCGCATATGTTTCAACTCACCTTGTTGCAGTCGCGCCCCAAATCCAAGCACTCAGTGGCGGTATGGACACCGTTATTTCTGCCCCTTGAGCGATGACGCTGCCTTGACCCCACCACATAGAACCTTGTTTGTTTACCCAAGCGCTGGGAGTCTTGAAAGTGTGGGTTTGGGTTTGCTCGCTGTTGTTGAAGGCCATGAGCACCTGTTGTGTAGCGGTATGCCGTGTCAGAACCATGCTGTTGGCGGTGCTGACCAAGGGCGCGCTCAAAACGCCTCTTCTTAAGACTTCTTTGTCTTGCCTTAGTTGAAGCAACGCTTTGAAATCGGCGCGCAAAGCCATGTCGGGTTGCCCACCCAAATCGGCCCATGGATAAGGCATGCGATTGTAGGGATCGTCACCGCCCGTTAAACCAACTTCATCGCCATAGTAGATGGTCGGTGAGCCAGGCAAACTCATTTGAACGGCTGTGGCCAAACGTAATTTTTGCTTGGCCTTTTGCATAGCCTCAGGCGATGCACCCATGGGCCCTCCCAGCACATGCAAGGCGCGGGCTTGGTCGTGGCTAGACAACAAATTCATAAGCGCATGAAAGGCTTGCGGCGGATACGCTTCTCGCAAATGCTCTAAGTTGGCGGTCAGTGAACGAGCATCGCTGCCGTTTGCAAAATCCAAAATGGCATTGCGCATCACATAGTTCATGGTGGCATCGAAGGTATCGCCCAAGAAATATTTCGATGCATCAAACCACGTTTCGGCAATGGTGACGGCATCGGGTTTGGTTTGTTTGACGGCTTTGCGCCACTGACGCCAAAAATCATCAGACACCCATGGCGCAACATCCATGCGCCAGCCTGATGCACCGAACTGCAACCATTTGCGTGTGACAGAATTTTTGTCGCCATAAGCAAATTGACGCCATCCTTCAGAGTTTTTATCTAGCTCGGGTAAGTCTGCCACCCCCACCCAGCCTTTGAATTGCTTGTCAGGGTCGGATTGTGTGGCGTCCAAGGTAAACCAACTGGCGTAAGGCGACTTGGTCTGAATGCGATTACCGGCAAAGGCGCCCAGACCTTCTGATTTGAAATTGCCAAATCGATCAAAGTATTTGGAATCTGCACCCACATGGTTCAAGGACGCATCGGGAATGACGCGAATGCCACGCTTAGCAGCCTCTTGCGTCAAACGCTTGAAGTCGGCATTGGTACCAAAGGCGGGATCAATTTCATGAAAGTCGGCGGTGTCGTACTTGTGATTGCTGGCAGCCTTGAACACTGGGGTCATGTAAATGGCATTGGCACCCAAATCTTTGATGTCATCCAATTTTTGAATGATGCCTTCTAAATCACCGCCAAAAAAATCGTTGTTGTAGTGCGCATCAGAGCCATCGCCGGTGCCAGGTTTGTAGGGCTTGTCTAACCAATTGGCATGGACTTCAATGTTGTGACTTTGATATTTTCTTTGGCCCACCTTCGGATCGTTGGCTGGGTTGCCATTGCGATAGCGCTCTGGAAAAATAAAATAATAAACCGCGTCTTGGGCCCACTGTGGCACCTTAAATTGAGGGTCGTATACGGTCACGCGGAATCTTCTTAAACGTCGCTCTTGATCGGGTGCAACACTGACCTGACCTAAACCGCCGCTGCCCTTTTCTTGCGTCCAGTAAATGGACTGCGCGTTGTTGTGATAGACGTACTTAACGCCGTCAATGATGACTTCAAACCAATAACCGTAGATGGCTTTGTCTTTGAATCGATAGCTTGCTTTGAACAATTCGTTTGAATCAACTTGGGTGCGCGTCATGTTGATGCGCGCTAAATTTCGGTATTCCAAAATTTCTTGATTGCCCTCCAAGCGACGGACATCCAAGACCAAGGTGGCGCGTTCTACACCCGGCAAAGCTTTGAGTGACCAGTGAACCGTTTGATGCTGCGGCACGGCACCAAAAGGCTTTCGAAAGGTCACATCGCGCGAGTGGTGATACAGACTAAGGGCCACTCGATTTGTCACGGGCACTTGCCGCGGGTCTATAAAAGTTTGTGGCAACAACTGAAGCAACGCATGACCACTTTCCAAGCTCAGGCGCAATGTGTGTGCACCAGAAAACATAAGCTTGACACCAGGGCTGCTGGGTTTGTCGGGCAACAATGCCCACGCATTAGGCGCAGTGGCCACTTGACGATCGGGTATCGACCAACTGCTGTTGGCTTGCCACTTGGCATCGGCCAATTTAAATTCTTGTTCTCCTTGCAAATTGACGTTCAAATAAAACGCATTGCAGTCCCACACAAATTCAAAATCTTCTTGGGCCGTCCAACCATTCATACTGCCCCGCAAATACAAGGGCGGCATGGCTTGCGGTGGTGCTTGGCAAGTGACATTGGTACCCTGCGCGACATTGACGCTAGGCGCTTGAGTTTGCGCCATGCTTGTAACGCATATGGCCAGAAGACAGCAGCCTGACCATGCTTTGAATTTTGTTAGCTTCATTTTTTTTCTACAGCAAAGACAAGAACAGAATGCGCTGGGACCGTGAGGGGTGTGCCCGTTTGTTTGGAAGAGTTTTTATTGGGATACAGCGGCCGAAGCGTGACGTTGTTGCCAATGCCTTCCAAGTGAATGGGCGCAGGCTGAGCGCCATAGTTCACCACCACCACGCTGTGTTCTTGCCCAGCTTTTCTTTGGTAGGTCAGCACTTGACCTTGCGCCTTAGCTTCCTCATAACTTCCTTTGGCAAGCGAGATGCGTGTGTTGCGAAGTGCCAGCATGTCACGGTAAAACGACCACAGGCTCTCTGCGTCTGCTTTTTGTCCTTGGGCATGGTGGGTGCTGACATTACCCGATATGGCGCGATAAGCTTGACCCGAAGTAAAGCCCGCGGTTGCTTCATTGGGCAGCCAGCTGTAAGGCCCTCTAATGAAAGGATCGTCGCTCAATCCTTTAGCGCCCGCCATGCCAATTTCTTCACCGTAATAAATGAAGGGCGTACCAGGCAATAACAAATAAGTGGCGGCCGCCAACTTG
>CAJBOO010000274.1 GCA_903956845.1 uncultured Burkholderiales bacterium
GCCTGCGCCTGCAAGTCGCGGAATTTGGCCCACAGGCTGTCTTTGCTTTCGATGTGCTCGGGGTTCACCGGGATGCAGGCCACCGGGCACACCTGCACACACTGCGGTTCGTCATGGTGGCCGACGCATTCGGTGCATTTGGCGGGGTTGATCTCGTAGATCGAGACGCCCATGTAAATGGCGTCGTTGGGACACTCGGGTTCGCACACGTCACAGTTGATGCACTCGTCGGTGATCATCAATGCCATGGCTGGGCCTCAGTTGACTGGTTTGACATGCGCCTTCATGTATTGAAAGACGCTGGGCGACACAAACTGCGCCACGTCACCGCCCAAACTCGCCACCTCGCGCACCAAGGTGCTGGAGATGCATTGGTGAACATCCAAGGTGTTCAAAAACACCGAGTCGATGTCGGGTGCCAAGCGGCGGTTCATGCCGGCCAGTTGAAACTCGTAGTCGAAGTCGGTCATGGATCGGATGCCGCGCACCATGGTGTGCGCCCCCATGGTTTTGGCGAAATCAATCACCAAGCCCTCGAAGGTGTGCACCCTGACATTGGCGCAATCGGCCAAGGCTTGGCGGGTCATGTCGACGCGCTGATCCAGGGTGAACATGGTTTTTTTGTGGTGGGCGCGGGCCACGGCGATCACCACCTCGTCAAACATGCGCGACGCGCGGCGAACGATGTCTTCGTGCCCCAAGGTGATCGGGTCAAAGGTGCCAGGGTAAATCGCGATCACAGGTTTGGACATGTCGGCTCAGTGCGTCGGGGGATTGCTGCGGATTATGCCGCCCTCTGCAGCAAATGCGCATGGACCGCACCGGCCTTGAGGTGTCGCGCCAGCACCCAGCCTTGGGCCAACAGGTCTTCGGCCAACCAAGCCTTGCCCGACTCGAGGTACACATGACCGCTGGCTTTGATGCAGGCATGTGCGGCTGCCAGCGCTTTGTCGTAGAGCGGAAAGTCATACGGCGGGTCGAGCAGCACCAGGTCCAAGCTGTTGGGGGCTTGTTGGCGTAACAGGGCCAGACCATCGCCACGCTGGATGCGCATGTGCGTGGCCTGCAATTTGGCTTGGCTTTTTTGCATGGCCTCAACGCACAGGCCATGGGATTCGCAACACACCACAGACGCCGCACCCCGCGACGCGGCTTCAAAGCCCAAGGCCCCGGTGCCCGCGAACGCATCCAGGCAGTGCCAGCCGCGCAGGTCTTGGCCCAACCAGTTGAACAAGGTTTCCCGCACCCGGTCCGGGGTGGGACGCAAGTTCTCCACCTTGGCCAAGGGCAGCTTGCTGCGTTTCCACAGCCCGCCGATGATGCGCACCTCGCCCTTGGTCATGGCTGGCCTCCCAGGATCACGGTGACCATGCGCTCGGGTTGCAGGTGACGGGCAAACGCCTGTTGAATGTCTTTGGCGGTCAGCTTGCCCACCTGTGCGGTCCAGGTGTCTAGGTAATCAAGCGGCAGGCCATACCAAGCAATGTTGCTCAGGTTGTCCATCAGCTTTTTGTTGCTGTCCAAGCGCAGTGCAAAGCCGCCGATCAAAAAATCTTTGGCCGCTTTGACTTCTTTGTCGGTGGGTCCGTTTTTCACGAAATCGGCGACCACCGATTGCGCGACCTCTACCGCTTGAGAAGCTTGGTCAGGTCGGGTTTGCAAGCCCACCGTGAACGCACCGGCGTGCATGCCCGGCGCGAAATAGCTGTAAACGCTGTAGCTCAGGCCGCGCTTTTCACGCACCTGCTCAGTTAAGCGCGACACGAAACCGCCGCCACCCAAGACATAGTTGCCCACCGTCAACGCCAAAAAGTCCGGGTCTTGGCGAGCAATGCCGGGCTGACCAATGAACACATGGGCTTGCGCAGATTCAAAGGGAATGGCCAAGCGTTGTGGCTGGCTGAGGGCCTTGACCTCGGGCACGGTGGGCAATGCGGGGCAGGCCTTGTCTTGTGGCAAGCCTTGCAACAGCTTGGTCACCAGCGCTTGCGCTTGTGCGCGGTTGACCGCACCGACCAGGCTCAGCTTGGCGTGGCAGGTGCGGAAATGCGTTTGGTGAAACTGCGCCATGAGCGCCGTGGTTAAGCGGCGCACACTGGCTTCGTCGGTTTCATCGCCATAGGGATGGTCGCCATACACCGCCTTGGCAAAGGCTTGATTGGCCAGGGTGGCGGGCTTGGTCTTGGCTTCCTTGAGGCTGGCGACCCAGCGTTCTCGCTCGGTTTGCCAGACCGCATCCGGGAAGCTGGGGTGGGCCAATTGGCGTGCGGCCAGCGCAATGGCTGCATCCAAAATCTCTGCGCGGGTGAGTGTGCGCAAACTCAGGCTCAAGCGGTCATTGCTGGCGTTGGCATTGGCCAGGGCACCCAAATCGGCCCAGGCTTCGCCCACAGCGTTGTCGTCCATGGCGGGCTGGGTGTCTGAGGCTTGGATGCCTTTGCCCAGCATGAAAGCCGTGGCACTGGCCAGGCCGTTCAAACCTGCCGGGTCGCGGCGGTCGCCTGCGTCCAACTCCAGTTGGATGTCCACCATGGGTAAACCTGGGACTTCAATCAAATACACCTGCGCGCCGTTGTCCATCGTCCAATGTTGGATGGGGATGCCAGCGACGGCATGGCTGTGCCAAACGAAGAAGCTCAGGGCCACTGTCAGTAAGCGTTTCATCGTGCGCCCTCCCCGGCATGTCTGGCACCCGGCGGTGGTTTTCGCAGCGGCGGTCTGGGCCCGCTTTGCGGCAACAAGGTGGCCACGGTCAAGTTGTCATCGCCGAAATAGGTTTTGGCCACGTGCTGAACCTGCTCGGGCGTGACCGCGATCAAACGGTCGATCAAGCGGTCAGACGCGTCCAAGGGCAAACCTTCGATCCAATCGCTGCCCATTTCACGGGCTTGGTTGAACAAGGAATCGCGTTGAAACACCTTGGAGGCTTGCCACTGGGCGCGCACACGCTTCATCTCGGACTCGCTGACCCCTTCGGTGGCGATGCGCGTGATTTGGGCACGCAAGGCGGCTTCGAGTTGCTCAGGCGTTTTGCCTTTGGCGGGCACACCGTCCAAAGAAAACACCTGAGGACCACGACCACTGAAACTGTTGTAGGCCCCTGCGCTGTCCGCCAGTCGGTTTTCGCCCTGAGTCAAGCTGCGGTCTAAGCGTGCGCCGCTGTAACCATCGAGGACCGCCGCCAGCATGTTCAGGGCCAAGGCGTCGCGGGTGCTGTCGTCTTCATTGAAGCCCTTAAAACCAGGCACTTTCCAAGACAGCGCCACATAAGCTTGTTCGGCAGGCGCTTTGAACTGCACCCGGCGCGTGCCGTTTTGCGCGGGTTCAAGCTGCGGCTTGCGGGCAGGCACCTGGCCTGCGGGAATGCGGCCGTAAATCTCGTCCGCCCACGACTTGACCTGTTTGACATCCACGTCACCCACGATGACCACGGCCGCGTTGGCGGGCACATACCACCGCTTGTAAAAGGCGCGGGCATCGTTCGGGGTCATCGCGTCGAGGTCGTTCATCCAGCCGATGATCGGTCGGCGGTAAGGTGAGGCCACAAACTGCGCGGCATTGAGTTGCTCGAACAGCATCATGCGCGGCACATCCTCGGTGCGCATGCGCCGCTCTTCTTTGACCACTTCGAGTTCTTTCTTGAATTCTTCATCGGGCCACTGGTTGTTGGCAAACCGATCGGCCTCCAAGCGCATCACCTCTTGCAGGCTGGCAGCCGGTATTTGTTGGTAGTAGCCGGTGTAGTCCTTGTTGGTGAACGCGTTTTCGCGTCCGCCCAAGGCAGCCACACGGCGCGAAAACTCACCCGGCTTGACCTTGGCTGAACCCTTGAACAGCATGTGCTCGAGGACATGGGCCACGCCAGACGTGCCGTCCACCTCGTCCATGGAACCCACGCGCACCCACAGCATGTGGACCGCGGTAGGTGCACGGGCATCGGCCTTGACGATCAAGGTCATGCCATTGGCCAGGGTGAATTGCTGAACTGTTTGCGCCTGCGCCACGTTGGCTAGCCACCAGGGACAAACCAAGGACAAGCCAGCGATCCAAAGACGCATGCGCGGTAAAAAGTGGGGTTTCATAGAATGACCAATCTGTCTGCCCACGGTGTCGTGGGTGTCCCGCATTTTAGAAACCCCCAGCCCCATGTTCAGCCTGTTCAAGCGAAAGACCCCTGCAGCACCCGCAGCCACCCCCAGCCCCGCTGCCCAGGTGGCCGGCCAGGCTTGGTTGGGGCGTTTGCGCAGCGGCCTGCAACGCACCGGCAACAGCATCGCCTCGGTGTTTGCTGGCAAGGTCATTGACGAGGCTTTGTATGAAGAATTGGAGTCTGCGCTGTTGATGGCCGATGCCGGGGTGGCGGCTACCCAGCATGTCTTGCAGGCCCTCAAGCAACGGGTGAAGGCCGATGGCGCCAAAGACCCAGAGCAGGTCAAAGCCTTGCTGGTGCAGGTGTTGGCCGATGTGCTGCGCCCCCTGGAAGGCGAGATCCGTTTGGACCAACACCGCCCCACGGTGATCATGGTGGCGGGCGTCAACGGTGCGGGCAAAACCACTTCCATCGGTAAGCTGACCCGCCACATGAGTGACGCGGGTGCGAGCGTGTTGTTGGCAGCGGCCGACACCTTTCGAGCGGCCGCCAAAGAGCAGTTGTTGGTTTGGGCCGACCGCAACCAGGTGGACATCGTGAGCCAAGACCAAGGCGACCCGGCAGCCGTCAGCTTTGACGCGGTAACAGCTGGTCGCGCCCGAGGCAAAGACGTGGTCTTGGTCGACACCGCAGGCCGTTTACCCACCCAGCTGCACCTGATGGAAGAGCTGAAAAAAATCAAACGCGTGGTGCAAAAAGCCGACGCGTCCGCGCCACACGAGGTTTTGCTGGTGATCGACGGCAACACCGGGCAAAACGCCCTGGCGCAAGTCAAAGCGTTTGACGAGACCCTGGGCTTGACCGGCCTGATCGTCACCAAACTCGACGGCACAGCCAAAGGCGGCGTGTTGGCCGCCATTGCTTTGTGGGCCAAACAACGTCCTGCTGACCAAGCCTTGGCGGTGTATTTCATTGGCATTGGCGAAAAGCTGGAAGACCTGCAAGCGTTCAAGGCCGATGAATTTGCCCAAGCCCTGATCGCGTGAACACCAAGGAGACCCCATGGACACCGTGAACGACACACCCGCCGAGACCCGTCGACGCATCGACCAACTGCTGGACCATTACAGCCTGAGCCACCAACACCCGGTGAACGAGCGCATCCACTTTTTGGCCGTGCCCTTGATCATGCTCACCTTGATCGGCTTGATGTTCGAGCTTCACCCTGCCCTGGCCTATGTGTTCTTGGCAGCCAGCATGGTGTACTACCTGCGTTTGTCCTTGGTTTTTTCGGGCGTGATGGCTGCTTGGACCGGGCTGATGTTGGTGCTGGTGCATGCCATGAGCGAGCACCGCTTGCTCATTTGCGTGTCGGTGTTTGTGGGCGCATGGGTGCTGCAATTCATCGGTCACAAAATCGAAGGCCAAAAACCCTCTTTCTTTGAGGATGTGCAATACCTCTGGGTGGGCCCGCTGTTTGTGCTGCGCCCCCTGCTTGTTCGATTCAAACTCACTTGGTAAACCCCATGACCGACAAACTGTTCACCCCCACTCGCATTGGCGACATCGAGGTGGCCAACCGGGTGGTCATGGCGTCACTCCGATCGCACCCTCGCCCATCGTTCCCAAGTCAGTTAAAAGCCGCAGTTGAGTTGGTTTGATTGAAATTGAGGGGA
>CAJBOO010000275.1 GCA_903956845.1 uncultured Burkholderiales bacterium
CACATTGCCAAAGTTGCCACTGGGCACAGCAAAGCTGACCTTTTGGTCATTGCTGCTGGTGACCTGAAAGTAGCCTGCAAAGTAATACACCACCTGCGCCAATAAACGCGCCCAGTTGATTGAATTGACGGTGCCAATTTTGAAACGGCGCTTGAATTCAAGGTCGTTTGAAACCGCCTTCACAATGTCTTGGCAGTCGTCAAATACGCCTTCAATGGCCATGTTGAAAATATTCGCATCTTGCAAACTGAACATCTGAGCTTGCTGAAAAAGGCTCATGCGGCCATGGGGGCTGGTCATGAAAACGCGAACCCCTTTTTTACCTCGCATCGCATACTCAGCCGCACTACCCGTATCGCCAGACGTAGCACCCAAAATATTGAGTTCTGCGGATCTGCGGTCCAATTCGTATTCAAATAAATGCCCAAGCAATTGCATGGCCATGTCCTTGAAGGCCAGGGTTGGACCATTGGACAGGGCCAAAATGTGTATTTGGTCTTTGTAATGACGAACCGGTGCGATCAACTCCGAGCCAAACACTTCAGGTCGGTAGGTTTGTTGGCACAGTCCCAAAAGATCAGCTTGCGGAATATCGTCGATGTAAAGAGACAAAATTTCAAAAGCCAGTTGAGCGTATCCGCTCTTGTCAAATACTTGTCGCAACTTTGTCAGCGCTGCCGCATTGATTTGTGGGTAGCTGACAGGCAGGTAAAGGCCACCATCAGGCGCCAACCCCTCTAACAAAATGTCACAAAACGACAGCTTGGCTGGATGTCCTCTGGTGGAGATGTACTGCATCAGTTCAAGTCTTCCTTGCGAATACGAATCACAGGAACCAGCACGGTAGGCAGTTCTTCCATTTTGGCAATGGCTTGGTTCATGACAGATTCTTTGGCTGAATGTGTCAAAACAATCAACTCAGTCCTGTCTTGACCGACTGCAGCAGGCTGTTGCAACATGGCATCAATGCTGATTTCATGGTCTGCCAGCACACCAGTCACACTGGCCAAAACGCCTGCTTGATCAGCGACACCTAATCGCAAGTAATAGCAAGTCACCACATCGTTGATAGAGAGGATGGGGGTGTCGACCATTTCCGCTGACTGAAAACCCAAATAAGGCACCCGTGCATCGACATGCGATGACATGAGACGAGCCATATCGACCACATCCGCAATGACAGCACTGGCAGTAGGCTCTCCACCGGCACCCTTTCCGTAATAAAGCGTTGTCCCCACAGCGTCTGCGTTCACCATGACGGCATTCATGGCACCTTCCACATTGGCAATCAAGGTCTTTTCAGACACCAAGCTGGGATGGACACGCAGTTCAATGCCTTGATCTGTCTTTTTGGAAATGCCCAGCAATTTGATGCGGTAGCCCAATTGCTCTGCAAATGCGATGTCCTCGGATTGCAATTGATCGATACCTTCGATGTAGGCATGCGCAAAAGGCATGGGAATACCAAAAGAGATGGCTGACATGATGCTGCACTTATGAGCTGCATCAACACCCTGGATATCAAAGCTGGGGTCAGCTTCCGCATAGCCTAAGGCCTGAGCTTCTTTGAGCGCAATTTCAAAACTCAAGCCCTTCTCGCGCATTTGCGTCAAGATGAAATTGGTTGTTCCGTTGATGATGCCTGCAATCCAATGGATTTTGTTGGCAGTCAAGCCTTCTCGTAAAGATTTGATGATCGGAATTCCCCCCGCCACGGCCGCCTCGAACCCAAGCATCACTCCTTTATGCTGTGCAGCCGATAAAATCTCGGCGCCATGGACAGCCAACAAGGCTTTGTTTGCGGTGACCACATGTTTGCCTGCAGCCATGGCTTCAAGAACAAGTGTGCGAGCAATGCCATACCCACCAATCAATTCGATGACTACATCGATGTCTGGGTTGGCGATGATTTGGCGAGCGTCCGCAACCACTTGGCAGCCGGGTTCAACCATTGACCTGGCACGCTCAACATCCAAGTCAGCAACCATGGTGATTTGGATTGGCCTGCCTGTTCTTCTTTGAATTTCCGCTTGGTTACGCAGCAAAACGTCGTAGGTACCTTTGCCAACTGTGCCCAGACCTAACAGCCCAATTTGGATGGGTTTCATGCGCTTGGATTCTTTCGATAGTTGTCAAGGAATTTGGCAATGCGGCCAATGGCAATGCGCAAATCGTCTTCATGGGGAAGGAAAACGATGCGGAAGTGATCTGGGGTTGGCCAATTGAAGCCAGTTCCTTGAACCAACAAAACCTTGGTCTCTTGCAGCAGATCATTGATGAATTGTTGGTCATCTTTGATCGGATACATCTTGGGATCTAACCTGGGGAACATGTACAAAGCAGCTTGGGGCTTGACACAGGTCACACCAGGAATGGCGGTGATCAGCTCGTAAGCCAAATCCCGCTGGCGACATAACCGGCCACCTGGCTTGACCAAGTCATTGATGCTTTGGTAGCCGCCCAAAGCGGTTTGGATCGCGCTTTGACCAGGCACGTTGGCACACAAACGCATCGAGGACAACATGTTGAGCCCCTCGATGTAGTCTTTGGCGGGTTTTTTATCGCCAGACACCACCAACCATCCCGCCCGATAACCACAAGATCGGTAGCTTTTGGAAAGCGAATTGAAAGTCAATGTCAGCACATCTTTAGATAAGCTGCCAATGGCTGTGTGCTGAACGCCGTCGTAAAGGACTTTGTCGTAAACCTCGTCGGCAAAGATGATCAGCCCGTGTTCACGCGCCAATTGAACAATGCTTTTGAGCAGCGCATCTGAGTAAAGTGCGCCAGTGGGGTTGTTTGGGTTGATCACCACAATCCCTTTGGTGTTGGGTGTGATCTTGGATTTGATGTCTTCTATGTTGGGCATCCAGCCATTGGCTTCGTCACACATGTAGTGAACAGGTGTGCCCCCAGACAGACTCACTGCAGCCGTCCACAAGGGGTAATCTGGCGCGGGCAGCAGCAATTCGTCGCCGTTGTTTAGCAACGCATTGGTGGCCATCACGATCAACTCGCTGGCACCATTGCCAAGGTAAATGTCATCCAAAGAAACGCCATCAATGCCCTGCTGCTGGGTGTAATGCATCACGGCTTTGCGTGCAGCAAAAATACCTTTGCTGTCTGAGTAAGCGGCAGCACCTGGCAAATTACGGATGATGTCTTGTTGGATTTCTTCTGGGGCATCAAAACCGAAAACTGCCAAGTTGCCGATATTCAACTTGATGATTTTTTGCCCTTCTTCTTCCATTTGCCGAGCCTTGTCC
>CAJBOO010000276.1 GCA_903956845.1 uncultured Burkholderiales bacterium
AAAAGAAGACACCGAATACGTCAACAGCATCATTGACGCTGTGAAGTGGCTGGGCTTCAGCTGGACCCAACCTGGCAACGATGCGCCCTACCAAGCCAGCGACTATTTCGACTTCATGTACCGCGCAGCCGAGGCCTTGATTGAAGCAGGTCATGCCTACGTGGACGAGCAAACGGCGGAGGAGATGCGCGCCAACCGTGGTGACTTTGGCAAGCCCGGTGTCAACAGCCCCTTTCGCAGCAGATCCGTGGCCGAGAACCTGACCCGCTTTCGCGAGATGCGCGACGGCCAACTGGCCGATGGTGCTGCTGTGCTGCGTGCCAAGATCGACATGGCCTCGCCCAACATCAATATGCGCGACCCGGCCATCTACCGCATACGCCGCGCCACACACCACAATACCGGCGACACATGGTGCATCTACCCGATGTACACCTTTGCCCACCCCATCGAAGACGCGCTAGAGCAAATCACACACAGCATTTGCACCTTGGAATTCGAGGACCAACGCCCGTTTTACGACTGGTTGATGGAGCGCCTGTGTGAGGGCGGTTTGCTGTCTGCACCGGCTCCCAAGCAATATGAATTTGCCCGCTTGAATCTCACCTACGTCATCACCAGCAAACGCAAACTCGCGCAACTGGTCAGCGAAGGCAAGGTCAGCGGCTGGGACGACCCCCGCATGCCCACCATCGTCGGTTTGCGGCGCCGGGGCTACACGCCCGAGAGCTTGCAGCTGTTTGCCGAGCGCATTGGCGTGACCAAATCAGACAGTTGGATCGACTACAGCACCTTGGAAGGCTGCTTGCGCGAAACACTCGAAAACTCCGCGCACCGGGCCATGGCCGTGCTCGA
Source organism: uncultured Burkholderiales bacterium (assembly GCA_903956845.1). Classification (GTDB taxonomy): domain Bacteria; phylum Pseudomonadota; class Gammaproteobacteria; order Burkholderiales; family Burkholderiaceae_C; genus Limnohabitans. The sequence continues at coordinate 856 of CAJBOO010000276.1, forward strand.
CCCTGTCAAGCTCGTGCTCACCAATTGGGATGAAGCCTTTGGCGCAGGCCATTTGGAGCCCTGCACCCTGCCCGCTTTGCCACACCCGCCTGAAGGTCAACCTGAACCCGCTGCGCGTGAATTCACCATCGGCAAAGAGGTCTGGATAGAGCGTGAAGACTTCGAGGCAGTGCCCCCAAAGGGCTACAAGCGTCTGAGTCCACCGCAGGTGAATGCCGATGGATCCACATCCCCTGGCAGCGTGGTTCGCTTGAAGGGCGGCTTTGTGGTCGAGTGCACGGGCTACAGCCAAGATGCCCATGGCGTGGTCACCGAGGTGCATGCCAAGGTGTTTGCCGACACCAAGAGCGGCACAGCGGGGTCGGACAGCGTGAAAGCCAAAGGCGTCATCACCTGGGTGGGCGTGGCCGATGGCGTGAAAGCCGAAGTGCGTTTGTACGACCGATTGTTCAGCGATGCTCAGCCCGATGCAGGCGGCAAAGATTTTTTGGAAGCACTCAACCCCGACAGCTTGAAAGTGGTCCAGGCCTATGTCGAGCCTTCGTTGCTCAAAGCGGCAGCTGACCAGAAGTTTCAGTTTGAGCGCTTGGGCTACTTTGTGGTGGATCGTGTGGATCACTCATCTGCGCATTTGGTGTTTAACCGTGCGGTGGGCTTGAAGGACAGTTGGGGCAAGTGAGCACATGGACACTGAACTGACCACCACTCTGGATCACCTGCACCACGCCTTGGAACAACTGCGGGATGGATCTTTGCAGACCAGGGATTTTTGTCACCAAGCCAGAGCCCAAGAAGTCTTGCTCAAGGCCTTGCCTGAGCGATACCAAACGGTATGGCTGGACTTGATTGACCGCATGGAGTCCAGCGCATTGTTCACCGAAGAAAGTTGCTCTTTCAGCCAGAGCGAATTGATTGACAGCTTGTCCATTTGGTTGGACAAGGCCCAGCGGCTGCTAGAGGTTTGACACCAAGCGTGATCGTGTCAGGCCAAGCCAAGTGCGCCAACGGATCCTGCTGCTGATATATGCTTGATCCAAACTGAATTCTCATCCTCACCCTTGCGGAGCCCCCATGAACACCACTGAACTCTTCTCCCTCAAAGGCCGCGTTGCACTCGTCACGGGCGGCTCTCGCGGCATTGGCCGCATGATCGCCAAGGGTTTGCTTTGCCAGGGCGCACGTGTCTACATCACAGCTCGCAAAGCGACTGCATGCGATGAAACCGCCAAAGAACTGTCTGCCTTCGGCAACTGCGTGTCCATGCCCTTGGATGTGTCTACCAAGGAAGGCATTGCCCAATTGGTCAAGCAACTGGGTGAAAAAGAGAAACACCTGGACATCTTGGTCAACAACGCAGGGGCCGCTTGGGGCGCACCGTTTGATGAGTTCCCAGAAGCTGGTTGGGACAAGGTGGTGGACCTCAACATGAAAACCCCCTTCTTTTTGACCCAAGCCTTCGCGCCCATGTTGCGCTTGGCAGCCAAGCAACACATGGCCAAAGTGATCAACATCGCTTCGATCGATGGCCTGTCGGTCAACCCTTGGGAAACCTATTCCTATGCCGCCAGCAAAGCTGGCGTGATTCACCTGACCAAGCGCATGTCGCTCGAGCTGATCAAAGACGGCATTTGCGTCAATGCCATTGCGCCCGGGGCATTTGCTTCAGAGATGAACCGCGAAGCGCGTGACCATGGCGATGAAACTGCCCAAACCATTCCCGCACGCCGCATTGGTCGCGATGAAGACATGGCTGCCGCTGCGATTTATTTGTCCAGCAACGCCAGCGACTATGTCGTGGGCCACACCTTGGTGGTGGATGGCGGTGTCACCTTGGCCAGGGGCTGAAGCGATAATGGTCCGAAAGGAAACCACATGACAGCACTGAACGATGCATTGCAATGGCGTTATGCCACCAAAAAAATGGACAGCAGCAAAGCTGTCCCCCAAGACAAAGTCAACCGCATCATCGAAGCCGCCCGACTGGCGCCCACCTCCAGCGGTTTGCAGCCCTTTGAAATCGTCTTGGTGACCCACCCAGATGTGCGCAGCAAGATCCAAGCCGCAGCGCACGGTCAAGCCCAAATCTCCGAAGGATCACACCTCTTGGTCTTTGCTGCTTGGGACACCTACACCGCCGAACGCATCAACCACATGTTTGACCACACCAATACCGTGCGTGGTGGCACCAATGAAGGCTGGGAAAACTACCGCCAGATGCTGTTGAAGAGCTACCCCCAACGCGAAGCCCAAGTCAACTTTGAACACGCGGCTCGCCAGGCATACATCGGTTTGGGTGCAGCATTGATCGCGGCCGCGTTTGAGCAAGTCGACAGCACGCCCATGGAAGGCTTCGACCCGAAAGCGGTTGATGTGATCTTGGGTTTGACTGCGCGGGGTTTGCGCAGCGTAGCGATCATGCCCTTGGGCTACCGTTTGCATGGCCAGGATTGGCTGGAAACATTAGCCAAAGTCCGTCGCCCTCTCAACGAGTTTGTGACCGAAGTCAAATAAATCAACCTAACTACTCACCAGGGGAATGGCATGGCCAAAGGCGAACAACGCAGCAACAAAATGTCGAAGAAACCCAAAAAGGACACGTCACCTGCCAAGGTCATCGTGCCTGGCGATCGTCCAGTGGCACCCACCACTTTCGTGGCGCCTCGCGGCAAATTGAAAAACAAGTGATCCCAAGCCCCAAGGGCTCAATGCACCGAGCCTTTGAGTGCCGCAGGCAGCGGCAGTGGCAAGACACCAATGCCCTCGTCTAGCAATGCCTGGGTTTCTTGCGGTGTCACATGGCCGCGTATGCCGCGCTCTTCGGCCTCGCCGTAGTGCATCTTGCGGGCTTCTTCAGCGAATTGCCCGCCCACATCTTCCGTGTTCGACATCACATGCTGAACCATCTTCAGCCATGCTGCTTGCATGTCGGCAGGCATGGTGGACGGGGTGACTGCCGTTGAGGGGGCGCTCACCGGTGTGACAGGCACATCGGAAGCGGTGTCAGATGCAGATTGGGTGCGGCTGGTCAACAAATTCAGGCGGGGTGCACTGAGCATTTTGCTGATCTGGTGATCCCCACAGATGGGGCATTCAATCTGTCCCTGACTTCGCTGGGTTTGGAACGCCTCCTCAGACGCAAACCAGCCCTCGAAGTCGTGCTGGTGGTCGCATTGAAGGTTGAGGACTTTCATACGTCAATCATGGCATAAATGCTGCGACCAGGGTCGCCATGCCCCATCAAGTCCCTAGGGCTTGCACTACTGCATTGGCACACAAAGACATCAGTCCACCAGGCATGAGGCCGAGCAATAAAACCAATGCGCCGTTGATGGTCAACACGACGCGAACTTGCGTATCAGCCACCACGGTCGCCGCTGTCAGAGGGGCGTCAAAGTACATCACCTTGATGACGCGCAGGTAGTAGAACGCGCCGACCAAAGACATCATCACCGCAAACACGGCCAACACCAATGCGCTGGTTTGACCAGAGGCCACCAAGGCCTGCAGCACTGACAACTTGGCAAAGAAGCCCACCAGCGGGGGCACACCTGCCAATGAAAACAAACAAATCGCCATGACGCCGGCATACAAGGGGCTGCGTTGGTTCAGACCCGCAAGATCGGCGATTTCTTCGCTCTCAAAACCTTCTCGGGCCAAGAGCAATATCACGCCAAACACGCCCAAGGTGGTCAGCACATAGGTCACCATGTAAAACATGGCAGAGCTGTAAGCATTGGCGCCCGCCATGGTGTTGCCATGGGTCACGCCAGACAACATGCCAATCAACACAAATCCCATTTGGGCAATGGTGGAGAAAGCCAACATGCGCTTCAAATTGGATTGGGCAATGGCTGAGAAATTACCCACAGCCAAGGTCACCACCGCCAGCACCACCATCATTTGCTGCCAATCGATGGCCAAGGGCAACAAACCATCGACCAACAAACGCATCATCAAGGCAAAGGCCGCGAGTTTGGGGGCTGCGGCAATCATCAAGGTCACCGCTGTGGGTGCGCCTTGGTAAACATCCGGCACCCACATGTGAAAAGGTGCGGCGCCGAGTTTGAACGCAAGGCCACACACCACAAACACCAAGCCCAACACCAACACCTGGTGTTTGATGTGACCGCTGGCCACAGCCGCGAAGACCGCTGTTAAATCCAAACTGCCCGTGGCGCCGTAGAGCATGGACAAGCCGTAGAGCAAAAATCCGCTGGCCAGTGCACCCAAGACGAAATACTTCATGGCTGCTTCGGTCGCATCACCATGGTCGCGACGCAAAGCCACCAAGGCATAGCTGGACAGTGTCAGCAACTCCAAGCCCAGGTACAACACCAAGAAGTTGTTGCCAGAAATCATGACAAACATGCCCAACAAGGCCAGCAAGCTGAGGGAGAAGAATTCACCGCCAGTCAACATTTGGCGATCAAATGCATAAGGACGTCCATAAACCAACGAGGCCATGACCGCCAAGGTGGCAAAACATTTCAGCCAATTGCCCATGGCGTCAGACACCACCATGTGACCAAAGCCATACACGGTTCCGTTGCTGCTGGCATAAAAAGCCTCGAGTGCCGCGACCACTGCCAACGTCAGCATGGTGAGCACATAGGTCACGGTGCGCATGGGGGACTTGACCCACAGGTCGACCAAGGTGATCACGCAGGTCATGACCAACAACACGATTTCAGGATAAGCCGTCACCCAGTTGAAGTTATGCATCATGGTTGAAGTCCAGTGGGGGTCATAGTGCTGTTCATTGGGGCAATTTGCTGACAGCCACATGCTCCAGCAAATGGCTGACCGAGACATTCATCACATCGGTGAAAGGCTTGGGATACACCCCCATCCACAAAACCGCTGCAGCCAGCAAGGCGAGCATGACAAATTCACGTGCATTGATATCCAGCAATTGACGGACATCGTCGTTGGTGACTGGACCCAGGTAGACACGTTTGACCATCCACAAGGTGTATGCCGCGCCAAAGACCAAGGCAGAAGCGGCCAATAAGCCAAGCCAGAAATTGAACTTCACGGCAGCCAAAATCACCATCCACTCTCCGACAAAACCGGCCGTGCCTGGCAAGCCGCAATTGGCCATGGCAAACAAGAGTGCAAAAGCGGCAAATTTAGGCATGGTGTTGACCACACCCCCGTAGCTGGCGATGTCACGTGAGTGAACGCGGTCGTACAACACGCCAATGCACAAGAACATCGCTGCAGACACAAAACCATGCGCGATCATTTGCACAATGCCGCCGCTCACGCCCAGGTCACTGAACATGAAAAAGCCAAGGGTGACAAAGCCCATGTGCGCCACCGATGAATACGCCACCAGTTTTTTCATGTCCTGTTGAACCACGGCCACCAAACCAACGTACACCACCGCGATCAATGAAAGGGTAATCATCAACCATGCCCATTCATGCGCTGCATCGGGTGCGATGGGCAATGAAAATCGCAAAAACCCGTACGCGCCGAGCTTGAGCATGATGGCCGCCAACACAGCTGAGCCACCCGTCGGGGCCTCAACGTGCACATCGGGCAACCAAGTGTGCACGGGCCACATGGGTACCTTGACAGCGAAAGCTGCAAAGAAAGCAAAGAAAAGCAGTGTTTGCGCCTGCGCGGTCAGTGGCAGGTGTTGCCATTCATGCAAATCGAAACTGCCGTTGGACGCGATGTAGAGATACACCAACGCCACCAGCATCAGCAATGAGCCCAACAAGGTGTAGAGGAAAAACTTGAATGCCGCGTAGATGCGGTTAGGCCCACCCCAGATACCAATGATCAAGTACATGGGGATCAAGGTGGCCTCGAAAAACACATAAAACAACATGCCATCCAAAGCGCAAAACACCCCAATCATGACGCCGCTCAACACCAAGAACGCGCCCATGTATTGATGGACACGCTCGGTGATGACCTCCCAACCGGCAATGACCACGACCACGGTGATGAAGGACGTCAGCAAGACAAACCACAATGAAATACCGTCCACGCCGAGGTGGTAATGCATGTTGAAACGCGCAATCCAAGGCTGGTTTTCCACGAATTGCATGGCAGCACTGGCGGTATCGAATTCAGCGTACAAGGGCAGGGTCACCAAAAAGCTGATGAGTGCACCCAACAGCGCAAGCCAACGCACAGCCTTGGCATGCTCATCGCGACCAAAGGCGAGCAGCAACACACCGAACAAGATCGGTGTCCAAATGGCCAGGCTCAGCATTCCCATGGCATCTCTCTGTCTTGATTGAATGTCAATTGCATAAATACTTCCGTCATGGCTTGAGCCAGACAAACCAGGTGATCAAGCCAAACATGCCCAATATCATCAACAAGGCATAGTGGTAGAGGAAACCAGATTGCAACCGTCTGGCGAACTGCGACAGTCTGCCCACCAAACGCCAAGAACCATTGACCAACCAACCGTCGATCAAGCCTTGGTCACCGCCCTTCCACAGTACCGTGGCCAGTGCGCGTGTGCCACGTGCCAGCACATGTTCGTTGAAGGCGTCCAGGTAGTATTTATTGATCAGCAGTGTGTGGATGGGCATGAAGATGCGATGAATCGCTGCAGGCAAGGCTGGGTTGACCATGTACATGTAGAAGGACAGCACCACGCCGCTCACAGCCAGCCACAAAGGCCAAGTGCCTAATGCATGCTCTGCCATGGCCATCGCACCATGGAATTCGTGTCGCAGTTCGGTCATGGCGGGGTGAGCGCTGGCATGGACACTGATTGCGTCTTGGAAGAAATCGCCAAAGAGCATGGGGTCGATGGTGAAGTAGCCAATCAAGACCGAAGGAATGGCCAGCAAAACCAAAGGCACAGTCACCACCCATGGCGACTCGTGCGGCGCATGGTGCTCGTCATGACCGTGTCCATCATGGTGTGCATCAGGGTTTTGGTCAAAGCGTTCCTTGCCATGGAACACCAAGAAATACATGCGAAATGAGTAAAACGCCGTGATGAAAACGCCTGCCAGCACCGCAAAGTGCGCCCAGGCAGCGGCAGGCAAATGGCTGGCAGCCACGGCTTCGATGATGCTGTCTTTGGAATAGAAGCCAGAAAACAAGGGTGTGCCAATCAAAGCCAAGGAACCCAGCAAAGAGGTGATCCAGGTGATGGGCATGTATTTGCGTACGCCCCCCATCCAGCGGATGTCTTGGTTATGGTGCATGCCCATGATCACCGAGCCTGCGGCCAAGAACAACAAGGCCTTGAAGAACGCGTGGGTCATCAGGTGAAAAACCGCCACCGAGTAAGCCGAAGCACCCAGCGCCACGGTCATGTAGCCCAACTGCGACAAAGTGGAATAGGCGACGACTCGCTTGATGTCGTTTTGCACCATGCCCAAAAAGCCCATGAACAAGGCCGTGATGGAGCCGATGACCAAGATCAGGTTCAAGGCGGTGTCTGACAACTCAAACAGGGGCGACATGCGCGCCACCATGAATATGCCTGCAGTCACCATGGTCGCAGCGTGGATCAAGGCTGAAATCGGGGTCGGGCCTTCCATGGAGTCTGGCAACCACACATGCAATGGAAACTGGGCAGACTTACCCATCGCACCAATGAACAAGCAAATGCAGATGACCGTCACCAGCAAAGTGTCTTGTCCAAACACCAACCAAGGGAAATCGATCTGGCTAAGTTCAGTGGCTTTGGCAAACACCTCGGTGTAATTGAGAGAACCGGTGTAGGCGGCGATCAGGCCAATGCCCAAAATGAAGCCGAAGTCACCCACGCGGTTGACCAAAAAGGCCTTCATGTTGGCAAACACAGCAGAGGGTTTGTTGAACCAAAAACCAATCAGCAAGTAAGACACCAAGCCAACTGCTTCCCAGCCAAAAAACAACTGCAGCAGGTTGTTGCTCATCACCAGCATCAGCATGGAGAAGGTAAACAAAGAGATATAGGCAAAAAAGCGGTTGTAACCCTCGTCTTCCGCCATGTAGCCCATGGTGTAGATGTGCACCATCAAGGACACGAAGGTCACCACACACATCATCATGGCGGTGAGGCCATCCACCATGAATCCAATCTCCATGGTCAGGCCACCCACCTCCATCCAGGTGTAGAGCGTTTCATTGAAACGAGCTCCGTCTTGCACCACGCTGTAGAGCGTCTGTGCAGACAAAACAAAAGACACCAAAACACCCAGGATGGTCAGGCTGTGTGAGACGCGTCGACCGATGCGGTCGCCTCCCAAGCGTGTACCCAAGATACCGGCGAGCAAAGCACCCACCAAGGGCGCCAGGGCAACAGTGAGTAAGGTGGAAGCTTGAAGTGTTTGGCTCATGGTGAATCGGGTCAGCCCTTGAGGGCGTTGAGTTCATCCACATTGACGCTCGACCGGTTTCTGAACAACAAAACCAAAATGGCCAGGCCAATGGCAGACTCAGCCGCTGCCACCGTGAGGATGAAGAAAACAAATATCTGTCCTTGCATGTCGCCCAAGTAATGCGAGAAGGCCACGAAATTGGTGTTGACTGCCAACAGCATCAGTTCAATCGCCATCAACAAAACGATCAGGTTTTTGCGGTTCAAAAAAATACCGATGACGGACAACGCGAAAAGCACAGCGCCCAGTGTGAGGTAGTGGCCAAGGGTGACATTCATGGTTTGTTCTCCTCGACCACAGGCACCACGACGGCTTGGTGCACAGGGTCCACTTTCACCATACGCAAGCGGTCTGCTGGTTTGACTCGGATTTGCTCTGCTGGGTCTTGCAACTTGCTGTCCTTGCGCTCTCGCATGGTCAGGGCAATGGCAGCAATGATGGCCACCAGCAAAATCACGGCGGCGATTTCAAGCGGGTACAGGTAATCGGTGTAGAGAGCGATGCCCAAGTCTTTGGTGTTGGAGATTTGTGTGCCTGGCGCAGCCACCGCTTCGATAGGCGCGGGGGCCGAGCGAAAGCCGCCCATCAACACCGAAGCAAGTTCCAATGCCAATACCGCACCAATCGAGGCTGCCAAGGGAAAGTGGCTCCAAAAGCCCTTCTTCAAGGCATCGATATTGATGTCAATCATCATGACCACGAACAAAAACAACACCATGACAGCGCCGACATAGACCAGCACCAAGGTGATGGACAAGAATTCGGCCTTGAGCAGCATCCAGATGCCCGAGGCTTGGAAGAATGCCAATATCAAATACAGCGCGGCATGCACCGGGTTACGCACGGTGATCACGCGCAAGGCAGCAAACAGCAAAACGGCTGAAAAGACGTAGAACAGGGCTGATTTGACATCCATGTTGCTATCTTCCTTTGGGGTTAACGGTACTTGGCATCGGCTGCCTTGTTGGCCGCGATTTGCGGTTCGTATCGATCGCCCACCGCCAGCAGCATCTCTTTGGTGAAATACAAATCACCACGCTTTTCGCCGTGGTACTCAAACACATGGGTTTCGACAATCGAGTCAACCGGGCAGCTTTCTTCACAGAAGCCGCAAAAAATGCATTTGGTCAGGTCGATGTCGTAGCGAGAAGTGCGACGAGAACCATCGGCACGCACATCGGATTCGATGGTGATGGCCATCGCTGGGCAGACAGCCTCGCAGAGTTTGCAAGCAATGCAACGCTCTTCACCGTTGTCATAACGACGCAAGGCGTGCAAGCCCCTGAAACGAGGGCTCAAGGGGGTTTTTTCTTCTGGGAACTGCACCGTGATCTTGCGGGCAAACATGTACCTGCCAGTGATCGCGAAGCCTTTGAAAAACTCAAGCAGCAAGAAGCTCGAGAAAAAATCAGCCCAAGAAAAAGGCGTTTGAACAGTCATGGTGGTCGGTTTGGTCATGGGCGCCTCTGCATCAATTCCAAATGTTCCAAGGTGTTTGCATCCAAACACCCACCACGACCAACCACACCAAGGTGACTGGAATGAAAATTTTCCAACCCAAACGCATGATTTGGTCGTAACGGTAACGCGGGAATGTCGCCCGAACCCACAAGAACATGGTGACGACCACGAAGACCTTGGCAGCCATCCATATCCACCCGGGAACCCATGCAAGCCATGCCCAGTCCACCGGGGCCAGCCATCCGCCCAAGAACAAAACCACGCAAAGCGTCGACACCAAGATCATGTTGGCGTATTCACCCAAGAAGAACATGGCGAAAGACATGCCCGAGTACTCAATCATGTGGCCAGCAACGATCTCAGACTCGCCTTCAACCACATCGAAGGGATGGCGGTTGGTCTCGGCCAAGCTGGCGATGAAATAAATGATGAAGATAGGAAACAAGGGCAGCCAATTCCAGGACAGAAATCCCAGGCCTTGTTCAGCGAACATGCCTTTTTGCTGACTCGTCACGATGTCGATCATGTTCATGCTGCTTGAAACCATCAGCACCACCACCAAACAAAAACCCATGGCGATTTCATAACTCACCATCTGTGCAGACGCACGCAATGCACCGAGGAAAGCGTATTTGGAATTAGAGGCCCAACCCGCGATGATGATGCCGTACACCTCGAGAGAAGTGACCGCCATCAAGAACAACAAACCTGCATTGATGTTAGCCAACACCACTTCAGGTCCAAAGGGCACCACCGCCCATGCCGCCAGCACAGGCATCATGGTCATGACGGGTCCCAAGAAAAACAAACCCTTGCTGGCCTTGGTCGGCAAGATGATTTCTTTGGTCAGGATCTTGACCGCGTCTGCGATCGGTTGAAGCAAGCCATAAGGACCGATGCGGTTAGGGCCCACACGTATTTGCGTGAAGCCGATGGCTTTGCGCTCCCATAAAGTCAGGTAAGCCACGCACAAGAGCAATGGCAGCACCACAGCAATGATTTTCAACAGCGTCCAAACAACTGGCCAACCCATGTTGACCCACCAAGCGGCGTTGCTCAGCGCTGCACCTGCATTGAACAACCCTTCAACCATGCGACACCTCCCGAGCGTCTGCGGTGTGTTGCAAGGCAGGTGCGCGACGCACCAAGGCATCGAGTTGGTAAATCGAGGCGGTCACTGGCGCCTGCTCGGCAGGTGTTAAATCAACCGGGGCATGGCAATCGTTGGACAACAGCGCGGGAATGTCATGCGGGATGGCTTGCGCCCTCACCTCTTCAATGCTGTCAAAGGCAAAGCCAGGCAAATTCAACAATGTGCCCAATACGCGCCAAACTTTCCATGCAGGTCTGGTCTCAGCCAGGGGCCGCACCACCCCGTGGAAACTTTGGGCACGCCCCTCGGTGTTGACAAAGCTTCCAGCGGTTTCTGTGAAAGGCGCGATGGGCAAAAGCACATCGCTGAATGCCAAATTGGTTTGAAAGGGCGACAGAGTGACCACCATGCCTGTTTGCCCCAAATGTGCAGCCGCTGCTTGGCCGCCAGCGCAGTCAAACTCGGGCTCGGTATGCAGCAAAAACAAAGCCTGCAAGGCCTTGGGCTGCAGCATCTGAGCCGTGTTCATGCCACCTTGCACAGGCTGGGCGTTGACCAATTGCGCACCAACGGTGTTGGCCGCTTCACCCAAATACCCCACCGTGGCGTCGGTTTGCTTGGCCATCCAGTTGGCCAGCGCCAACAAGCTGGATGCTTTGGCATGGTGTGCAGCTGCGTTGCCCAACACAATGGCTTTGTGCTCGCCTGACAACAGTGAAGTGGCGATGGCTTGTGCCATGGCAGACGAAGCATTGCCTTTGGCAGGTGCTTGAACGCCTTTTTGCTGAGCGATGGCGGCGGCAATATCGGCCAAACTTTGCACCCACACCGCACTGTCCACTGTCAGTGCGGTCTGGATGGGCATTGCCCAGTCCTGTAGGACCTCATTCAAGGCATGAACGTGCGCGCCACGGCGTGCGGCTTGACGGATGCGTTGAGCCATCAATGGATGGTCTTTGCGCAAATGGCTGCCCACCACCAACACGCGGTCCAAGGTACTCAAACTGGCCAAGGACCTGCCTAACCAGCGCACTGGCGAGCCTGTACTGAATTCAGCAGCACGCAAGCGGGCGTCAATATTGTCACTGCCCAAGGCACGCATGAACTGCGCGGCCAAATGCAACTCTTCTAACGTGCTGTGCGGGCTGGCCAAACAACCCAAGGCTTGGGGACCGTGGTCAGCTTTGATTTGCTTCACACCATTGGCCACATATTCCAAGGCGGTGGTCCAGTCAACCACATGCCATTGGCCATCCTTCTTGAGCATGGGTTGGGTCAAGCGGTCTGGGCCATTGAGGGCTTCGTAACTGAAGCGATCACGGTCAGCGATCCAGCACTCGTTGACCGCTTCGTTGTCAAAAGGCACGATGCGCATGACTTGGTTGTTTTTGACTTGCACCACCAAATTGGCACCGGTGGCGTCATGCGGACTGATGGACTTGCGGCGACTCAATTCCCAGGTGCGGGCTTGGTATCGGAAAGGTTTGCTGGTCAGAGCACCCACGGGGCAAATGTCGATCATGTTGCCCGACAACTCAGAGTCAACCGTCTCGCCGACAAAGGTTTCAATCTCGGAATGCTCACCACGGTGAGACATGCCCAGCTCCATGCTGCCCGCGATCTCTTGGCCAAATCTCACGCAACGGGTGCAATGGATGCAGCGGCTCATCTCTTCCATGCTGATCAGCGGGCCAACATCTTTATGGAACACCACGCGTTTGTCTTCTTCGTAACGCGAGGCGCTGCCGCCATAGCCCACGGCCAAATCTTGCAACTGGCATTCACCACCCTGGTCGCAAATGGGGCAATCCAAGGGGTGGTTGATCAACAGGAATTCCATCACCGACTTTTGCGCTTTGATGGCACGGTCTGACTTGGTGTGCACCACCATGCCTTGCGTCACAGGTGTGGCGCAAGCAGGCATGGGCTTGGGTGCCTTTTCAATGTCGACCAAGCACATACGGCAATTGGCCGCGATGCTCAACTTCTTGTGGTAGCAAAAGTGGGGGATGAACGTTCCCGCTTGTTCAGCTGCTTGGATGACCACGCTGCCGGGAGCCACTTCCACTTTTTTGCCGTCGATTTCGATCTCAACCATGGTGTGCAGCCCGCTCAGACGTAAGACGAGACCATGCAGGTCTTGTGCTTGATGTGGTGTTCAAATTCGGGGCGGAAGTGCTTGAGCATGCCACGCACCGGCATGGCAGCCGCGTCGCCCAAAGCGCAAATCGTTCGACCCATGATGTTTTCAGCAACGTTGTCCAACAGGTCCATGTCACTGGGTCGGCCCTGCCCGGTTTCAATCCGGTCAACCATGCGTGACAGCCAGCCCGTGCCTTCACGGCAAGGTGTGCATTGACCGCATGATTCGTGCATGTAAAACGCGGACAAGCGTTGCAAGCTCTTGACCATGCAACGGGTGTCATCCATGACGATGACCGCGCCCGAGCCCAGCATCGAGCCCGCCTTGGCGATGGCGTCATAGTCCATGGTGATGTCCATGATGATGGAAGCTGGCAACACGGGGGCAGAAGAACCGCCGGGGATGACAGCTTTCAAAGCTCGTCCACCGCGCACACCACCGGCCAATTCCAACAGCTTGGCAAAGGGTGTACCCATGGGCACCTCGTAGTTGCCAGGGCGCTCGACATCGCCACTGACCGAGAAAATTTTGGTGCCTCCGTTATTGGGCTTGCCGCAAGCCAAGTAAGCCGCGCCACCATGGCGGATGATCCATGGCACTGCCGCAAATGTTTCGGTGTTGTTGATGGTGGTGGGCTTGCCGTACACACCGTAGCTCGCTGGGAATGGCGGCTTGAAACGGGGTTGTCCCTTTTTACCTTCCAAAGATTCGAGCAAGGCCGTTTCTTCTCCACAGATGTACGCGCCAAATCCATGCGCCGCATGCAGTTGAAAGCTGAAGTTGCTGCCTTGGATGTTGTCACCCAAGAATCCGGCAGCCCTGGCTTCTTCCAAGGCGGCTTCAAAACGTTCGTAGGTTTGGAAAATTTCACCGTGGATGTAGTTGTAGCCCACGCTGATGCCCATGGCATAAGCAGCGATGGCCATGCCTTCGATCACGATGTGGGGATTGAACTCCAAAATATCGCGGTCTTTGCAAGTGCCCGGTTCGCCTTCATCTGAATTACAGACCAGGTATTTTTGTCCGAAAAACTGTCGGGGCATGAAGCTCCACTTGAGTCCGGTCGGAAAACCCGCACCACCGCGGCCGCGCAAACCCGACTCCTTGACAATGGCAATGACTTCATCTTGGCTCAGGGCGGGTGATCCGTTCAAACCCAGCACGGTGCGCAAGGCTTGGTAGCCGCCTCGGGCCAGGTAGTCTTGCAAACCCCAATTTTTGCCGTTCAGACCCGCATAGATTTGCGGGTTGATATGGCGATCATGGAAACAGGTTTCTTGGCCAGTGGCCTGAAAAGGCGCCAATGCTTGTTTCAAATTCATGTCTTGGCTCCCAAGGCACGCAAGCCATCAATCATCTGGTCGATCTTTTCGAAAGACATGAAGCTGCACATGTGGGTGTCATTGACCAACAAGACCGGCGCATCTGCGCACGCGCCCATGCATTCGCCAGGCTGCACCGTGAACAAACCATCGTCGGTGGTGCCACCGACGTCCACCTTGAGTTGTTGGCACACATATGCCAGTGTTTGCTGACCCGCACGCAATTGGCATGGGAGGTTGGTGCACACGTTGATTTTGAAACGGCCCACGGGCTTGACGTTGTACATGTTGTAGAACGTGAAGACCTCGTGTACCGCCATCAAAGGCATGCCCAGGTAATGCGCAACGGCTTTTTCATGGGCAGGAGTGACGAAGCCCAATTCTTGCTGAAGGATGGTCAAACACGCCATGACAGCAGATTGCTTTTGGTCATCAGGGTATTTGGCTGTTTCACGCGCAAAGCGCTTGAGCGTGTCTGCGCTCAGTTCGGCCATGTCAATGGCGTGTGTGGTGGCTGTGTTCATCGGTCAATTTCCCCAAACACAATGTCCATGGTGCCAATGATGGCCACGGTGTCTGAAATCATGTGGCCTTTGGCCATTTCGTCCATGGAGGCCAGATGGGCAAAACCAGGGGCGCGAATTTTCATGCGGTAAGGCTTGTTGGCACCATCGGACACCAAGTAAATTCCAAATTCGCCCTTGGGGTGCTCCACAGCTGCATAGGCTTCGCCTTCAGGCACGTGAAAACCTTCGGTGAAGAGTTTGAAGTGGTGAATCAACTCTTCCATGCTGGTCTTCATGGCCTCACGGTGTGGCGGAGCCACCTTGTGGTTGTCGGTGATGACTGGGCCAGGATTGGCACGCAACCAATCCACACATTGTTTGATGATGTGATTAGATTGACGCAACTCAGCCACACGCACCAAATACCTGTCGTAACAGTCGCCTTCGGTACCAACAGGTATGTCAAATTGCATCTGGTCGTACACATCGTAAGGCTGGTGTTTGCGCAAGTCCCATGCAATGCCAGAGCCGCGCAACATGGGACCAGTGAAGCCCATGTTTTTGGCCCGCTCTGGCGAGACCACGCCAATGCCTACCGTGCGCTGCTTCCAAATGCGGTTGTCGGTGAGCAAGGTTTCATACTCATCTACATACTTGGGGAACCGTTGGGTGAAGTCATCGATGAAATCGAGCAAGCTACCTTGGCGGTTGTCATTCAATCGGGCAATGGCGCGGGCATTTTTGATTTTGCTGACCTGGTACTGCGGCATGGTGTCAGGCAAGTCGCGGTAAACACCACCAGGGCGGAAATAGGCCGCATGCATCCGTGCCCCTGAAACCGCTTCGTACATGTCGTACAAGTCTTCGCGCTCGCGGAAGCAGTAAATCAAGATATTCATCGCACCGCAATCGAAACCATGCGCACCCAGCCACATCAAGTGGTTGAGCATGCGGGTGATTTCGGCAAACATCACACGGATGTATTGAGCGCGAACAGGTACTTCCAAACCCATGAGTTTTTCAATGGCCAAGCAATAGGCGTGCTCGTTGCACATCATGGACACGTAATCCAAACGGTCCATGTAAGGCAGCGTTTGGATATAGGTTTTGCTCTCGGCCAGTTTTTCGGTGGCACGGTGCAACAGACCAATGTGCGGGTCGGCACGCTGCACCACCTCGCCATCGAGCTCCAACACCAAGCGCAATACGCCGTGGGCGGCTGGGTGCTGAGGCCCCAGGTTCAGGGTGTAGTTTTTGATTTCAGCCATGGTCAGTGGAGCCCGCCATAGTTGTCTTCGCGCACGATGCGAGGCGTGATTTCCCGCGGCTCAATAGTGACAGGCTGATAGATGACGCGCTTTTGCTCGGCGTCATAACGCATTTCCACGTGGCCCGTGGTGGGGAAATCTTTGCGAAATGGGTGGCCAATGAACCCGTAATCGGTGAGGATGCGACGCAGGTCTGTGTGGTTCTCGAACAAGATCCCAAACAAATCAAAAGCTTCGCGTTCAAACCAGTTGGCCGAGTTCCAGACGGGGGTGATTGTTGACACTTGTGGCAAATCATCATTGGCTGCGAACACACGCAAACGCAAACGCCAATTGTGGGTCAGTGAGAGCAAGTGGCTGACCACGGCATAACGAGGCCCGTCGGTGTATCGAGAAGCTGCGCCATCTTTGTAGCTGCTGAAGTCCATGCCACACAAATCCATGAGCTGCTCAAAAGACAGTTCAGGGTGATCTCGCAATTGCAGAGCAACTTGCGCGTAGTCATCGGCCTTGACCGTCAGGGTGAGTTCACCCAAGGCCAAGTCCAATTGTTGAACACGCTCACCCAACACGTGAAGCAGGGTGTTTTGCAAGGTATCAATGGAAACGGTGGTGGTCATCGGCTCAGGTCTCAGCGGGCAATGGTGTTTTCGCGCCGGATTTTGTTTTGCAATTGCAAGATGCCGTAGAGCAATGCTTCAGCGGTGGGAGGACATCCTGGCACATACACATCCACCGGCACGATACGGTCACACCCACGTACCACCGAATAGCTGTAGTGGTAATAGCCACCACCGTTGGCGCAGGAACCCATGGACAAAACCCAGCGCGGTTCAGACATCTGGTCATACACCTTGCGCAATGCGGGTGCCATTTTGTTGCACAAGGTGCCCGCCACGATCATCAAGTCTGATTGACGGGGACTGGGCCTGAACAGCATGCCAAAACGGTCAATGTCATAGCGAGACGCGCCAGCGTGCATCATTTCAACCGCGCAGCATGCCAAGCCAAACGTCATCGGCCACAAGGAACCTGTTTTGGCCCAATTAACCACCGAGTCATAAGACGTGGTGATGAAACCTTCTTTGAAAACGCCTTCAAGTGACATGAGTTACTCCCAATCGAGGGCGCCTTTTTTCCATTCGTAGGCAAAGCCCACGACCAAAATAGCCAAAAAAATCATCATGGCAGAAAAACCCACCAAACCAATTTCTTTCAGCGACACAGCCCAAGGAAAAAGGAAAGCGATTTCCAGATCAAACAAAATGAACAAAATGGCAACGAGGTAATAGCGGACATCAAACTTGATGCGGGCGTCTTCAAACGCCTCGAAACCACATTCGTAGGGTGAATTTTTCGCGGCATCCGGTTTTTGTGGACCCAAAAAGAAGCCAATGACTTGGGGTGCCACGCCAACCGCCAGGCCAACCAGGATAAACAAAAGGACGGGCAGGTACTGCTCTAGGTTCATTTGAATCTCTGTTTGCAATTCGCTTTGCAAGCTTCACGCCTGCGCCTGACGCCAGCATGACATCAGGATTGAATGGTGCCGTCGGCGAGACTCGAACTCGCACAGCTTTCGCCACTACCCCCTCAAGATAGCGTGTCTACCAATTTCACCACGACGGCGGTTGATCGTTTCAGCTGTAAACCCAAAAGCTTACGCATGAAAAGCCAATGATCTTAACCCTAAAAAACCAGTTTTGACGCCCTGTCAGTTTGAATTTTCAGAGGAGAAAAATCATTTTCCAGGGGCTGGATTGGCCGGGGTTGCAGGTGCCGCGCTGTTGGCTGGCGCTGCAGGCTGAACAGGTGCGGGGATGGCATTGCTGCCAGCGACGGGTGGAATGGGAGCAGCAGGAGGTGTCGTGCTCGCACCAGGGATGCTGTCACTGACCGCAGGCGGAGCAGTCACGCCCGCCTTTTCGAGCACACTGCCCGACTCCACAGGGCGCAAATTACCGAAATACGCCAAGGCCAAAGTGCATGCAAAAAACACGGCAGCCAGCACGGAGGTGGTGCGCGACAAGAAATTGGCACCACCCGTTGCGCCAAACAAACTGCCTGACGAACCGCTGCCAAATGCCGCCCCCATGTCCGCACCCTTGCCGTGTTGCACCAAGATCAGACCAATCATGCCCAGAGCGGACAGGATCTGAACCAAAAGCAATAAATTGAGAAGCGTACTCATGAAAACTCCGTGAATGTCAGTGCGATGCAGCAGCAACAATGGTCAAAAAATCTGCGGCTTTGAGGGCTGCACCCCCGATCAAGCCGCCGTCAATGTCTGGCTGGGCCAACAAACTGGCCGCGTTAGAGGGGTTCATGCTGCCGCCGTACAACAAAGCAATCCGCTCTGGTTGGGCCGTGGCAGCACTCAATTGCGCACGCAACAGGGCATGCACCTCTTGGGCTTGTTCAGGGCTGGCTGTTTGGCCAGTCCCGATCGCCCAGACTGGCTCATATGCCACCACGATTTCACTGATGCAATGCCCATTGGTGTGAATGACCGCAGCCAGTTGCCGCTTGACCACCGCATGGGTTTGGCCAGCTTCGCGTTCAGCCAAGGTCTCGCCTACACAGACGATGGGCGTGATGCCTGCTGACAAGGCGCGTTGCGCCTTTGTGGCCACCACAGCATCTGTTTCGGCATGGTATTGACGCCGCTCAGAATGCCCAACGATGGCAAAACGCACGCCAAAATCCCGCAACATGGCTGCAGACACTTCACCGGTGAAAGCGCCCTGCTCGTGTGCCGATACGTCTTGCGCGCCAAGCAGCAAAGCCTTGCCTTCACACAGCTGTTGAACCTGCTGCAAGTAGGGTCCAGGCACACACACGGCCACTCCACAGGTGGCCTTGTCCATGCCGGCCTTGATGGCAAGCAGCAGGTCCTGATTGGCAGCCAAGCTGCCATTCATTTTCCAGTTGCCCACGATCAATGGTTGGCGCATGTCTTTACTCTTGGTGAGGTGCTTGGTCGTGCTGCTCATGGTGGGCTTGAGGAGGCGCCTCTGGGCGATCCATCAAAGCCTTCATGGACAGCTTGATACGGCCTTTTTCGTCGGTCTCAAGCACTTTGACACGCACGATCTGACCTTCGGCCAACACATCGGTTACCTTGGCAATGCGTTCGTGGCTGATTTGGCTGATGTGCAACAAACCGTCTTTGCCAGGCAGCAAGTTGACCAATGCGCCGAAGTCCAAAATCTTGGTGATGGGGCCTTCGTAGACCTTGCCAATTTCGACTTCAGCGGTGATCTCGGAGATGCGGCGCTTGGCCTCGTCTGCCTTGGCGCCGTCGGTGGCCGCAATGGTGATGGTGCCGTCTTCTTCGATGTTGATTTGGCAACCTGTTTCTTCAGTCAATGCGCGAATGACAGCGCCACCTTTACCGATCACGTCACGGATTTTCTCCGGATTGATTTTCATGGTGTAGAGCTTAGGAGCGAAGTTGCTGACCTCGGTTTTGGCCTCGCCCATGGCTTCTTGCATCTTGCCCAAAATGTGCATGCGGGCTTCTTTTGCTTGTGCCAGCGCCACTTGCATGATCTCTTGTGTGATGCCTTGGATTTTGATGTCCATTTGCAAAGCAGTGATGCCGTTGGTCGTCCCAGCCACTTTGAAGTCCATGTCGCCCAGATGGTCTTCGTCACCCAAGATGTCTGTCAGCACCGCAAAGCGATTGCCTTCCTTGATCAAGCCCATGGCAATGCCAGCCACGTGGGCCTTCATGGGTACGCCGGCGTCCATCATGGACAAACAACCGCCGCACACAGACGCCATCGAGGAAGAGCCATTGGACTCGGTGATTTCAGACACCACACGCAAGGTGTAGGGGAACTCTTCTTTGGACGGCAAGCAAGCGGCCAAAGCGCGTTTGGCCAAGCGACCGTGGCCGACTTCGCGGCGTTTGGTGCTGCCCATGCGACCGACTTCGCCGGTGGCGAACGGAGGCATGTTGTAGTGGAACATGAAGCGGTCTTCGAACTCACCGGCCAAAGCGTCGATGCGTTGTGCATCGCGCTCGGTGCCCAAAGTGGTGATGACCAAGGCTTGTGTTTCGCCGCGTGTGAACAAGGCGGAACCGTGGGTGCGGGGCAGCACGCCGTTGCGGATTTCAATCGGGCGCACGGTGCGGGTGTCGCGACCGTCGATGCGGGGCTCGCCTGCCAAAATTTGGCTGC
>CAJBOO010000277.1 GCA_903956845.1 uncultured Burkholderiales bacterium
AATGTGAACGACTTCAGGGCGATTTTGGTGCTTTAAAGCCATTGACCACAACGGTGTCAATCAAGCGGTCGTCGCCCAGCACGATCATGGCGAAGAGCTGCTCTTGCAGCGAATCAGCTGCTGCCGTGCGCCTCGCCAACAAGGGCGTGGCGGCAGGGTTGAGCACCACGAAATCCGCCTCGCAACCCACGGCCAAATTACCGACCACGCCGCCCAAGTCCAGTGCCAGTGCTGCCCCAGCGGTGTGCAACCACCACAGGTGTTCGGCGCTCAGCGAATGCCCGTTTTTACCGGCGCTTTGGCGAGCAACGGTGTAGGCCGCGTGCATGGTGTGGAACGGGCTGAAGCTGGTGCCGCCACCGACATCGCTGGCCAAGCCGTGCAGCAGCTGGTGCGACTGGGCTTGCTCGAAATTGAAAAAGCCGCTGTCTAAAAACAAATTGCTGGTCGGGCAGACAGCAGCGGTCGCGCCGCGCTCGGCCATCAGCGCTCGGTCATCCGCGTCCAAATGCAAGCAATGCGCATACACCGAACGCTGGCGCAGTAAACCCATGTCTTCATACACACCGAGGTAGCTGCGCGATTGCGGGAACAGCTCGGCCACCCAACGGATTTCATCCGCGTTTTCGGCCACATGGGTTTGCACCCAGACGCTGGGGTGACTGGCCGCCAACTCACCTGCGCCACGCAACTGCGCTTCGCTCGATGTGGGTGCAAAGCGCGGCGTGATCGCGTAGCCCAAGCGGTCTGTGCCATGCCAACGCGCGATCAGTTGCTCGGTTTCATACAGGCTTTGCTGCGCGCTGGCGTCGCGCAAACCCTCCGGGCTGTGGCGGTCTTGCAGC
Organism: uncultured Burkholderiales bacterium; assembly: GCA_903956845.1. GTDB lineage: Bacteria > Pseudomonadota > Gammaproteobacteria > Burkholderiales > Burkholderiaceae_C > Limnohabitans. Next base: position 846 of record CAJBOO010000277.1, read on the forward strand.
ACCCGCCCACCGATCATGCGCAATTGACGACGTTGGGCTTCTTCAAACAAGGCGTCCACCGAGGCCGTGTGGGCGGTGGCAAAAGTCAGCGCTGTGGTGACGCCGTTGCGCATCAGTTCATCGAAATAAAACCGCGCCACTTCACGCGCATGGACCGGATCGGCGAAACGCGTTTCTTGCGGAAAGGTGTAGTTGTTCAGCCAGGGCAGCAAGCCATCCGCGGGTGAGGCGATGACGTCGGTTTGCGCATAGTGGATGTGCATGTCGACAAAGCCAGGCGCGATCCAGCGACCACGCCAATCGGTGGTGGGCACGTCGGCATGGGCTGCGTGCAGCAAGGCGTGAGGCCCCATGGCTGAGATGCGCGAGAGGCCGTCTTCGCCCACGGTGGTGACCAGCAAGCCGTCCGACTCGAAATGGACCTGGTGGCTGCGGTGGTCGGGGAACCACAGCAGGCTGGCTCGGTAGGCGTGGCTCAGCCCAGGGGAGGGGGTGTGGGGTGTGTTCATGCGGTTCGTCGCTTCACGCAGCAGGTGGCTGCAAAGCCATCAACACCCGCTCGGGGGTGATCGGGGCATCCAGGTGCACCGGGCCATGGCCGCCCAAGGCTTCGCCGACCGCGTCGCGCAGCGCCTCATACACGCTCATGGCCAGCATGAACGGGGGTTCGCCAACGGCTTTGCTGCCACCAATGTTGTCTTCTGGGTTGGCTTCGGGCCAGAGCTTGATTTGGAAGTGTTCAGGGATGTCAGCGGCGGTGGGGATTTTGTAGGTGCTCGCGCCCCGGGTCTGCAATTGGCCATCCGCGCCCCACACCAGTTCTTCGGTGGTGAGCCAGCCCAAGCCTTGCACAAACCCGCCTTCGATTTGGCCGATGTCCAAGGCCGGATTCAAGGAGTGCCCAACGTCGTGCAGGATGTCGACACGCAGCAACTTGTGTTCGCCGGTCAAGGTGTCGATGGCCACTTCGCTGCAGGCCGCGCCGTAGGCAAAGTAATAAAAAGGCCGTCCGCTCAAGGTGGTTCGGTCGTAGTGGATTTTCGGGGTGGCGTAAAAACCATCGCTCCACAGCTGCACACGTTGGCTGTAGGCGAATTGCACCGCGGCTTCAAAGCTGCGCGTTTGCTTAGGGCTGCGGACCTGCGCGTGCATAAACACCACTTCGCTGGCTTGACAACCATCGGCCTTGGCCAGGCATTCGGCCAGGTTGTGGCGCACTTGCAGCGCGGCGCGTTCAGCGGCGCGGCCATTCAAGTCGGTGCCACTCGACGCGGCTGTGGCGCTGGCATTGGCCACTTTGTCGGTGTCGGTGCTGCTGATGCGCACCTGTGACAACGGCAAGCCCAAGACCTGAGCCACGACCGCACAGACCTTGGTGTGCAGGCCTTGACCCATTTCGGTGCCGCCGTGGTTGACGCGCACACTGCCATCGGTGAACACCGACACCAGCGCACCGGCTTGGTTGAACTGGGTGGCGGTGAAACTGATGCCGAACTTCACGGGCGTCAAGGCGATGCCGCGCTTGAGCACGGGGCTGTGGCTGTTCCATTCGCGGATCTCGGCACGGCGAGCGCGGTAGTGGCAGTCCTCGGCCAGTTGGGGCATCAACCTGGGCAGGATGTTGTCCTTCACGGTCATGCCGTAGGGCGTGGTGTTGCGCGGCGCGTCGCCATACAGGTTGGTCAATCGCACGTCCAGGGGGTCCATGCGCAAATGACGGGCGATGTCGCCCATGACGGTTTCGATCAACAGCATGCCTTGCGGCCCGCCGAAGCCACGAAATGCCGTGTGGCTTTGGGTGCTCAGACGACTGCGGTGAGAAACGATGTCGACGTTTTCCAAAAAATAGGCGTTGTCGGTGTGGAACACCGCACGGTCCGACACCGGGCCACTCAGGTCGGCGCTGAAGCCGCAATGCGCCCATTGGGTGGAATGCAAAGACAGCAAACGGCCTTGGTCATTGAAGCCGGCTGCGTAATCGTGGCTGAATGGGTGGCGTTTGCCGGTGACCAAAAAGTCGTCTTCGCGGGACAAACGCATCTTCACCGGACGCTGGGTTTTCAGGGTGGCCAAGGCAGCCCAGACCGCCAACTGGCCCGATTGGGTTTCTTTGCCACCAAAACCGCCGCCCATGCGGCGGCACAACACCCGCACCCGGTGCAAGGGGATGTTCAAGGCGTGCGCCACCCAATGCTGGGCTTCACCCGGGTGTTGGGTGCTGCTGTGCACCAGCCATTCGCCGCTGTCTTGGGGCAGCACATAGGCGATTTGGCTTTCTAAGTAATAGTGTTCTTGACCACCGATCTCCAACTGCCCTTGCAGGTGGTGTGGAGCGGATTGCCGCGCTTGATCGGCGTGACCGCGTTGCACATGCACCGTGGGCAAAACGGTTTGTCCCTGTGCCTGCGCCTGGCGGGCATTGAGCAGGGGTGGCTCGGCTTGCACTTGCAAGCGTGCCCGTTGCGCGGCAGCGCGGGCTTGCACATGGGTCTCGGCCACCACCACCGCCAGCACCTGACCGATGTGCAGCACCGTGTCTGTGGCGAAGATGGGTTCGTCGTGGGTGAAGCTGGCGATCACCGGGTCGCCGGGAATGTCATGCGCGGTCACCACGGCATGCACACCAGGGGAGGCCAGCACCTCGCTCAGGTCCAGCGAGAGGATGCGGCCATGGGCCACTTTGCTCAAGATCGGCGCGGCATGCAAGGTCCCTTCGGTGAGCGGCAGGTCGTCGATGTAAGCGGCCAAGCCCTGCACATGCGCGGTGGCGCTTTCGTGTTGGGCCGATTTGTCGGCGGGATGTTGTGGGCTGATCATGTCAAGTCCTCCAACTGCACCAAGGCCTGGCCTTGGCTTTGCAACCAAGCGCGGTGCAACAACTGGCCGAGCAACAAACGACGGTAGCCGGCACTGGCACGCATGTCGCTGATCGGCTGAAACTCGTGGGTCAACGTGGCCTTGGCCGTGTCTAAGGTGGCGGCATCAAACGCATGGCCTGTCAACACGGCTTCGGTTGCCCGTGCCCGCGCTGGGGTGGCGGCCACGCCACCCACACCGATGCGGGCATGGCGCACGACCTCGCCCTCGCGGTCGAGTTTGACCACCAGGCATACGCTGGAGATGTCGTCTTCTTTGCGCTTGGAAACTTTGTAGGTGCCCAGCCATTCGCCAGGTTGAGGATGGGGCACGACGATCCAACACAGGACTTCGTCAGCAGCCAAGACGGTTTGGCGGTAACCCCGGTAATAGTCTTCCAAAGCCACATGGCGGTGGACCATGCGGCCCCCGCGCCATGCCATGAGCACCACGTGTGCCCCCAAGGCGATCAACAAAGGCATGCTGTCACCAATCGGTGAACCGTTGGCCACATTGCCGCCCAAGGTGCCTGATTGGCGCACGGGGCGACCGGCAAAGCGCTCGGCAAACGCATGGACCTCGGGGCGGCGTTGCGCCAGTGCGTCAAAGGCGTCGTGGATGCTCACGGCCGCGCCAATCGCCAGGTGGTGGTCATGGGTCTCGATCTGCTGCAACTCGTGCACCCGGGTCAGGTCGATGACCTGTTCAAACCGACGGTGTTGTTGCGTGACCCACAGGCCGGCATCGGTGCCGCCCGCCATCAGCTGGGCTTGGGGGTAGCGCGCCCGCAGTGGCAACAGTTGGCGCAGGCTGTCGGGCAAGGCGTAGTGGGGGTTGAGCAGGTCGCGCGGTGCTGGGCGGTTGCGTGCAGGGATGGGTGCAGGCGAGGCGGGTGCTGGATACAGGTGCATGGCACAGGCCGCGTCCAAGATGGGACGGTAGCCGGTGCAGCGACACAGATTGCCCGAGATCGCTTCCATCGCCTCTTCACGCGAGACCGCACGGCCTTGGGCGCGTTGGTAGAGGTCGTACAAAGACATGACAAAGCCGGGAGTGCAAAAACCGCACTGCGAGGCGTGGTGGTCGACCATGGCTTGTTGCACCGGGTGCAGCTGCCCGCTGGCCGACAGGTCGCTGGCGGTGGTGACTTGCAGGCCGTGGGCCGAGTGCGCCATGCGGATGCAGCTGTTGACGGTGTGGCTGTGCTCGCCTTGACCCACCACCACCGTGCATGCGCCGCAGTCGCCAGCGGCGCAGCCTTCTTTGACATCGGTGGCGCGCAATGCTTCCCGAAGCAGGTCCAGCAGGGTTGTGGCCGGTGGTACATTGTTCAGCGTATGCCACCGTCCTCGGTGTATCAACTCAAGTTTGGGAAGAGTCATGCAGGTCATCGACAGTTGTTTGGAAGCCATTGTTGCACTGGAATCCCGCGCCAAGGTACTCACATGAGCGCAACACCTTTACTCAGCCTCAAGGGTATCCGCAAACAGTACCCCGCGGTCTTGGCCAATGACAACATTGCCTTGGAGGTCATGCCTGGCCAAATCCACGCCATCTTGGGCGAAAACGGGGCGGGCAAATCCACCCTGATGAAAATCATTTACGGCGCGGTCCAACCCGACGCTGGTGAGATCCGTTTCGAGGGCAAACCGGTGCAAATCCGCAACCCGCAGCAAGCGCGACAACTGGGCATCAGCATGGTGTTCCAGCATTTCAGCCTGTTTGACACCCTGAGCGTGGCGCAAAACGTCTGGCTCGGTTTGGACAAATCCTTGTCCTTGGCAGAAGTCACCCAGCGCATCCGCGACAAAGCCGCGATTTACGGCTTGGACATCGAGCCCGAACGCCCGGTCCACACCTTGAGCGTGGGCGAAATGCAGCGGGTCGAAATCATCCGCGCCTTGCTGTGCGAACCGCGCTTGCTGATCCTCGACGAGCCCACCTCGGTGCTCACGCCTCAGGCAGTGGACAAACTCTTCACGGTGTTGCGTCAATTGGTGGCCGAGGGCTGCAGCATTTTGTACATCAGCCACAAGCTGCACGAAATAAGGGCGCTTTGCACCCACTGCACCGTGCTGCGTGCGGGGCGTGTCAGTGGCGAGTGCATCCCGAGTCAGGAAACCAACGCGTCGCTCAGCCAGATGATGATTGGCAGCGAACCCCCCGCCTTGGTCCTGAAAGACAGCCAGCCAGGCGAGGTGGTCTTGTCAGTGCAGCAACTCAGTTTGCCGCGCCTGGACCCCTTTGGCATGAACCTCTCGCCCCTGGATTTGCAGGTGCGCCAAGGCGAAATCGTCGGCATCGCCGGTGTGTCGGGCAATGGCCAGCGCGAACTGCTCTATGCCTTGAGCGGAGAGGACACCCGCGCGCCCGCCCACAGCATCCGTTTGCTTGGACAAGCCGTGGGCGACCAAGGCCCTGACAAGCGACGCGCCATGGGCTTGCATTTCGTGCCTGATGAGCGATTGGGCCGAGGGGCAGTGCCCAGCCTGAGCTTGGCGCACAACCTGCTGCTCACGCGCAGCGACGCGATCCGCCCCAGCGGCTGGATCGACATGACCGCGCTCAAAACCCAAGCCGAGGCCATCATCGCGCGCTACCAGGTCAAGGCAGGTGGGCCTCATGCCACGGCGCAATCGCTCTCGGGTGGCAATTTGCAAAAGTTCATCGTCGGGCGCGAGATCGACGCCGCCCCACGATTGCTGATCGTGTCGCAACCTACCTGGGGTGTGGATGTCGGTGCCTCCGCGCAAATCCGTGCCGCCTTGCTGGCCTTGCGCGACGCTGGTTGCGCGGTCTTGGTGGTCAGTGAAGAGCTCGATGAATTGTTTGAACTCTCCGACCGCATGCATGTGATGGCGCAAGGCCGCTTGTCACCGTCCATTTCGCGAGCCCATGCCAGTGTGGCGCAGATCGGCAGTTGGATGAGTGGCTTGTGGGATCACGCAGAAGAAACGGTGCAATGACATGTTGAAACTCGAAGCGCGGGCACAAGCCTCTGACTTTTGGCGCATCGCCTCACCCTTGTTGGCCTTGGTGGTGACCGTGGTGATCGGCGTGATTTTGTTCATTGCTTTGGGCAAAGACCCGGTCAAGGGCTTGCAGGTGTTTTTCTGGGAACCGATACGCAGTGGCTACGCCTTGGGTGAATTGGTGGTCAAGGCCACGCCCTTGTTGTTGATCGCGCTGGGCTTGGCCTTGTGCTTTCGCTCCAATGTCTGGAACATCGGTGCCGAAGGCCAGTACGTGATGGGGGCGGTGTTTGCCGCGGGCATGGCCTTGACGGCTGACAAAACCAGCAGCGCCTTGATGGTGATCCCGGTCTTGCTCGCTGGTGTGCTCGGTGGCATGTGCTGGGCGGGCATCACCGCTTGGTTGCGCGACCGCTTTCACGCCAACGAAATTTTGGTCAGTCTGATGCTGGTGTATGTCGCCATCATGGTCCTGGGCTACTTGGTTTATGGGCCTTGGAAAGACCCACTGGGTTACAACTTTCCACAAACCAAAACCTTTGAAGCCGCTACCCAGGTGCCCCGTTTGTTCAAAGGCTCGCGGGTCAACATCGGCATCCTCCTGGCCTTGTTAGGCGTGGTGGTGATGTGGGTGTTTTTGTTCCGCACCCGCGCGGGTTGGGCGCAGCAAATCGGTGGCTTGGCGCCGCAAGCGGCTCGCTATGCGGGGTTTTCTTCCCGCCGTGCGGTGTGGTTGGCCTTGTTGGTTTCAGGGGGCGCGGCCGGTTTGGCGGGGGCTTTGGAAGTCGCCGGCCCAATCGGACAACTCACCCCGTATGTGCCCGTGGGCTATGGTTTCGCCGCGATCATCGTGGCCTTTGTCGGCCGCTTGCACCCTGTGGGCATGGTGTTTTCAGCGATATTGATGAGCATGTTCTACATCGGAGGTGAGCTCGCGCAATCGCGCCTGGGGCTGCCCAAGTCCCTGACCGGGGTCTTCCAAGGCTTGCTGCTGTTCAGTCTGTTGGCCTGTGATGTGTTGATGAATTACCGGGTGCGTTGGCAACCCAAACGCGCGGAGGTGGTGTGATGGAAACCTATGCCTTGTTATTGGCGGCCACCCTCAGCGCGGGCACCGTGTTGGCTATCGCGGCCCTGGGTTTGTTGATCAATGAAAAAGCCGGGGTGGTCAACCTGGGTGCCGAGGGCATGATGCTGTGCGCCGCCATCGCTGGTTATGCCACCGTGGTGCACACCGGCAGCGATGTCTTGGGCTTCTTGGCTGGGATGGGCGCTGGCGCAGTACTGGCTTTGATTTTCGGTGCCTTGGTGATTGGCCTCAACACCAACCAATACGCCACGGGTTTGGCCCTGAGTTTGTTTGGCGTGGGTTTTTCGGCGTTTGTGGGGACCGGCTATGTGCAAGCCACCTTGCCAGAACGCATGAAGTTCGAGGTGCCGGTGTTGGCTGACATCCCGCTGCTCGGCTCGGCCTTGTTCAAGCAACACCCCATGGTGTATGGGGTGATCCTGTTCACCGTCGCTTTGATGTGGTTTTTAGAGCGCAGCCGCGCGGGCTTGGTCTTGCGGGCGGTGGGCGAATCGCCCCAGTCGGCCCATGCCTTGGGCTACTCGGTGCGTGGCATCCGCATGGCGGCGGTGGTCACCGGCGGCGCTTTGTGCGGTTTGGCAGGCGCCTATATTTCCGTGATTTACACCCCGCTGTGGGTGGAAGGCATGATCGCGGGCAAGGGCTGGATCGCGCTGGCCTTGACCACCTTTGCCACCTGGCGTCCGGCCAGGGTGTTGTTGGGCGCTTATTTGTTTGGCGGTGTGACCATGTTGCAATTCCACTTGCAAGCCACCGGCATCGAGGTGCCCAGCCAGTTCCTGAGCATGTTGCCGTATGTCGCGACCATCGTGGTGTTGGCCTTGATTTCCCGCAACCCACAGTGGATTCGGGTGAACATGCCGGCTTCCTTAGGCAAACCTTTCTACACCTGACCAAGACCCAGGCTGGTGGGTGGGTGCTGTCGTCATAGACCGCCAAAGGGCGCCCATAAACCAGTCATAATCGATGATGTCCCTCCAGACTCTCCTCAATTTAAGGAAATTTCATGACTGACTTTCACAAACGCACCTGGTTCCGTGCCGCCGCCTTGAGCGTGGTGGCTGCTGCCCTCGTGGTCGGCTGCGGTAAAAAAGAAGAAGCCAAGCCAGCACCTGCTGCTGAAGCACCCAAGGCTGAGCCTTTGAAAATTGCTTTCGCCTACGTTGGCCCTGTGGGCGACGGCGGCTGGACTTTTGCGCACGACAACGCACGCAAAGCCCTGGAAGCCGAGTTCGGCGACAAGATCAAAACCTCTTTCACTGAAAACGTGTCTGAGTCTGCTGACGCAGAGCGCAATTTCCGCGACATGGTGTCCCAAGGCAACAAGCTGATTTTTGGCACTACCTTTGGTTACATGGACCCCATGCTCAAAGTGGCAGCTGACAGCAAAGACGTCAAGTTTGAACACGCCACTGGCTACAAACAAGCCGACAACATGCGCACTTACGACAGCCGCACCTACGAAGGCGCGTACATGGCTGGCGTGATCGCAGGCAAGATGACCAAGTCCAACACCCTGGGCGTTGTCGCTTCCATCCCCATCCCCGAAGTGGTTCGCAACATCAACTCCTTCACCTTGGGCGCGCAGTCGGTCAACCCCAAAGTCAAAACCAAAGTGGTGTGGGTCAACGAGTGGTTCAATCCACCGAAAGAAACCGAAGCCGCCACGTCTTTGATCAACAGCGGTGCTGACGTGCTGTTCCAAAACACCGATTCACCAGCCGTGTTGAAAACAGCCGAAGAAAAAGGCAAGCGCGCCTTCGGTTGGGACTCTGACATGACCGCCTACGGCCCCAAAGCCCACTTGGCTTCCAGCATCATCAACTGGACCCCTTACTACAACAAAGCCACCCGCGAAGCCTAGGAATGCACTTGGGTTGGTGGTACTGGCGTGTGGTGGGGCGTGAAAGAAGGCGCGATCGACATCGTCTCCATCGCTGAAGACGTGCCTGCTGACACCAAAGCCAAAATCGACGAAATCAAAGCTGGCTTGAAAGATGGCAGCTTCGCGATTTGGAAAGGCCCCTTGGTCGACAACGCTGGCAAAACCCTGCTGAAGAAAGACGAAGTCGCTGACGACAAATTCTTGAGCGGCGTGAACTTCTACGTCAAAGGCGTGGAAGGCAAAGTGCCCGGCGCCAAGTGATGCTGTTTGGCGTTTCGCAAAAAGGCTGCCCTCGGGCAGCCTTTTTTTGGTTTTCACCCAGGCTGCTGTCCATTTGGCTGGTCTGCACGGGGGTGTCCGCCTGGGCCAATGGCTTGCCAGACCCCGCCTTGACGCCAGGTGCCATTGACCCTGCGGTGACGCAGAGTAACGTGAAGAGCACGGTCTGTGTGCGTGGTTACACCAGCACGGTGCGGCCTGACAAACGCGTGACCAACCGATTGAAGCGCGAGCAAATCCAACAATACGGCTACCAAGACCGCAACCCCCAAAGCTACGAGCAAGACCACCTGATCCCGCTCAACATTGGCGGCAACCCCAGCGATCCGCGCAACATGTGGCCCCAGCCGCGCGACGCGCAATGGGGCGCAGAAGAAAAAAACGACCTCGAATTCGTGGTTTACCGCATGGTCTGTAACGGCGACATCTCTCTCGAAGTGGCGCAAGCGCGCATCGCCCGCAACTGGATTGAGGCTTACCAAGCCTGGGTCCCCTCGCATGACCATTACCTGCCCCGAGGTCGACGTGCACGCCACTGAACAACTGCATTGGCATCCGGTGTGCGATGCCGCCCAATTGACCGATGCGCCGCTGTCGGTTCACCTCTTGAGCCAAGCCTTGGTGCTGTGGCGCGACCTGCAAGGCAAACCTCATGCCCTGCATGACCAATGCCCACACCGAGGCGCACAGCTGTCCTTGGGCCGTGTGTGTGAGGGCGCATTGCAGTGTCCCTACCATGGCTGGACCTTTGATGGGGCAGGTCAATGCATCCGTGTGCCTGCCATGCCCACCTTCAAGCCAGGCGCGGCCCAACAAGCCAAGGCCTTGGCGGTGCAAGAAGCCTACGGTTTGGTTTGGGTGTGTTTGCACACCGAAGCGGGCACCTCACTGACGACCACCACCCAAGTCTTGCCGCCCTTTGAAGCTGAAACCCAGCGTGGTTTGCGCAAACTCAATGCCGGACCGTATGTGGTGGCCACCAGTGCGCCGCGCATCGTCGAGAATTTTTTGGA
>CAJBOO010000278.1 GCA_903956845.1 uncultured Burkholderiales bacterium
AGCGGTAACTCAGTTGTGGCCGCGTCAAACCCAGCAAGCGAGCGGCAGCTGAAATATTGCCATTGCTGCGCTCCACAGCTTCTTGAATCAACATGTGTTCCATGTTGTTCAAAGACAGCTTGCGTTCCACCAATTCATTCAACAAGGCCTGACCCTGGTTGGAACCCCCTTTGGCCAAACGTCCGGTTTTGCTGACCGTGCTGCCAGCTTGGTTGTCAGCTGGGCTGGGCAAAGCGGGGAACAAGCGCTCTACATCCACCCATTCGCCGTGGCCTGTGAGGATGACGCCACGTTCGATCAGGTTTTCCAATTCGCGCACATTGCCCGGCCAGTCATGGTGGCGCAATGCTTCCAAGGCTCGGTCGCTGAAACCGGCCAAGGCTTTGTTGTGCCGCTCGGAAAACCGCTGCAATAAATGCTGGGCCAAGACCTCAATGTCTTCGCCGCGTTCGCGCAAGGACGGCACGCGAATCGGGTACACATTCAAGCGGTACAGCAAGTCTTGTCGGAACTTGCCTTGGGCCACGGCCGCACTCAAATCGACGTTGGTGGCGGCCACCACGCGCACATTGACGCGCCGTGTGGCGGTGCCGCCCAAACGCTCCACCACACCATCCTGCAAAACCCGCAGCAACTTGGACTGCACAGGCAAAGGCAGTTCACCCAATTCATCCAACATCAAGGTGCCACCATCGGCACGCTCAAAACGTCCAGGCCGAGCCGACCCAGAGCCTGTGTAAGCGCCTTTTTCAGCACCAAACAATTCCGATTCGATCAAATCAGGCGGCAACGCAGCGCAGTTGATGGCGACAAAAGGTTGGCTGGCGCGGTCACTCAAGGCATGCAAGGCCCGTGCAAAACGCTCTTTGCCCACCCCGGTTTCGCCAGTGAGTAACACCGTGACTTGGGTCCCTGCGGCTTTGCGCAACAACTCGGTGGCCGCCATGAAGCTTTTAGAACGCCCCAACAAGGGCCCCATGTCGTCTTCGGGGGGACGGTTGTCGCGCATCACCTCCACTTGTTCTTTCAAGTTTTGCAACTCGACCAGCATGGCGTCAGGCGCGTAATCCGCCTCCATCTCGTCTCCATCGGGCCAATCGGCTTTGAAGCGACCTTCAATCAGGCAGTGGTCAAAGCCGCAGGCGGTGCACTGTGTCTCTTTGAACAAAATGCGCCGACCAAAAAAAGCGCTGGTGTATCCCGTGGCATAACCCAACAACATCCAACACACGGGATGGTCTTGCGAGCCAAAGTCACGCACATGGGTTTCCACTTCCCACGAATGGTCCCAACGAAAAAGACCTTCGAATTGGTTTTTCGCCATGTCTTGCGAAAACTTCAAAGGCGTGACTTGCACCGCGCCCTCCAACATGTGCAATTGCGGCCCCACTGAAAACATGCTGAACATAGGGGCGTCTCCACGCACTTGACGCGCCAAGGCAGCGTCGCTCTCGCCCGCCGAATAACCGGTGCGCATCAGCAAGCGTCTGGTTTTTTCATGGCCAATGCTTTGCATCAGTTCACGACGCAAAGATCCCAGGGCTGCCGCGTGCAGCAACAACATGCGTTGCCCCGCCAACCAAATGCGACCGTCGCTGCTGGAGAACTGCACCAAACGGCGCAAGTCTGCATCAGAAGGCAGTGGAGGCAAAGGGGTGCTCATGCAGAAATTATCGAGATAAACGCAAACTTTGTGGCCAAGGGTTAGCCCCAATCCAGCTCAACTTCATCAAATGATGAACATAAAAACGCATGATTTCATGAAAAAATCACTTTCAAAACCCCGTTATTTAAAGACAAGGTAGGAATTTCGCATTTTGGGAACCCAAACAGCTCAAATGGAAGGGCTTTTATTGGTGAAAACCCTGTTTTATCGATAAAAACCAGCTTGTTTTGAGAAGTTGGCGCAATCTGTGCTGATAGACCATGTCATCAAAACGAGGTTGCCATGTCATCTCAACCATTCTCTGCCGCCACAACGACTACCGAAGAGTCGCCCGTGCTGCACCGCAAATTTGTTCGCGTCACCAGTCCCCAGGGCAGCGAATTCGTCCAATTTGAGTTCGCTATCGGCTGGCCCGACTTGAGCGCCGAGTTGACGCTGAAACGCGATCAATTTGATGAGTTTTGTAAAAAACACCAAGTCGAATTTCTGGGCCCTGAAGACGAACGCGCCCCTTCCCTCAACGACCTTCGCAACACGGAGACACCATGACCGTCGACCTGCAAGCCCGGGAAATCCAACCCCTGCGCAATACTTTTTCACACGTCGCCCGCTATGTCGGGGACGACAAACCGGCCACGCGCTACCAAGAAGCCACCTTCGGTGCCCAAGCCACCAGCAACTTTCACTACCGCCCCACTTGGGACCCCGAGTACGAGTTGTTTGACGCTTCTCGCTCCAAGGTGGTGTTGGCCGATTGGTATGTGTTGAAAGACCCGCGCCAGTTTTATTACGGCACCTGGACCATGGCCCGTGCCCGTCAACAAGACGCGATGGAGTCGAGTTATCAATTCGTGGAGTCGCGCGACCTGATCAACAAAATGCCTGACGACCTGCGCGACAAAGTATGCCAAGTCATCATCCCCATTCGCCATGTGGCTTGGGGCGGCAATATGAACAACTGCATGATCGCCGCCTATGGCTATGGCACGGCCTTCACCGCGCCCGCCAGCTTGCACGCCATGGACGAACTGGGCGTGGCCCAGTACATCACCCGCTTGGGTTTGGCCCTGGACGAACCCAGTGTGCTGGATGCTGGCAAAGAAGCCTGGCTGAAGGCGCCGCAATGGCAGGCCTTGCGTCATTTGGTGGAAGACAGTTTTGTGGTGCGCGATCCGTTTGAAATTTTTGTCGCGCAAAACCTGGCCATCGACGGCTTGCTCTACCCCTTGATCTTTGGACATTTCATTGACGACCATGTGGCTTTGAGCGGTGGTACTGCGGTGTCCATGCTGAGCGCCTTCATGGTCGAGTGGCACGAAGAGTCCAACCGCTGGGTGGATGCCGTGGTGAAAACCGCAGCGGCTGAATCCGAGGCCAACAAAGCACTCATCAACGAATGGACACAAGCCTGGTCCCAACGCATGCATGACGCCTTGGTGCCCATTGCGCAGATGGCGCTGGGTGACAAAGGTGCGTCCACCTTGGAAGACGTGTTCACGCAATTCCAAGCCCGTTGCAAAAAACTGGGCCTGAGCGCCTGAGCACCCTATCAAGGAACTGTCATGTCCAACGTTTTCATCGCATTCCAAGTCAACGAGGAATCCCGTCCGGTGGTGGATGCCATCTTGGCCGACAACCCCAACGCCACCGCCGTGTACTCACCTGGCTTGGTGAAGATTGACGCGCCCAACTCCTTGGTCATCAAACGCGAAACCATTGAAGAGCAGTTGGGTCAACGCTACGACTTGCAACAAATGCAAGTCAATTTGGTGACCTTGTCGGGCCATATCGATGAAGACGATGACCAGTTCACCTTGAGCTGGAACCACTGAAACACAGGTCTTCAAGATGGACACCACGGTCAAACACCCTGCCATGAACCGCACCCAACGACTGCAAGCCCTGACCCGCGATTTGGCTTGGCCCGTCAGCCAGCCCGATGCAGTGTTTCCAGCGCGAAGCCTGGAAGGTATCCGCATCCATGATTGGTCGGCACTGCGTCAACCCTTGCAACCCACGCTGGAACAGTATTGGAAATTGCAAGGCGACAAAGACAAACGTCTGTATGCCATCACCGATGCCTTTGCACAAAACAACGGCCAACTCGGCCTCTCGGATGCGCGTTATGCAAATGCCATCAAGCTGCTGTTGCAGGCCTTCACCCCCATCGAGTACAGCGCCCACCGTGGTTATGCCCGTGTTGCACGCCAGCTGGGTCTGACGGATGCCGCATTCCAGTCGGCTGATCATTTGCGACACCACCAAGTTGAAATCCACGCGACCTCGCATTTCAACAAGTATTTCAACGGCATGCACAGCTTCACCGAATGGTTTGACCACCATTGGATGCTGTCAGTGGCCAAGTCCTATGCCGATGATTTGCAGAGCGCTGGTCCATTCGAGTTTTTGGTGGCCATGGCCGTGGGCTACAACACCATCATCAGCAACACCTTGCATGTGGCCTTCATGTCAGCCGCTGCCGACAACGGTGACATGTCCACGTCCAGTGCAGGCCTCACAGCGCAGTCCGACAAAGTGCGTCACCAATTGGCCGGTCAAGCTTTGGTGGCTTTTCTGGTTCAGCAAGATCCTGCCAACTTGCCCCTGGTGCAAGCCTGGATCGACAAATGGTTTTGGCGCAGCGTGCGCCTGAGCAGTTTGGTGGCCGTCATGCAAGACTACATGCTGCCCTACCACAGCCACAGCTGGCTGGAAGTGTGGACCATGCATGTGGAACAACCCCTGGCCAAAGTGTTTGACGCTTGGAAACCCTTAGGTCTGAGCTTGCCCCGCCATTGGCAACAAGCCAAGGAGCAACAAGCCCATGTCAGTCACCAAACATGGCTTCGTTTGTGCCGCTACAGCGCAGGTTTGCCCCTGCACGTGTGGGCCCCGAATGCCGCTGCACTGAATTGGCTGAGTGAGAAATACCCCGGCACCTTTGACGCCCTGTTCCGCCCGCACATGATGGGCTTGGGACACCAAGTGGCCCACGGCCAGCGCCCGCAAGAAACCACCGCACCGGTGTTGTGCGGCACGTGTCAACTGCCTGTGCCTGGCATGGATGGTGCACAAGCACTTGCACAAGCCAGCACCCTGAAAGGTCGCTGTTTTTGCAGCCTGCCTTGTCAACATATTTTCAACCTCGATGCCGACAAACACAGTGCGCAAGCTGCCAGCAGTGCCCAACGCCACGGCTGGCGCCTGCCCGCTTCACAAGCTGCTGACAGTGGTTTGTTTGACGGCTCACAAGACGAACACAACTTTGAAGAATGGAATGGTGGAGCGCAGCATCCTTGAAGCGACACACCAAACTTTCACGCGGGTTGCTAGCCCACATTCGCGTGTCATGGCCAGTTATTGGGCTCAAGAAACAAACAGGAGACTCGTTCATATGAAACACAAATTCATTCTTGCATTGGGCTTGGTAGCTGCTGCAGGCTTCAGCGTCAGTGCGCAAGCGCAAGACCGTTGCGGCATGAGCAACGGCAAAAAAGCCACTGGCGAACCCATTCAAATTGGTGCCATCGTGGGTAAAACCGGCCCTGAAGATTTCTCTTCTGCCGCCCGTTCTGCCGAGGCTTATTTCAAATGTGTGAATGCCAACGGTGGCATCAATGGCCGTCCTGTGAACTACACGGTTCAAGACGACACATGGAACCCTGAAGTGGCAGCACAAGCGGCTTCCAAATTGGTGAAAGACACCAAGGTGGTGGGCATGGTTGGTTCCACCTCCTTCGTGGAATGCGGTGCCAACAACAAACTGTACGAACAAGAAGGCGTGGCTGTGGTGGCTGGTGTAGGCGTGCCTCGTGCATGCTTCTATGGCAAAAACTATGCGCCTTTCAACCAAGGTCCTCGCCAATCCACCATCAGCGCTGCCATGTACATCGCTGACACCTTCAAGCTGAAAAACATCACCTGTATCGCCCCCGGCATTCCCGGTTTTGGCGACTGGGTGTGTGGCGGCGTGGAGAGCTGGGGCAAAGCCAACGGCGTGACCGTCAAGCAAGTGATTTTCGATCCAGGTCAACTCGACGGCAACGCCATCGTCTTGCAAGCACAAGCTTCCAAGCCTGACGGCATCGTGTTGGGCATGCCCCGCGGCATGATGCTGCCCATCCTGACCGCTGCTGAACAGCAAGACATGGGCAAGTCCATCAAATGGGGTCTGCCAACATCGGCTTACCACACCGAAATGCCCAAAGCGGCTGGCAAGTACTGGGATGGCAAGTTGTATGTCCACATGGAACTCGAACCCCTGGACAAAGACGGTGCCGACAC
>CAJBOO010000279.1 GCA_903956845.1 uncultured Burkholderiales bacterium
CATCCATTCCGCGCTGAGCTTGGAGTTGTTGATTTCCTCCGTTGGGGGCTTGGGGTCGCCCAGCTTGTCTTGCGCGAAGGCTTGACCACCGAACAAGGCCAAGGTCAAGCAAGAAGCCATGCCGAGGCGGGAAAGGGGCGAAAGCGTGGTGCGTGGGCGGTAGGTCATCACAGAATGATAATGCCAGCGTCTTGTCTGAGCCTGCGCCATGCCTGAATTACCCGAAGTTGAAGTCACCCGACTGAGTTTTGCCTCAGCCATCGCGGGCGCTCGCGTGCTGCAGGCCCAATTGGGCAAGCCTTTGCGCTGGCCCCTGGGCTGCCAGCCACAGGCCTTGGTTGGCCGCCAGGTGCTGGGCGTGCGCCGACGGGGCAAATACCTGTTGATCGACCTGGACCAGGGGCTGCTGTTGGTGCATCTGGGCATGTCTGGCGCTTTGTCCTTTGGACCGGCGGGGTCTTTGCCCGGCAAGCACGATCATTTTGATTTGCACACCACCCAAGGGTTGCTGCGCTTACACGACCCCAGGCGCTTTGGTGCGGTGGTGCATGCCGACAGCGAAGCCGACCCCGTCGCGCAAAAACTCTTGGGGCATTTGGGCGTTGAGCCTTTGGATGACGGGTTTGACCCCCATGCATTCGCGCTGGCTTTGAAAAAACGCCAAGCCCCGATCAAACAAGTGTTGTTGGCGGGTGATGTGGTGGTCGGTGTCGGCAACATTTACGCCAGCGAAGCCTTGTTTTTAGCGGGCATTCGACCCACCACCCGCGCCGCCAAGCTGAGCAAACCCCGTGGCGCCCGCTTGCACCAGGCGATTCAAACCGTATTGGCCAGGGCCGTTCAGCAAGGCGGCAGCAGCTTGCGGGACTTTTCTAACGCGCAAGGGCAAACCGGGTATTTCCAACTCGAAGCCATGGTCTATGACCGCGCTGGCGAGCCTTGCCGAGTCTGCGCCAACCCGATCAAGCGCATCGTGCAAGGTCAGCGTTCCACGTTCTTTTGCCCGACATGCCAAAAGCCTTGAAAGCCGAGCATTTTGCCCAGCGTTTGGTGGCGTGGCAACGCTTGCATGGCAGGCATGACCTGCCTTGGCAAGTCAGTCGCGATCCCTACCGGGTGTGGTTGTCGGAAATCATGTTGCAGCAAACCCAGGTGAGGACGGTGCTGGGTTATTACGAGCGGTTTTTGCAAGCATTTCCGACGGTGGCGCATCTGGCCAATGCAAGCTTGGACCAGGTCTTGGGCTTGTGGAGTGGACTGGGTTATTACAGCCGCGCCAAACACTTGCACCGCTGTGCACAGCAACTGGTCGCTGAATCAGGCGGCGTGTTTCCCCAAGAAGTGAACGCCTTGAAGCGCTTACCGGGCATCGGTCCTTCCACCGCCGCGGCCATCGCTTCCTTGTGTTTCGAGCAACGCGAAGCGATTTTGGACGGCAATGTCAAACGGGTGCTGACCCGCTTTCATGGTTTTGGCCATGATTTGTCGGTGGCTGCCCATGAACAAGCCTTGTGGCACATCGCGCAAGCCAACCTGCCTGCCCAGGGCAGTGACATGCCAGCGTACACACAAGGCTTGATGGATTTGGGGGCCACTTTGTGTACCCGCAGCAAGCCCGATTGCCCCCGCTGTCCGATGAACACCGACTGTGTGGCCTTGGCCGAGGGGCAGCCCACGCATTACCCCGTCAAAACCCGCAAGCTCAAGCGAAGTGCGCAATCGCTGTGGTTGTTGTGTGCAGTGACCACACAAGGCGAGGTGTGGTTGCAACAGCGACCAGCCAAAGGGGTCTGGGCCAGTTTGTTCACACAGCCCTTGTTTGACAGCGAAGAGGCTTTGCAGGCTGCACTGCCTGCCAAGCTGCGCGCACGTTTGCAGGATGAACCCGCTTTTGTGCATGTGCTCACGCACAAAGATGTTCTCTTGCACCCCATGCATCTGAAACTCAAACAGCCCATGGACTTGGGGGAGGGCGCTTGGTTCAGCGCGGGTGTTTGGCCCTCCATGGGCCTGCCCTCGCCCGTTCGCAAACTGCTAGAGCGCACCCCATTCGAGTGAACACGGCAGGCCGCAAAAGGGATGACCGGTGACTCAGTGGTCGAGTTCTCGGTGGCGCTTCAACGACACCCAATCGGCGCTGAAACGCTGGTGCAAACTCTCCACCAAATAGACAGAGCGGTGTTGCCCGCCTGTGCAGCCAATCGCCACGGTGACATAGCTGCGGTGGTCGTTGTTCAGCGAGGGCAACCAGTGCTTTAAGAAGCCTTCAATGTGTTGCTGCATGGCATGCACCGGTTCATGGGTTTGCAGCCAGTCAGCCACTGGCTGGTCGCGACCCGTCAGGGCCCGCAATTCGGGCTCGTAGTGCGGGTTGGGCAACATGCGTACGTCGAACACGAAGTCGGCATGCACGGGGATGCCGCGCTTGAACGCAAACGACTCGAACATCAGCGTCAACTGCGCGCTGGGTGCAGAGACCAAGGCATGCACATAGCTTTGCAGCTTGGATGCACGCAGCAAACTGGTGTCGATGATGTGAGA
>CAJBOO010000280.1 GCA_903956845.1 uncultured Burkholderiales bacterium
CGGCAATGCGCGAAAAATCTCTGAAACCCGGGCCTGCCAGCTTCAAAAATGCCGCTGCTTGGGGCTGCTGCAACAAGCCATTCACCTGCGCAAACGCCAGCAAATGTGGCACATGGCTCACGGCGGCGAACGTTTGGTCGTGCGCTTCGGGCGTCATGCTGTGAACCCGGCTGCCCAAGGCTTGCCACAACGCCCTGGCGGTGGCGATTTGCGCAGGCGTGTTGTGGTCCAAGGGCGTCAGGATGAGTGCCCGGTCTTGGTAGAGCGAGGGATCGGCATGCTCCACACCGGCTTGGGCTTTGCCAGCGATGGGGTGGGCCGGTAAAAAGCAGGCCAGTTTGTCGCCCATGGCGGCGCGGGCCGCGGCCACCACATCGGTTTTGGTGGAACCCACGTCCATCACCAAACAGTGGAGGCTCAGGTGCGGGGCGATGTCGGCCAAACAAGCGGCGGTGTGGCTGACCGGCACGGCGATCAACACCAGGTCCGCGCCTTGCACCGCTTCAGCGGCGCTTTTGACGGCTTGGTGAATGACGCCGCGTTGTAAAGCTTTTTGGCGGGTGCCCTCGGAGGGGCTGAAGCCGACCACACGCTCGACCAAGCCCTGCTGTTGGAGGGCCAGCGCGAAAGACGAGCCCATGAGGCCGCAGCCCACCAAGCCGAGTTGCTTGAATGTCATACGCCCACTTTCAAAGGGGTGGCTTCTTGCAACACCTGGTATTGGGCATGAATGTGTTGTTGAAAGTCTGGCGAAATGTCTTGCCAAACAAGCATGTCCACAGCGCAAGGCAGCAAGCTTTCTTCCAAAGCTTCGCGCAGCAAAGAAAGTTTGGGTTTGTCGTCGTCCTTGGCGAAGAACACCAAATCCAGGTCAGAACTGGCACGCGCAGTGCCCTTCATCCGCGAGCCAAAGGCCCACACTTGCAGATGCGGCACATGCTGTGCAATCAAACGCAGCAGCATGGCGTGCTGGGCGTCGCTGAGTTGCAATGGGAGAGCAGGCAGGATGCTCATGCCCAGGTTTCAGCCGTGAGGGTTTGGTACAGAGCGACGGCGTCAGCGATGAATGTGGGCATCAGGGCAAGGGTGGATGCAGCTTTCAGGCCGTCGTAGTCGTGGGCGGTTTGCACCCGCGCTTCAGCGTAAATCAGCCACTGTGCATCGCTGTTAACCAACAATTGGTTGTCAGCAGCAATCCGAAAAATCGGTTTGGGGCTGTTGGGTAATTCAGGCAGACCCAGCTTTTCGTTCAGATGGCGTTTGAGGATTTTCCAAATGCAGTCATAGCAAGTTTCAAAGCGTTGGATCACCGACTCGGCAATGCCTTCCTTGTCCAAGTCACTCAGGCCTTGTCGGGCATGCAAACTTTGCAAGTTGGCATGCTGGCGCTGCAGTTGCTGCAATGATTTTTTGAACTTGCTGTAGTCGATCATGCCGACCCCTTAAGCGCTGACCGGGTAGGAGCCAATCACTTTGTAAAAGGCGCACAGGGCTTGCAATTCATGCAGCGCCTTGGCTACATGCGGTTGGCTGATGTGGCCGTCCAAGTCGATGTAGAAATAGTATTCCCACTGACCCGATTTGGCCGGACGCGACTCAAAGCGGGTCATGGACACGCCATTGTTTTTGAGCGGCATCAACAGGTCGTGCACCGCGCCAGGTTTGTTGGGCACTGATACCACCAGTGATGTGCAGTCTTTGCCAGAGGCCGGTGGCGTGGCCAAGGTTTGCGGCAAGCTGATGATGGCAAAGCGGGTGCGGTTGTAGGCGTCGTCTTGGATCGCGTGGGCCACCACGTGCAAGCCGAACTCAGAGGCTGCGCGCTCGCTGGCCAAGCCGGCCCATGAAGGGTTACTGGCAGCCAAACGTGCACCTTCGGCGTTGCTGGAGACGGCGCGTCGCTCGGCGTGAGGCAGGTGCTTGGTCAGCCATTCTTGGCATTGCCCCAGCGCCTGGGGGTGGGCCAAGACCACGTCGATGCCGTCCATCGAAGCCGATTGACGCAGCAGGTTGTGGCGCACCAACAGGCTGACCTCGCCAATCACATGCACCGGGGTGCGCAAGAACAAATCGAGCGACCGCGCCACTGCGCCTTCGCTGGAGTTTTCGACGCCGACCACACCGTATTGCGCGGTGCCCGCGCTGGTGGCGTGGAACACCTCGTCAAAGTTGTTGCAATAGATCAGCTCAGCGGCAGAGCCGAAAAACTCGATCGCGGCTTGCTCGCAAAACGTGCCCACTGGCCCCAAGACCGCTACGCGTTGCGGGGCTTCCAGGGCCAAACAGGCCGACATGATTTCGCGCCAAATGGCCGCCACGTGTTGGTTTTTGAGCGGGCCGGGGTTGTTCGATTGGATTTTCTCCAGCACCTGCGCCACGCGGTCAGGCCGGAAAAACGGCGAGCCTTCTGCGCGTTTGATGTCGCCCACCGCTTCGGCCAAATGCGCACGCTGGTTGAGCATGGCCAGCAATTGGCCATCGAGTTGGTCGATTTGCACCCGCAAATCGGCCAAAGTCGGCTTGTCGCCCTGGGTCATGGGGTGGCGTCGGCAGCAGCGTCGCTGTCACCGTCTTCAGCGGAGTCGTCGGCGGCGGCTTGGGCGTCGTTTTCCACGATGCGCTGCATGCCGCTCAACTTCGCGCCTTCGTCCAAACCGATCAAGGTCACGCCTTGGGTGGCGCGGCCCATTTCGCGGATTTCGCTCACCCGGGTGCGCACCAACACACCACGGTCGGTGATCAGCATGATGTCGTCGTCCCCGTGCACCAAGGTGGCGGCCACGACTTTGCCGTTGCGCTCGGATTGTTGGATGGCGATCATGCCTTTGGTGCCGCGTCCGTGGCGGGTGTACTCGTCGATCGGCGTGCGTTTGCCGTAGCCGTTTTCGGTGGCGGTCAGCACGCTGGTGCGGGTCATGTCGGCGCTGGCCGTGCCGTCGGGCAAAGCGGGCAGGTCTTGCGCGGCGACCAACATGGCGATCACGCTTTGGTTGTCTTCGATCATCATGCCGCGCACACCGCGTGCGCTGCGACCCAAGGGGCGCACATCGTTTTCGTCAAAGCGCACGGCTTTGCCGCCGTCGCTGAACAGCATCACATCGTGTTTGCCGTCGGTCAGGGCTGCGCCAATCAGGAAGTCGTTGTCGTCCAAATTGACCGCGATGATGCCGCCCTTGCGTGGGTTGTTGAACTCGTCGAGCGAGGTCTTTTTGACCGTGCCCATCGAGGTTGCCATGAACACAAACTGGTCAGCCGGGAAGGTGCGGGCCGTGCCTGTGAGGGGCAGCACCACGTTGATTTTTTCGCCCTCTTGCAGCGGGAACATGTTGACGATGGGCCTGCCGCGTGAGCCGCGCGAGCCCTCGGGCACTTCCCAGACCTTGAGCCAGTACAAACGGCCGCGGTTGGAGAAGCACAGGATGTAGTCGTGGGTGTTGCCAATGAAGAGCTGCTCGATCCAGTCGTCTTCTTTGGTGGCGGTGGCTTGTTTGCCGCGACCGCCGCGCTTTTGGGCGCGGTATTCGCTCAAAGGCTGGCTCTTGATGTAGCCGCTGTGGCTGAGTGTGACCACCATGTCGGTGGGGGTGATCAGGTCTTCGGTGGCCAAATCTTGGGCGTTGTGCTCGATGTGGCTGCGACGCGTGCCCAGCTTGCTTTGGCCAAACTCTTGGCGAATCGCGGCCAGCTCGTCACCGATGATGGCGGAGACTCGCTCGGGGCGGGCCAGGATGTCGAGCAAGTCGTCAATTTCAGCCATGACTTCTTTGTACTCGTTGACGATCTTGTCTTGCTCCAGGCCGGTCAAGCGTTGCAAACGCATTTGCAAAATCTCGTGCGCTTGGGTGTCGCTCAGGCGGTACAGACCGTCGCTGCCCATGCCGTATTGTTTTTCCAAGCCATCAGGGCGGTAGTCGTCGGCATTGATCACGCCGCCATCAGCCTTGGCGCGGGTCAGCATGGTGCGCACCAGCTGGCTGTCCCAGGGCTTGCTCATCAACTCGGCTTTGGCCACGGGCGGGGTGGGCGCGTTGCGGATGATGGCGATGAACTCGTCGATGTTGGCCAGGGCCACCGCCAACCCTTCGAGCACATGGCCGCGTTCGCGGGCTTTGCGCAGGTTGAAGATGGTGCGGCGGGTGACCACTTCGCGGCGGTGCTCCAGGAACACCACGATCAGGTCTTTGAGGTTGCACAAACGCGGCTGGCCGTCGATCAACGCCACCATGTTCATGCCAAAGGTGTCTTGCAGCTGGGTTTGCTTGTAGAGGTTGTTCAACACCACTTCAGGCACCGCGCCGCGCTTGAGCTCGATCACCAAGCGCATGCCCGATTTGTCAGATTCGTCCTGGATGTGGCTGATGTCTTCGATTTTCTTTTCGTGCACCAACTCGGCCATGCGTTCTTGCAAGGTCTTTTTGTTCACTTGGTAGGGCAGCTCGTCGACGATGATGGCCTGGCGTTGGCCACGGTCGATGTCTTCAAAATGGCATTTGGCCCGCATGACCACGCGGCCACGTCCGGTGCGGTAACCCTCTTTGACGCCGCTGATGCCGTAAATGATGCCGGCGGTCGGGAAGTCGGGCGCGGGCACGATTTCCATCAGGTCGTCGATGGAGGCATCGGGGTGGCGCAACATGTGCAAGCAAGCATCCACCACTTCATTCAA
>CAJBOO010000281.1 GCA_903956845.1 uncultured Burkholderiales bacterium
ACGCTGTCCAAAATGGTGGAAGGGTTGCAACTCAAAGGCCACGAGTTATGGCTCATCCGACCCAAACACCAAGCATCTGACCGTGCACAAAGCAAAGCCGGTTACCAAGAAACACTGGTCAAAGGCCTGCCCATCCCCTTTTACAAACAATTGCGCATGGGCCTGCCTGCCAAGCGAGAGTTGACCCGTTTGTGGTCAAAACAGCGCCCAGACATCGTTCACATCGCCACCGAAGGTCCCTTGGGCTGGTCAGCCCTGCAAGTGGCTCGCAAAATGAAGTTGCCAGTCAGCACCGATTTCAGAACCAACTTCCATGCCTACAGCCAACACTACGGCATTGGATGGTTGAGTGGTGCCATCATGGCTTACTTGAAAAAATTCCATAACAGTGCGCAGGCCACCATGGTGCCCACGGCCCAATTGCAAAGCGAGCTGGACAACGCAGGCTTCAAGCACCTGTCCGTCGTCCCACGGGGTGTAGACACCGATTTTTTCTCGCCTGAACACCGCAGCTCGTCTTTGCGAGCCCAATGGGGAGCCAATGACGATACCCGGGTGTTGGTTTACGTGGGCAGGTTGGCCGCAGAGAAAAACCTGAAACTGGTGATTCAAACTTACCTGAGACTCAAAGCACAGCACGCTGACATCAAGTTGGTCTTGGTGGGCGATGGCCCGATGCGAGAGGCCCTCCAGTCTGACCACCCGGACATCCTTTTTGCAGGCTTTCAAACCGGGGTGAGTTTGGCTCAACACTACGCCAGTGCTGACATGTTTGTGTTTGCCAGCAAAACCGAGACTTTTGGCAACGTCACCCTGGAAGCCATGGCATGTGGTCTGGCAGTTGTTGCGTTCCAACATGCGGCAGCGGGTGAGTTGATTCAAAATGGTGTCAATGGAATGTTGGCCAACCCTGAATCTGACCTTGAATTTGAAATGGCAGTTCAGCTGCTGCTCAACAACGTGGAATTGATGAAGTACCTTGGCTCACAAGCCTGTGCCAGCGCACGTGCTTTGAGTTGGCGCATGATTGTGGAAAAGACAGAGCATGTGTTTCATGAGGTTCGTGACCGCCATGTGCAAAGCTATGACATTCCGTTTGTTCTCCCCTCTACACATTACTCCGCATGAATTCGACCGATAAAAAACACACCATCGACTCAGATCAGATGCTTCGCATCCGAGATGACATTTTGGACAGCTTGGACGAAGAGCTGGAAATGGAGTTCGATGACCAGGTTGAGCATGCCGACGGCCAACTGTTGGAATCCAAAAGCGATCGGCTTCAGTACTTCCGCCATCTGCTTCATCTTCAGGGTGAGCTGGTGAAATTGCAAGACTGGGTTGTGCAAAGCAAGGCCAGGATTGTCATCATTTTTGAAGGCCGCGATGCAGCAGGCAAAGGCGGAGCCATCAAACGGATCACGCAGCGTCTGAATCCCCGGATATGCCGCGTAGCGGCCTTGCCAGCACCCAATGACCGCGAGCGCACGCAGTGGTATTTTCAGCGCTACGTGGCTCACCTGCCAGCGGCAGGTGAAATGGTTTTGTTTGACCGCAGTTGGTACAACCGCGCAGGTGTTGAACGTGTGATGGGGTTTTGTTCAGATGACGAGTACGAGGAATTTTTTCGCACCGTGCCTGAGTTTGAAAAGATGTTGGCTCGCAGCGGCATCACCCTGGTGAAATACTGGTTCTCCATCTCGGATGATGAGCAACACTCTCGATTCTTAGGGCGTATCCACGACCCTTTGAAGCAATGGAAATTGAGTCCGATGGACCTGGAAAGTCGCCGCCGCTGGGAGGCCTATACCCGAGCGAAGGAAACCATGATCGAGCGCACTCACATTCCTGAAGCCCCATGGTGGGTGGTGCAAGCCAATGACAAGAAAAAGGCAAGGCTCAATTGCATTGCCCATTTGCTGTCACTGATTCCTTACCAAGAAATTCAGCATCCCGACATCGATTTGCCGGCTCGTGTGCGCAATCCGGATTACATCCGTCACCCTGTGCCTAGCGAGATGTACGTACCGGAACAATATTGACAACGAAGTAACTTGGGCATTGATAGCGCTCAATGTCCTTGGCGTTCAGCGGGAAAGAATTGCAATTGGAATAGCGTCGCAAGCGCGAATGGTAAATACCGCACTGAAATTTATCATTCTCAATGGGTTCTAAAAATGCACATTGCTTGTCTAGGCAACAATTCCCGCATTGCACACACTCCCCTTGGATATGGACAGGGATGTCTTGATAGTGCAAGAAAACATCTGACAAGTAGTGAGTCACGGGGCCCTTAGCAATCGCAGCAAAGTGCACCCTGAATTTGCCCAGCCAGTACTGGTATTGTTTGATGTATTTGCTATCGAGAAACAGCACACTCATCAACAATGGCATGAGCGGCATGAGCCCAATGCATGTGAGTGAAAAAAATTGACTCATCCATTCGATGCTTTTTTCACGCAACTTCGAAGCAGGGTCGCGCATGAAAAGTGTGTTCATCGACCGATACCGAAGTAATCGATACCGCGCTCTTTCATCCGATGGGGTTCGTACAAATTCCTGCCATCGAAAATCACCGGCGACTGCAGCGCCTTTTTGACCAGGTCAAAGTCAGGTGCTTTGAATTGACGCCATTCAGTCATGATCACCAAACAGTCTGCGCCAGACAAGGCCGCCTCTTTGGTGCCCGTCAGCATCAAATCTGCTCGGTTGCCATAAATGTGTTGGGCTTCTTCCATGGCTGCGGGATCGAACGCTTGCACCTTGGCACCTTCAGCCCAAAGCGCTTCCATCAGGACTCGGCTGGGTGCCTCACGCATGTCGTCGGTATTGGGCTTGAATGACAAGCCCCATAAGGCGATGGTTTTGCCTTTGAGTTGACCCTTGAAATAGGTTTTCATCTTGTCAAAAATCACATGCTTTTGCTCTTGGTTGCGCGCTTCCACCGCATTGAGGATGAGGGGTTCAAAGCCCAAGCCTTGTGCCGTTTTCACCAAAGCACTGACATCTTTAGGAAAGCAACTGCCGCCGTAGCCGGCGCCTGGGTAGATGAAGTGGTAGCCAATGCGCTGGTCACTGCCAATGCCTTGCCTGACGGATTCAATGTCAGCCCCGACACGCTCAGCCAGATTGGCCATTTCATTCATGAAGCTGATTTTGGTGGCCAACATGCAATTGGCCGCGTATTTGGTCAATTCTGCGCTTCTCACGCCCATCACAATGATTTTGTCGTGGTTGCGATTGAAGGGTTCGTATAACTCTCGCAGTATTTTTTCAGCACGCGCGCTGCTGGTGCCAATGACGATGCGGTCGGGTTTTTGGCAATCGGCAACCGCTGCGCCTTCTTTCAAAAACTCTGGGTTAGACACCACATCGAAAGGGATGTCCACCCCCCTGGCCTTGAGCGTGGCTTGCACGGTTTCAGCCACTTTGTCTGCAGTGCCCACGGGCACCGTGGATTTGTCTACGATGACGGTGTAGCTTGTCATGTGGGTGGCGATGGTTTTGGCAACCGCCAACACATGTTTGAGGTCTGCGCTACCGTCTTCATTAGGCGGCGTGCCGACCGCGATGAACTGCAACTCAGACTGAGCCACGGCCTCAGCCGCATCGGATGTGAAGCGCAAACGGCCTTCAGCAAAGTTGCTTTTGACGATGGGTTCCAAGCCTGGCTCAAAAATAGGGATGTCGCCTTGGCGCAAACGCGCCAATTTGCCCTCGTCAATGTCGACGCATGTCACTTGGTGACCAGCGTCGGCCAAGACCGCCCCTTGCACCAAACCCACATAACCAGTACCGAACACGGAGATTTTCATAAGACCTCTTTGATTGCCTAAGCATGTTAGAAATGAATTATTTCAAATAAAAGTCAATTTTATGAATACATGATGGCATTTATTTACTTTTGTCATGATGCTGTCAAGTCATCGATCGACATTGTGCATATGATTTGCCTGCCCCGGGTGCGTCATCTATGGGCGTCTTAAAGGAAGGTGAACCAACATGGACTTGATACTTTGGCGACATGCCGAGGCAGTGGTGATCGCAGACGGCCAGCAAGACGCAGACCGGGTGTTGACCCCCAGGGGAGAAAGGCAAGCGGTGCGCATGGCCAAGTGGCTCGAGCGTCAATTGCCAGAAGGTGCCAAAGTTATCTGCAGCCCTACCATCCGCACTGAACAAACCGTGACGCCATTGGGGCGCAAATTCAAATTCCGGGATGAAATTTCACCCCAAGCAACGGTCGAACATGCCCTGGCGTTGGCACAGTGGCCCAACGCCAAGAACCCGATGGTGTTTGTCTCCCACCAACCCTTGATTGGTCAAATCGTCTCCTCCCTTTTGCACATCCCCGACAGTGATTTGGTGGTCAAAAAGGGCTCAGTTTGGTGGTTGAGACACCGCGTCAAGGACGGTGTGTCTAAAACAATGCTGGTGGCGGTGCAGTCCGCTGACATGCTGTGATTCATTCAACTGACATTGATTTGTCACAAGCTTTGGCCTGATAAACAGCAGACAATGCAACATCCCCTATCCAAGGAGCATGAAAATGCGGTCGTTCAAAAAAATCAAAAAAATCATTGAAGCCAACCCCAGTTCGTCAGTGGCGCAAACCTTCAGCAAGCTGATCTTGTCGCTCGAAACCGAACAAGCCTTTCCCATGCAAACACTGTATGCCTTGAATGCCAACGATTTTGATTTGGCCATTGAAGTGCTGAAAGACTGGCGCTTAGACAGGTTTTACATTGGCAAAGCCAAGGTATTTGACGCCTCTCTTCACGCCAGTGCTTTGCTCGATCAACGCAAGTGATGCACCTGGGCCTGTGCGTACACAGGCGTTGACAAGCCCTCGTAACGGGCTTTGAGCTGCAGGGACAAAAACTGCGAATAGTGGCGGCTTTGGTGCAGGTTGCCGCCGTGTATCCAGAGTTGTTGCTGGTTGGTGGGTTTCCACATGTTGCGCAACTCACCTTCCCAAGGACCTGGATCTTTGGTGGTGCTCGAACCCAAGCCCCAGACTTTGCCCACTTTGTCGGCCACTTCGGGTGACACCAAATCGGCCAGCCAGTGGTTCATCGATCCATAGCCTGTGGCATAGACCAACACATCACAGGGCAATTCGGTGCCGTCGGTCAGGGTGACCGACTTGGGGTTGATGCGCTCGATGTTGTTGCGGCTTTTGAGTTTGATGCTGCCGTTGGCTACCAACTCGCTGGCACCCACATCGATGTAATACCCAGAGCCACGACGCAGGTATTTCATGAACAGGCCCGAGCCATCGTCGCCAAAGTCCAGCATGAAACCTGCTTTTTCCAAACGACCATAGAGGTCTGCGTCACGCTTTTTCATTTCCTCATACACAGGGATGTGAAAGCTGTGCATGATTTTGTAAGGCACACTGGCAAAAACCAAATCAGCCTTGTGATGGTCTATGCCGTTTTTCACAGCATCCTCGCTGTACAAACCGCCAAGCGCCAATTCCATGAGGGAGTCCGAAGGCGCAATATGGGTGCTGCTGCGCTGGACCATGGTGACGTCAATGTCGTTTTCCCACAGGGCGGCGCAAATATCGTGGGCTGAATTGTTGGAGCCGAGCACCACCACTTTTTTGCCTTTGCAAGCGTCGGGGCCAGGGTGCTTGCTGGAGTGGTGTTGGTCGCCAGCAAAGCTTTCTGCGCCAGTGATCTTGGGGATGTTGGGATAACCGGAAACCCCCAAGGCAAACACCAGTTGTTTGGGCTTGATAGTGATCACTTTGCCTTCACGCTCCACCGAAACCTCCCACTCGCCTTGGGCTTCGTTGAAGTGCGCCTTTTGGACGGTCGAGGAACCCCAGTAGTTGATCTCCATGATCTTGGTGTACATCTCTAGCCAGTCACCCACTTTGTCTTTGGGTGCAAACACCGGCCAATCGTCTGGAAATGGGAGGTAAGGCAAGTGGTCGTACCAGACAGGGTCGTGCAAGCAAAGTGTTTTGTACCGGTTGCGCCAGCTGTCTCCAGGCCGTGCATTTTTTTCCACGACGATGGTGGGCACACCTAAGCGGCGCAAGCGTGCGGCCAGCATGATGCCGCCTTGACCACCCCCCACGATCAGCACATAGGGTTGCTCGGTGTAGCCCAAGGTGTCTTGTTCTTCCTTGCGCAACTCCAGCCAACTCTTGCGGTGTTTATGTGCGCCATGTTCAGCGCCCTTGATGCGGTGGGTGCCTTTTTTCTCTTCAAAGCCTTTGAGCTCGGTCATGGTGGTGAGCAAGGTCCAAGCCTTGTCACCTTTCAAGCGCAAGTGGCCCAAACCCCGAGCCACGGCGGTTTCGAAAGTAAACCAAGCATCCACCACGCCATCCGCCTCAGTAGCGTCTTCCTTGAGTGCAAAGTGCGAGGGTTTCACGTCTTTCAAACAAGCCGACAACATGTCTGCAATGGCTTGATGTCCTTCTTGGGTGGCAATGTTCCAGGTGAACGACACCAAGTCTCGCCAAAAACAATCCGCTTCAAAGAGCGCTGTGACTTGGGTGGGTTGGCCACTGGCCAGTGCGGATTCAAATGCAGATAGCCATGAAGAAGCCCGCTGCGAGGGGGATGCGTCGCTCATTGAAATGCCTCCAGGATTGACAAAGTGAATGAATAACTACACGTGTAGATTCAACTTTGTGGGCGTGACTGTCAACACCGTACTTTCCCTCTGAATACTTTCACGAGGTTTGTCAATGCAGCTTGACGTCTACAAGTGCTTGCCTGCTTCTCGTATGGTCAAACTTGACAAAACCGACTGGTGTTGGTG
>CAJBOO010000282.1 GCA_903956845.1 uncultured Burkholderiales bacterium
GCCCGTGAGTTCGGCTTGTTGCTGCGCCAAACCCAGTGCAGACTCGATGTCAACCACCAGGTTTTCATCGCGCGAGCGCGACAGGCTTTGCATCAGGTCCTCGAGTTGGCTGCGTTGCAAAGCCACCTCACTCAAGCGTGCTTCCAGCAAAGCCACGCGTGCAGCAGTTTCTTGGGTTTGGTCTTGGGCGTTTTTGGCCAAGCTGTTGGCCTGCATCGACAACTGTCCCGCGTCTGCGCTTTGCCGAGCGAGCAGTTCTTGCATGGTGCTGATTTTTTGCCAGAGCTGAAAGCCCAAGGCCATGCTCAGCAAGGCCAAGACCACACCCAATGCCGGCAGCCGCTGGCGCCAACGGGAAGTGGTGGGGGCGTGTTCGTGCGCTGCGGGTGGGGTGGGGTCTGTGGAAGGCGCACTGCTCATTGAAAGGATTCTAATGAGGACAGCACCTGCGGCAAAGTGGGCTTGGCTATGCGCACCTCACCCCAGCCCAAGGCCTGTGCAGCCGCGGCAATGCGGGGATGGGTGGCCAAGCCGCGTGCTTGTCGCCAGTCTTGACCGGGCATCAACTGTTGCAAGTGCACCAAAGACTGTGTGCTGCTGAACAACCAAACGCTGCCGTCCTGGGCGGCGACGTGGGCTTGTTGCAATCGCTGGGCATCCCACTTCGGCACATCACGCTCATAAACCGCCAGGGTCTGGACCACCACCCCTTTGGCTTGCAATTGCTGCATCAACCAATCGCGGCCCACACCTTCGGCCATGCTGTCGGGCTTGTCGGCATCGCTGCCGCGCAGCAACAACACGGGTTGCTGGGCATGCACTGTTTCATGCACCACCCGCCACAAAGCCTCGGTGTCAAATTGAGCGGCTTGCTCAGGCGGGCTGTCCATCAAGCTGTCAGGCACGCCAGCGTCCAACAAAGCTTGCCGGGTGCCAGGGCCGGTGGCCCAACAACGGGTAAGGCCCCACACAGGCGTGCCTGTCGCAAACGCATGCTGCACCGCCGAGCGGCTCACGAACATCACCGCTTGAAAACGGGACCAGGCGGCCAAAGCGTTTTGCAAGGGGGTGGTGTCCGCACAGGGCCGCACGTCGATCAAGGGCCACGCCTGCACCGCATGGCCATGGGCTTGCAGGCCTTCAAGCCATGCAGCGGATTCGCCAGCCGGTCGGGTCAGGATGACGCCCGGGCGGCGTGGCATTCAACGCGCCCCTTGGGCACGCAATTGCTTGGCAGCGGACAAACCGATGTCCTCGGCCTCTGCCAAACTGCTGACTTCGCCTTGGCTGTGGGCGCGAATCAAAGGGGCGGTCAGGTCGTCTGGGTTGCCCCAGGCAGCTTGCAAGTCCAGCACTGGGCCATGGAACACCGCATGCGCAGCCAAAGGCATGGAGCAACTGCCGCCCATGGCGCGACTGACCGCGCGTTCGGCCGCGACGGCCAACCAGGTGGGGGTGTCAGCCAAGGTCGACAAAATCTGCCGGACATCGTTGCGCGCTGTGCGAATCTCAATGCCCAAGGCACCTTGACCTGCCGCGGGCAACATGTCGGCGGTGGAGAAAATGTGGCGAATGCGCTCGGACAAACCCAGGCGCTTGAGGCCTGCGGCGGCCAAGACGATGCCCGCATATTGGCCTTCGTCGAGTTTGCGCAAGCGGGTGTCTAAGTTGCCGCGCAAGGGCTCGATCTGCAGATCAGGACGCAAGGCGCGCAGCAACACGGTGCGGCGCAGACTCGAGGTGCCCACGACCGCGCCAGGCGGCAGGTCTTGCAAGGTGGCGTATTGTGAGGACACCCAAGCGTCGCGGGGGTCTTCGCGTTCCATCACACAGGCCAGGTCAAAGCCTTCGGGCATGTCCATGGGCACGTCTTTGAGGGAATGCACAGCCAAATCGGCTCGGCCTTCTTCCAACGCGACTTCGAGTTCTTTGACAAACAAACCTTTGCCACCGACTTTGCTCAAAGAGCGATCGAGGATTTGATCGCCTTGGGTGGTCATGCCCAAGATGTCCACCGGGTGACCCATGGCCCGCAACAAGTCTTGCATATGGTGGGCTTGCCACAAAGCCAGGCGGCTTTCGCGGGTGGCGATGGTGAGGTGAACAGGGCTCAAAAGGAAAGCTTTTCAGGTGGACTTTGGTCGCGCGAATGCTAGCATGGGGCATCTCATGGTTTTCCCTTGCCACCACTGACATTGTCATGCCCCAACCGCCTGCTCGCCCTCGCCCCAAAGCCTCTCTTCAAGCCCACGAAAGGCCCTTGGTGGATGACATCCGGTGGTTGGGACGCATCCTCGGCGATGTGATCCGAGCGCAAGAAGGGGATGCCGCTTTCGCCTTGGTCGAGCAGATACGTCGCCTGTCTGTGGCCTTTCGGCGCGACGCCGATGCCTTGGCGGGCAAGGCCCTGAAAAAACAACTGGCCTCGCTCTCGAGTGAACAGGCCGTGAGCGTGATCCGCGCCTTCACCTACTTCAGCCATTTGGCCAACTTGGCCGAGGACCAGCACCACATTCGTCGGCAACAAGTGCATGAACGCGCTGGCGATGTGCGCACGGGCAGCATCGAGCAGGCC
>CAJBOO010000283.1 GCA_903956845.1 uncultured Burkholderiales bacterium
CGGCAGGACCGGCAGCAGCTGTGCCCTTGTTTTTGGCCAATGTCGGCTTGAACACCGCAGACCACATGAAAGCCAGCCACATCACCGCCAGCTGTGGTGGCGATGCGCCCACCCAAGAGGCCATGGTGGGCAACATTGCCATGGATGCAGCCGTGGATTTGACCGTCGGCGCGGTCGTTCCAGCCGGTTCAGTCATCGGCAAAATCGGCACACGCTGATCACTCAAGCGCGGGGCACCGTTCACGTCAGGTCGATGCCTTCATGCAAGGCCACCCGTCCCAACGCCTCCTCAAACAACACCCTGGCCGAACCCGACACGGCAGACAAATAGGCATGCAAGCTCGCGTCTTCTGCTGAATTGCTCAAACAGTCCTTGCTGTATTGCTCAAAACTGTTGAGTTGTCGAATCAAATCAGCCACGTGTTTCGGGCACTCACACAACACATTGGTGGAAATGCCCGCGACACGCTCGAGCACCAAGTCATCGTATTGACGTGGCGGAATGGTCAACGCCATGGATTTGCGCAAAGCCAAACCGGGCTCAAGCAGCAAGGCTGAAAAAATGATGTCCCGCAAATCTTCGTCAGTGACGGGCTCTTGTCTGTACAACACCCCAAAGGCTTTGAGCGCACTCAACACATGCGTCGTGGCAAAGTGGTACACCAAAACCACTTTATGTACCCCCAGCTTTTGCTGCAGCCGCCTCAACTCTTCAACGGCAGCCATTTGCACCGCGCCGATTTGAACCAGCAACACGTCTGGGGTGGGCTCAGCGATCTGAGCCAAGGCCTGAGGCAATCCTTCATGGATCTTCATCACATTGAAGGCCACTTCACCAGCGGCCATGTTGAAACTCGGTTTTTCAATGCGGTTACCCAAGTTGTAGCCCACCACCACCAGGTTGACCACCGAGGGCAATGACTGCCTTGGGGATTGGCCTGCTTTGGAGACACGCGCATCGTTGAGGAGTTTTTGCAACTGCGCTGTGTCCAATGCGCTGAGGTTGCTGATGCCGTGTCCTTGCGAGGTGAGGTTTTTCATCAAGGTGACCCGCATCACATCACTCTCGCTGTACAGCCTGTGGCCGCCAGTTGATTTAGGCGGCTTGACCACGCCATAGCGTCGCTCCCAGACGCGCAAGGTGGCCACGGGAATGCCCGCCAACTGGGCCACCGCTCCAATGCGGTAGAGCGCCTGCGCTTGTGAACGGTCAGAAGTTGCTTGGGTCATGTGGGTACCGCCTTTTGAACAAGTTTTGTCTAGTTATTTTATAAAATTCAGGAATTGAATCAGTTTATTCTAACTAATTTCCTTGAAAACCAAGAAACCGAACCTTATATTCCTTCCATCAACAGGTTTTGAACAAGGAGACACCATGTTTTCCAACTTGACGCACAACGCAGTGAACACCTTGCTCTTGGTGTGCAAATTCCAAGAGGCGGGTCCGGTCACGACGGATTTCATCAGCAAACAACTCGGTCTCTCGGTTTCTTACCTCGAGTCCTTGATGTCGCAGCTGAAAAAAGGGGGCTTCTTGATTTCATACCGAGGACCAGGCGGCGGCTATTGCACCAACGGCAAGCCAGCCAACCTCAAGTTGCTGGATGTGTTGAGAGCCTTCAAAGAATCCAGTGCAGCCAAGTCCTCTGCACAAGGCGAATTGGATAAAAACCTGATCGCTGATTTGATGAAAGAGTTCATGCATGCCTACCTGCAATCCGTGAGCTTTGACGAACTGCTGCGCCAGGTGCCAGACACCGCCTGGGGTCAACAAGAGCGGCATGACAAGCCTGTCAGCTCGAAAAAATTCAAACCTCTGCAAATCCACAAATTGCCCAGCGGACCCAACTCAGTGTTCAGTTTGGCGGCATCCATGGCCCTTTGATTCAGTTGAGATAGAGTACCGCCTGTTTGAATTCAACAGCGGTACCCATGACAACAGCCATCGAATCCCACCCCAGCTCACCTTGGAAGCTGCGTATCGAAGCCTTCATGGCCCAAACCTGGGTCCAAAACGGGCTGGTTGTGCTGATTGTGCTCAATGCAGCCATTTTGGGATTGGAGACCAGTCAAGGTCTGATGGCTGAGTGGGGAGAATTCCTTCATTGGATGGACCACCTCATTTTGTGGGTATTCATTGCTGAAATCGTGGTCCTGATTGCTGCCAGAGGTTTGGGTTACTTCAAAGATCCCTGGTGCGTGTTTGATTTCATTGTGGTGGGCATCGCCCTCATCCCCGCCTCCGGATCTCTGTCGGTGCTGCGTGCTCTGCGGGTCCTTCGTGTGCTGCGACTGATCAACAAGGTCGAGAGCATGCGCAAGGTGGTTGGCGGTTTGCTGGGTTCATTGCCAGGGCTCGGGTCGGTGTTTGGCCTGATCATGATCATTTTCTACGTCGCCTCGGTGATCGCCACCAACCTGTTCAGGCACGATTTCCCAGCGCTTTTTGGTGACATGGGCTCATCTGCTTACACCTTGTTTCAAGTGATGACCTTGGAGGGTTGGTCACAAGACATTGCCCGCCCGATCATCGAGGTCTTTCCTTATGCCTGGGTGTTTTTCATACTTTTCATCCTGATTGCCACTTTCATTGTGTTCAATTTGTTCATCGCTGTGATCGTGGACTCGATCACCGCTGACAAAGAAAAGGACGCACGGGAGGAAGTGCACTTCAGCGACATCGAACAGGCTATCCACGCCATGCGCGAAGAAATCGCGGATCTCAAGCGAATGTTGGAAAAGCGCTGACCCGCAACCCCAGCTCTTCAATGCGCCGATCAAGCTGCCAATCGGGTCTCTTTGAGGCGAGCTAGCAATGTGGCTTTGAGCTTGGCAAAGTCAAAACTCACTGTGTGATCGGTGAATTTGCAGCTGTAACTGTGCAGGTGCCCCACAGGCACGACGGTGACACGGCAGCCAAAAAAATTCTCAAAAAACCGCACCACCAACATTTCGTCCAGGGCATTTTTTTCAATGTCCTTGATCAATGCCTGCGTCAACTCGGGCGGCAGGTGAAATGCCACGGGCGCAACAACCGGTTCAAGCTGGCGCTTGGGCTTCATCAACGCCTCGGGTGCTTGCTCCTTCACGGGCGCAGGGGGTGGCAGCATGTCCAAAAATTCTTCCCAAGGAATCACGGTTTTGGACGGATCCAAATCCAATGAATCCCAATTGAACAGCGCGTACACCGGGCAAAACCGAATGACAGCCGTCAACACCAAGGCCAAGCCCAGCCACAAAGCGGGCAGCATGTTGAATTCCCAGTAGATGAAACCCAAGGCCAAACCCAACAAGACCCTGAAAAGCCTGTCCAGATCACCTAAATTGAATCGAAGTCGAGAAGCGTTCATCTAGAGGTCCACCACGGTGTTTGCCATTGAATTGCACCACTGAGGTGCTGCTCACGCCATTTCGGTGCATGCAGATCCCTGCCATGCTGCCAATACACCTTGCCCCAAGCGAAAAGGCGCATGTTGGGGCGCGGCATGAACCGTGCTTAGTATGCAACACCAATCGTGCAGCAGAGACAGGATCACCATGGCCGCGCCAATATTCAATGAGATGAGCGATGACAGCGGCTTGCCACGCCCCCATTACGAAGCTTTCAACAGTTGGTTGAATGGGGTGTCAGAGGACATGGTTCATCTGAAACAAACCGAAGCGGATTTGATTTCCAGGCGCACGGGCATCACGTTTTCACTCAACGGCGATGAGGACGGCACCGAGCGCTTGATTCCCTCTGACTTGATTCCGCGCATCATTGATGCCAAAGAATGGGCGCAATTAGAAACGGGCTTGGTGCAACGGGTCAAAGCCATCAATTTGTTTTTGCACGATGTCTATCACCAGCAAAACATCTTGCGTGCTGGCCTGATTCCCACGGAACAAGTCTTGGCCAACGCGCAGTTTTTACCCATGATGTTGGGGCTGGACTTGCCCCACCAAACCTATGCGCACATCGCGGGTGTGGACATCGTCAGACATTCCGATGGCGGTTTCTACGTGTTGGAGGACAACCTGCGGGTGCCCTCAGGCGTGTCCTACATGCTGAGCAACCGCATTTTGATGATGCGCTTGTTTCCTGACCTGTTCAGGCGCTACGCGGTGCGCCCCGTGGAGCACTACCCTGCCCTGCTGCTGCAAACACTGAGGTCCGCGAGTTGGGTTGAGCAACCGACCGTGGTGTTGCACACGCCCGGGCGGTTCAACAGCGCCTACTTTGAACATGCCTTTTTGGCCAAGCAAATGGGCATTGAATTGGTAGAGGGCTCAGATTTGTTTGTGCGCGACGGTTTTGTCTACATGCAAACCACCGAAGGTCCCCAGCAAGTGGATGTGATTTACCGCCGGGTGGATGACAGCTACATGGACCCCCTCAGCTTTGAACCTGACTCGTTCATTGGCGTGCCTGGCTTGGCGTCGGTCTACCGACAAGGGCATGTGGTGATCGCCAATGCCTTGGGCACGGGTGTGGCGGACGACAAGTCCATCTATCCCTATGTGCCAGAGATGATTCGCTTTTACCTGGGTGAAGAACCAATCCTGAACAATGTTCAAACCTGGCAGTGCCGCAAGCCAGATGAGTTGTCTTATGTGCTGGCCAACTTGTCGCAACTGGTGGTCAAAGAAGTGCATGGCGCAGGCGGTTATGGGATGTTGGTGGGCCCCACGGCCAGCAAAGCAGAAGTGGAGGCCTTTGCCAACGTGCTCAAGGCCAATCCCGAGAATTACATCGCTCAACCCACGCTCAGCTTGTCGGCGTGCCCGATTTTTGTGGACAAGGGCATTGCGCCTCGCCACATCGACTTGCGTCCGTTTGTACTCATGGGCAAGGAAACACGCATCGTGCCTGGCGGTCTCACCCGTGTGGCGCTGCGCGAAGGCTCGCTGGTCGTGAACTCATCCCAAGGCGGCGGCACCAAAGACACCTGGGTGCTGGAAGAAACGGAGGCCAACTGATGCTTTCGCGTGTGGCTGCTCAGCTCTACTGGTTGTCTCGTTACCTGGAGCGCGCCGAAAACATGGCGCGGATTTTGGAAGTTGGCCAATCCTTTGCACTGGTGTCCACCTCAGACACCAGCCGTGCCGACCCTGAAACCGTGAAAGAGCCCTTGGTCATCACCGATACCTTGGCAGCGTTTGAAGCCACTGGTCGGCCAATGCGGTCAGACCAAGTGGCGCAATTTTTGGCGTGGGACCCAGACCACCCCTCTTCCATCTTCAATTGCATCCAGTCCTGCCGCGAAAACGCTCGCTCGGTGCGCGGGGCTCTCACGGTGGAAATGTGGGAGTGCATCAATGACACATGGCTCGAACTCGTGGCTCGCAAAAAGAAAAACAAAGGCGCCAACCATGCGGTGGATTCGTCCTTCTTTGAATGGATCAAACAACGCTCGCATTTGTTCCGAGGTGTGACCTTCGCCACCATTCAACGCGACCAACCCTACAACTTCATTCGCTTGGGCACCTACCTGGAGCGGGCCGACAACACCGCCCGTATCTTGAGTGTGAAAACCCGGGTGGAGCAAGCCGAGGGCAAAGACATGGTGGACGATTACTACCGATTGGGTGCGGTTTTGCGCTCGGTCAGTGCCTTGGAAGCCTATCGCGATACCTACCGCGATTCAATCGACGCAGACCGGGTGTCCGAATTGCTCATCTTCAATGCACGGGTTCCCCGTTCACTGCTTTTTTGCTTGGATGAGACCGCCTACATCTTGGACCAACTGCCGCAGCAAACCGGTCGCGAAGCGCGCAAGCGGTGTTCCCATTTACTCACGCACTTGCGATTTGGTACCTTGCAAGAGGTGTATGAACGCGGCCTAGAGACTTACCTTGAAGCGTTTGTGCAAGAAAACATCCATTTGGCTGAAGCAGTCCAAAAAGACTACTTGGAGATGCTGGCATGAAACTCCATGTGTTCCACGAAACCCAATACCGTTACGACCACGATTTCAAACGCAGCATTCAAATGCTGCGCATGACGCCGCCTAAGACAGAACGCCAAACTGTCCTGCATTGGCACCTGAGCCTACCCAACAAGGCCACGCCTTGGGTGGATGCCTTTGGCAACCTGTGCCACTGTTTGGTCTTAGAGCATGCTGCCCAAAACATCGTTTTGCGCGCCGAGGGCAGCGTATCGCTCACTGACCACAAGGAAGGCGAACCCGAAGGACCGGTGCCCGCCCAGGTTTTCTTGCGCAGCACCCCATTGACGCAAAGTGATGCGGCCATCAAAGAGTTCATTGCGCCCTTTCAAAGCACCGTCAAATCACGCCCCTACATGGGTTTGCACGATGTGATGCTGGCCTTGCTGGACCGCATGCCCTATGTCAAGGGTGTGACCGAAGTGGGAGACACCGCGGCACAGGCATTTGCCAAGGGCCAGGGCGTTTGCCAAGACCACACCCATGTGTTCTTGTCCTGCGTACGCCACTTGGGCGTGCCCGCTCGCTATGTCAGTGGTTATTTGTACTCAGCCGATCAAGGTGATGTGGCCAGCCACGCCTGGGCCGAGGCTTGGCTTGGTTCGCGTTGGGTGGGATTTGATGTCAGTAACTCCAATGGTGCAGACCAAGGTCACATTCGTTTGGCGCATGGCCTGGACTATGAAGACGCCAGCCCAGTGCGCGGTGTGCGCATCGGTGGAGGCATGGAAACCATGCAAACCTACGCGAAAGTAGAATCCGGTCACCCCTCTCAACAATAGCCCCTTATGACTTATTGTGTGGCCATGGTCCTCAACGAAGGACTGGTTTTTGCCTCTGATTCACGCACCAATGCAGGTGTGGACCATGTTTCCACTTTTTGCAAAATGACGGTGTTTGAAACTCCAGGCGAAGGGGTGGTGGTCATGCTCAACAGCGGCAACTTGGCCACCACACAACAGGTCGTGAGCAAGGTCAAGCAGCAATCGCAGTTGAGCGAGAAACGCCTGACCGCCATGGGCTCGATGTTCCATGTGGCGGAGATGGTTGGGCGACAATTGCGCGACACGATCACATCCACCCAAAACGAAGCGCCTGAACAAAGCGACGTGGATTTCTCCGCCACTTTCTTGGTGGGCGGACAAATGGTGGGCGAAGCCCCCCGGTTGTTCATGGTCTACCCGCAAGGCAATTTCATCGAATCCACCATCGACACCCCGTTTTTTCAAATTGGCGAGAGCAAATACGGCAAACCGATATTGGACCGGGTGATTCAACCCGAACTCAGCCTGTCCAAAGCAATGAAATGCGCCCTGGTGTCTTTTGACTCCACGATCAAGAGCAATTTGTCGGTGGGCTTGCCCATTGATTTGGCGATGGTCAGGCGTGACCAGTTGCGCATCACCCAACAACACCGCATCGATGCGGAAGACACGTATTTCCGTGACCTGCGCAGCAGTTGGAGCCAAGGCCTGCGCCAGGTATTCAACCAATTGCCTGACCCAGACTGGTTGAAGTAAGCCCTGCTGCAAGGCCGTGTCCCATGCTGGCCGCTGGCGAGCTGGTTGTTAAGATCCCAGCCAATCTGACGGATCATGACGATGAAAACCTTGCGCTCTATGCTGTTTGTCCCTGGCGACAGCGAAAAAAAACTGGCCAAAGCCTTCAGCACCCAAGCCGATGCCTTGATCTTGGATTTGGAAGATTCGGTCTCGCCAGAACGTTTGCCACTGGCTCGTCAAATGGTGTGCGCCTATTTGTCTGACCACCCACGAGGTCAGCAAGCTGTGTGGGTTCGCATCAACCCCCTTCTCACCGAATTGGCGCTGCACGACTTGGCGGCCGTGATGCCCGGCAGACCCGATGGCATCTTGTTACCCAAGTCCTTGAATGCACAAGACGTGGTCAAGTTGGACCATTTTTTAAGTGCCTTGGAAACACGCGAAGGCATTGCCCTGGGCACCACCTTGATCATTCCTATTGCGACCGAGGTGCCGGGCGCTTTGTTCGAATTGAATTCGTATGCCGGTGCAAGCCATCGCCTGGCTGGCATGACGTGGGGCGCAGAAGACTTGGCCACAGCCGTCGGTGCCAGCAGCAACAAGACGGACAACGGCGAGTTTGATTTCACCTACCAATTGGCACGCAGCATGTGTTTGCTTGCCGCTTCACACGCCCAAGTACAAGCAATAGATACCTTGAGCGTTGACTTTCGTGATGAAGCGGCCCTGCGCAAAGATGTGCTGCGTGCCCGTCAAGCAGGCTTCACAGGCAAGCTCGCCATTCACCCCGATCAAGTTTTGCCCATCCATGCCGGGTTTCAACCCACTCCAGCAGAGTTGACCCATGCACAACGCATCGTTGACGCATTTGCACAAGCGCAAGGCGCAGGCGCGGTGCAATTGGATGGCCGCATGGTGGACAAGCCACACCTCACACAAGCCTTGCGCTTGCTTCAACTCGCCACAAAGGATTGACCATGGCCGGCCTTTATTTCGAAGAATTTTTTGTTGGTCAAGTGTTTCAACACGCCATTCGGCGCACCGTGTCCGAGATGGACAACGTGTTGTTTTCTGCCTTGACCCACAACCCTGCAGCCCTGCATTTGGACGAAGAGTATTGCAAGAACCATTCGGAATTTGGCCAACGGATCGTCAACAGCGTTTTCACCTTGGGCTTGATCGTTGGGGTCTCTGTAGGAGACACCACATTGGGCACCACAGTGGCCAATTTGGGCTGGGACGAGGTGCGGTTTCCCAAACCCCTCTTTCATGGCGACACCGTGCACGTGGAAACCGAAGTGCTGGAAGTGCGTGAGAGCAAAACAAGACCCCACCAAGGCATAGTGATATTCCAGCACCGAGGCTTCAATCAACACCAGGAATTGGTAGCTATTTGTAATCGCAGTGCACTGATGATCAAGAAACCAAAGGATGCATCGCCTGAACAAACAAAGGGTTAACCCTTGTGTCATGTCATGGACTAGGGCAAATCCCTAGTCGCGAAATTAGCTACTGCTTTGTGGAATCTTGCTAACATCTTACGCAGGCTATGTTGCCTTCTTCTCCCTAAGGAAACTCAGTGAGCATTACCAAAATCTCCGCCGTTACCCTGGCAGTCTCAGCACTGGTTGCTTCTACCGCCATTGCACAAGACAAAAACCTGTCTACGCTGCAACGCATGGGCAACACTGACACCAACATGAACATTGCTACCGTTGCACAAGACGGTAAAAATGCTGATGCTTTGCGTGCCAACTTGAAGAAAATCAAGTTGCCCGAAGGCTTCAAGATCGAGTTGTACGCTGTCGTTCCTGATGCACGTTACATGGCTGTTGCTCCTTCCACCAACATGTTGTTCGTGGGCACACGCAAAACATCCGTGTGGGCTGTGACTGACCGTAACGGCGACAACACCGCTGACGAAGTCAAACAATTCGCACCTGCCATCAAATTCAGCAACCCCAATGGTGTGTGTTTCACCAAAGACGGTTTCTTGGTTGTGGCCGAATCCAACCGCATGTTGCACTTCCCAGCCGCTGAATACTTCTACGAAGGTCCAGACGTCGCTGTGGGCGTGATCGTGCCTGAAGGCAAGATGATCCCCGTGGAAGAGCAATCTTTCAACCACACTGGTCGCGTTTGTAAAGTTGCCAACGACGGCAAAATCTACGTGACATTGGGCCAGCCTTACAACGTTCAGCCCAAAGACAAAGTCGCTTTGTATGACGAAGTCGGCATCGGTGGCGTGATCCGCTACAACGGTTTGGACGGCTCAGGCCGCATGGTTTACTCCAAAGGCATGCGTAACCCAGCTGGCATGACCATCGGACCAAAGGGCGACATCTGGACAACCGACAACCAAGTTGACGGTTTGGGTGACGACATTCCTCCAGGCGAATTGAACAAGCTGACCAAAGCAGGCGAACACTTCGGTTTCCCCTTCTACAACGGCAAATTCAAAGTGGCTGGCTCTGGCGCAGCACCTGACCTGAAGGACATGAAAGAGCCAGCCGGCATGATCTATCCTCAAGTCGAGTTCCCTGCTCACCAAGCTCAATTGGGCCTGACACACTACACCGGCAAAATGTTCCCTGCCAAATACCAAGGCGGCCTGTTCGTGGCTTCCCATGGTTCATGGAACCGCGTGCAGCCTAGCGGCTACTTGTTGAACTTCGTGCCTATCAAGGCCGACGGCAACGCAGGTGCAGCTGAAGTGTTTGCTGATGGCTTCTTGGACAAAACCACAAACCGCGCCATCGGCCGCCCTGTGGACGTTGCCAACCTGCCTGACGGCTCCATCCTGGTGTCTGACGACTACGCTGGCGCAATCTACCGCATCAGCTACTCAGCTCAGTAATCCAGTTTGATTCACGGGCTTTCAGCCTGTGATCAAATCCAAAGCGGGGTCTCCTAGGAGGCCCCGCTTTTTTTACGAGGAATCCATGAAGAAAATCGCAGTGATTGTGAGTTTGGGCATGTCAGTGTTGACATTGAATGCGTTCGCCCAAGACGCCAAAGCCGGCCGTGACAAAGCCGATGCCGCCTGTGCCTTGTGCCACGGCCCCACTGGCATCGCCAGCATGCCCAGCGCCCCCAATTTGGCAGGCCAACCCCCTATTTATGTCAGCGAACAGCTGAAAAACTACCGCAGCGGCA
Source organism: uncultured Burkholderiales bacterium (assembly GCA_903956845.1). GTDB lineage: Bacteria > Pseudomonadota > Gammaproteobacteria > Burkholderiales > Burkholderiaceae_C > Limnohabitans. Next base: position 10,586 of record CAJBOO010000283.1, read on the forward strand.
AGCGTGCCCATGAAGTCATGGGCGTGATTGCCAAACCGCTGACCGACGCTGAGATCGCCAATTTGGCTGCTTGGTACAGCAGCATCAAGGTCACCGTTGAAGCGCCTTGATTGGTTCATTGTGGGCTCGCTGAGCGCTGCCATGGCGCTTGGTGCAGCCAATGCACATGCCAAGAAAAGCATTCGCTTTCTTACCGCGGGTGAATTGCATGCGAGTTTGATGTCCGCCGAAGAAACCACGCGTTTCAGCGGGCGCAACTACATCATGGGTGTGATTGACACCCTGATGCTCACCAAAGACGCGCCGATTTGCTTTGGCGAGCAAACCGAGATCAACCTCTTGGTCGACACGGTTCAGCAACAACTGCTGCAACGACCTGACCTGCTGCGCTTCAACGCCGCCAGTGTGGTGCGTGAAGTGATGGTGGCCAACTACCCTTGCGTCTGAATCAGGGAGCCGAGGGTTCAATGACCACCGAGGTAGGCGACGCGCCCTTCATGCACGCATCAAACACCGCCCTGCGCGCCCAATGGTTCAAATCTTCAGTGACCATCAGCTCATTGCAATGAAGCGGGAAAAGCGGCCCCGCTTGGAATTGCGGGTGCATACCCCATGGTGCCATGCCAAAGGGGCACTGCATCATCATCTGTGCATGTCGTGAGTCATACACAGGCGGGGCTTGCTGATAAGCCAGTTGGTTGCAGGCTTGGATCTGCCCCATGGACGCACATCCACCCAAAAGGGCAAGCATGAGCGCCAAGAAAACGGGTTGAATTTTCTGCTGGGGTGTCATAGGTTCGCGATTGTAGAAGTCCTGTCGGCCTTGTCAGATCACCCACCCATCGCACGCCCAGGCATGCGTTAGCATTTGGCATGACCTACGACAGCACCCGCCCCTATCCCCGTGACCTCATCGGCTACGGCAGGCATGCTCCTCAGGCCCAGTGGCCAGGCCAGGCACGCATTGCTTTGCAATTCGTTTTGAACTATGAAGAAGGCGGCGAAAACGCCACCCTGCACGGCGACACGGGCTCTGAACAGTTTTTGTCAGAAATGTTCAACCCACCCAGCTTCAACGACCGCCATCTCACCATGGAAGGCATATACGAGTATGGTTCTCGCGTAGGCGTGTGGCGCATCTTGCGCGAATTCGAAAAACGCCAACTGCCGCTGACCGTGTTTGGCGTCAGCATGGCGCTGGAGCGTCACCCTGAATTGACTGCGGCCTTTGTCGAGTTGGGGCATGAAATCGCTTGCCACGGCTGGCGTTGGATCAACTACCAGCAAATCGATGAAGCCACCGAACGCGACCACATGACGCGTGGCATACAAACCATTCAGCGGCTGACTGGTCAGATGCCCGCAGGTTGGTACACCGGGCGCGACAGCCCCAACACCCGCCGCTTGTTGCTGGACCATGGCGGGTTGGAATACGACAGCGACTATTACGGCGACGATTTGCCGTTTTGGATGAAGGTTCAAAAATCCGATGGTGCCGTGGTCCCGCACTTGGTGGTGCCCTACACCTTGGATGTGAATGACATGCGCTTTTCATTGCCCCAAGGCTATGCCCACGGAGCAGACTTCTTCACCTATTTGCGCGACAGCTTTGATGTGCTGTATGCCGAAGGCGCCGATTCACCAAAGATGATGAGCGTGGGCATGCATTGCAGGCTCCTGGGGCGACCCGGACGCATGCTTGCCTTGCAACAGTTTTTAGACCATGTGGCCAAGCACGACAAAGTTTGGATTTGCAAACGGGTAGACATCGCCCGCCACTGGAAACAGCAACACCCCTTCCAAGACCAGGCTTAAGCGCCCTCCGACAGGTAAACCAACATGAACCCTTACCAAGCCATCGACCAATGGATTGACCAGCATTTCGACGAGCAGGTTGCGTTCTTGCAAGAACTCATCAAAGTACCCACCGACTCGCCACCTGGCAACAACACACCTCACGCCCTGCGCACAGCCGAGCTACTCAAAGGCTTTGGCATGACAGCTGAACAGTTCGAGGTGCCAGCAGCCGAGGTACACCCCCACGGCTTGACCTCCATCACCAACCTGATCGTGCGTCGCCGCTATGGCGCAGGGCGCGTATTGGCACTGAACGCCCACGGAGATGTGGTGCCACCGGGTGAAGGTTGGACCCACGATCCCTATGGCGGCGAAATTGAAGACGGCAAGATTTACGGTCGCGCCGCGGCCGTGAGCAAATGCGATTTCTCCACCTTCACGTTTGCAGTGCGCGCCCTCGAAGCCGTGGCCAAGCCCAGCCATGGGACAGTCGAGTTGCATTTCACCTATGACGAAGAGTTTGGGGGTGAATTGGGTCCTGGCTGGTTGCTCTCTCATGGACACACCAAACCCGATTTGATGATGGCCGCTGGTTTCAGCTACCAAGTCGTCACTGCCCACAATGGTTGCTTGCAAATGGAAGTTACCGTGCACGGCAAGATGGCGCATGCCGCCATCCCTGACAGCGGCATCGATGCGTTGCAAGGTGCCGTGGCCATGCTCAATGCTTTATATGCTCAGAACACCTTGTACAAAGCCATTCGCTCCAACGTGGAGGGCATCACACATCCCTATTTGAACGTCGGCATGATCGAAGGCGGCACCAACACCAATGTGATTCCTGGCAAGGTGGTTTTCAAACTCGACAGGCGCATGATCCCTGAAGAGAATCCAGCGCAAGTCGAAGCCGACATTCGCCAAGTGCTGACAACAGCCATGGCTGACTACAACGCCTCACGCGACCCGGCGCATGCCATCACCATGGACGTGCGACGCATGCTCATGGCCCACGCCATGAAGCCACTGCCGGGCAACAAGCCCTTGGTTGATGCCCTGCAAAAGCACGGCGCTGAAGTCTTTGGGGAGCCGATCCCTGCGGTCGGCACACCGCTCTACACGGACGTGCGCTTGTATGTGGAGCGCGGTATTCCTGGCGTGATTTATGGCGCGGGTCCACGCACCGTGTTGGAGTCACATGCCAAACGTGCTGACGAAAGACTGGACCTGGAGGACCTGCGCCGTGCCACCAAGGTGGTGGCGCGCAGTTTGGTGGATTTGCTCATCTGATCGGCCCGCATCACCGCTCAGCTTGCATGCCACGCACGCACCCCTCTTCAAGGGTCACCTCAGGGTCATATGTGGTGGCAAATCGTGCCAAACCGACTCAAACCCGTTGTGTGATTGCGTGGGCGGTGGAAACCCAGAACGCAAAAACAATTCCACCCCCGCAGACACACTGTCGATCAATGGCAAGGAGACACGGTCTTGCAAGGCCTGGGCATACCCAGCCAATCCTGCACCGCCCATGATGATCGATTTCGCCCCTGACTGAGCAGCTCTGTCGCAAGCGCTTGCCAAAACCTGCAAAGCCAACTCGCGATCCGCCAACAGTTGCGCACCTGTTTCTTTCACGATGTCGATCGCAGCCAGTTGATCTGCGAAACCCAAACCTTGCGCCAAGCGCTCGAGCATGGGGGGCCAATGCACGCCTCCAGTCACGATGGCAAAGCGCCCGAGTTGACTGGCTTGGATGAATGAGGCCTCTGCCAACCCACTGACCCCACACGCACTGGACGCACGCAGCGCAAACAAGCCTGGGTCGCCAAAGCAAGCAATCAACACACCGTCAGGGGATACGGATGACTGCTGCAGGTGCATGGCCCAGGCATCCAACAGGGCATGTCCCGCCACGGCATGGCTGGCTTCGCAAGCGATGTAAGGCGCACCAAAACGCGCCGTGATGCATGTCAACTGCACATCGGCTGGCAGCAAAGGCGTCAACCACGTGGTCAGACGCTGCGTGGTGGCTTCACCCGTGTTGGGGTTGATCACAAGCAAGCGACGCATCAACTCTCCTGCAACATGCTTTCCAAAGCCATGGTCCGTTCAGGCTCGACTTGGAAATGCAGCTGTGATTCGATCGTGGCCAGGTGCGCATCAAGCAATTGCACCGCCACGTCAGCGTCTCGCAAGCGAATCGCATCCAACAACTGTCGATGTTCTTGGCAACCACAAGCCGCGTGTTCGCGCCGTTGTAGGCGGTCAGGCGAACCCCAGGCCATGATGATCAAACAGGTGCGCGACACCAACTCACGCAACAGGCGGCCCATGGTTTCATGCCGTGCTTTTTGCGCGATGTACAAATGGAATTCGCCAGACAAACCGATGGCCTTGTGCATGTCGCCCTGGTCTTGAGCCATGCGTTCCTCAGCCACCATGCGCGACAAAACCGCAATATCCTCGGCTTGGGCATGGGCCATGAACCGACGCAGCAGCACCGGCTCGATCAAACGCCTGGTTTCAAATATTTCTTGCGACTCCTCGAACGTCGGTTGCGCCACCGAAGCACCTCTGTTGTGGGTCAAGGTGATGATTTTTTCGTTGGCCAGTCTGACCAAGATCGGTTTGATGCGGGTGCGAGAAACGCCAAAGATGCTGCCGAGTTTGTCTTCGGTGAGTCGGGTGCCAGGCGGTAATCGGTGATCCAACACCGATTCGACGATGCGTTCGTAGATGGCCTGGTCACTCAGACCAGCCGCGGTGTCACCGGACAGTTGCCATGCCGTCAAGCACGTCCCCTGCGTAGCCAGGCCGACATGCCCAAAGCCAGGCCAATCACCACAAAAGACACCAAGGTGGTGAGCGTGCCCAAGGCATAAATGGCGGGGTTGGTGACTGTGGTGGTCAACCCTTGCAATTCCAGTGGCAAGGTGTTGACGTCGCCAATGGCCTGCGAGGTGCGGGCGATTTCATCCCAGCTGAGCGTGAAGCCAAACATACCGACGCCCACCACCGATGGTGCAATCAAAGGGAACACCACGTGCTTGAAGGTTTGCCACGGCGTGGCGCCCAAGTCTTGGGCGGCCTCCTCAAAAGCCGGGTTGAAACGGTTGAACACCGCGAACATGATGAGCAAGCCAAATGGCAGGGTCCATGTGAGGTGTGCGCCCATGGCCGAGGTGAACAGACCCAAGGAAGTGCCAAAGTCTTCCAATGTGCGTGTCATGCCCCAGGCCTCAAACACAGATTTCAGCCCGCTGTCGAGCAACCTGAACTGCAAGCCAATCCCCAGCGACACAATGATCGAAGGCATGATCAAACTCGCGACTGTGATGTAGAACAAAGCATTGCCGCCAGCGAGTTTTTTGCGAAACGCCAAACCAGCCAACACCGACAAGCACATGGTCAGACCCATGACCACCAGGCCCAACAACAAAGAACGTTTCAAGGCGGCTGCGATGTCCACCACGCCCAAACCTTCCGCCAGTTTGTAAAACCAATGCAGGGACACACCTTGCAAGGGGAAGGTCATGCCACCGTCAGGGCCTTGGAAGCTCAGGATGAAAATCGTGATCATCGGGCCATACAAAAAGACCACAAAGCCCACGAATACCGCGAGCAATCCCCAGAAACCTGCGGGTTTTTTAGGTTCGTAGTGCTGGGCGGCCATGTCAGAGTTCCTTGCGAATGTCGACCAAGCGGGTCAGGGCCCAAATGATCATCAAGACCACCAACAACAAAATCACGGCATTGGCAGCGGCCAATGGAAACTGCAAGAAAGAAGTTTGCACTTGGATGATTTTGCCCACAGACGCGATCTGCTGACCGCCCATGACGCCGATGGTGACAAAGTCGCCCATGACGATGGTGATGACAAAAATCGAGCCAATGATGATGCCCGTGCGCGACAAGGGAATGATCACATTCCACAAAGTCTGCCAGGGCGTGGCCCCGGTGTCGTAAGCCGCCTCAATCAACGAGCGGTCGATGCGCATCATGGAGTTGAAAATCGGCACGATCATGAACATGGTGTAGAGGTGCACAAAAGCCAGCACCACAGAAAACTCAGAGAACAACAACCATTCGATAGGCTCTTGCACCAAGCCCGTGCTCATCAAGGTTTGGTTCACCAAGCCATTGCGCCCGAGCAAGGGAATCCAAGAAATCATGCGAATGACATTCGAGGTCCAAAACGGCACGGTGCACAGCACAAACAACAAGGTTTGCGTGGATGACGATCGCACGCAAAACGCCAGGAAATAGGCAATGGCAAAGCCCAACACCAACGTGATGGCCCATACCCACAAACTGATGCGCACGGTAGACCAATAGGTTTTCAAGGTGACGCACACATCACCATACTCGTTCAAACTGCTGCAGCCCTCGAAGATGGCAAAGTAGCTGTGCAACGTGAAGGCTGGAATGATCTCGTATTCGTTGAATTCCCAGAAACTCACCACCCCGATAAGCGCCAAGGGAATGAGGAAGAACAGCAGAAACACCAGGGAATAAGGCGTGGCTTGCCACCAGGCCGAAACCTTGAAGGGTTTGCTCACGCTCCCCCCAGTGATCTGCTGTGCTGTCATGGTTCAGAAACGGGTCATCAAGCGGCGACGAATTCGTTCCACTTTTTGACCATGTACTCGTTCTCGTCCATCACGGCATTCCAGCAAGCGATGCCACCCATGCGGGTTTCATAGCTGCCACCGTCACGCACGCTGCCGGCCTTGGCCAACAAGTCGCCGTTGGGGGACTTGATGTCTTTGGTGGCTGCCTTGCCGCCCATCCAGTAGTCCCACTCGTAGGCTTCCATTTTGGACTTGGCGGTTTCCAGCACAGCGCTGTAATAGCCTTGGCGGTTCAGGTAAGCACCTGCCCAGCCGTCCAAGAACCAGTTGATGAATTCGTACACGCCATCGGCTTTTTTGCCAGTGACCGACTTGGGCACACCAAAACCAGCTGCCCAGGCACGGTATCCCTCTTTCAGAGGTTGGAAGGTGCAGGCAATGCCCTTGGTGCGAACGGCGGTGACCGCAGGCGACCACATGGATTGAATGACCACCTCGCCTGAAGCCATCAAGTTGACGGACTCGTTGAAGTCTTTCCACAAGGCGCGGAATTGGCCAGCTTTTTTCGCTTCGATCAAGGTCTTGATGGTCAGGTCGATTTCGGCCTTGGTCATGTTGCCCTTGTCGGGGTATTTGTAAATGCCCTTGGCTTCCACCACCATGGCGGCATCCATGATGCCGATGGATGGGATGTTCAAAATGGCAGCCTTGCCTTTGAACTCGGGGTTGAGCAACTCGGCCCATGAATTGATGGGACGCTTGATCAAGTCAGGACGGATGCCCAAGGTATCTGCGTTGTAGACCGTGGGGATCAGGGTCATGTACTGGGTAGGTGTGGCCGAGAAAGTCTTGCTGTCTGGTTTTTCCAGGTACATGACTTTTTTGGGTGCGGTGCCTTGGTCGCCCACTTTTTTACCAGCCACTTCACCTTTGGTGAACAAGCTGGTGATCTTGTCAGCGTTTTTGATGCGCTTGGTGTCAATGCCCAGCAAGTTGCCGGTGGGCACAATTTTCTTCAGCGAGAAGTACTCCGTGTCGATCAAGTCGAAGGAGTTGGGCGCGGTGACCGCACGTTTGGTCACGTCGTCGGTGGTCACGGCCACGTATTGAATTTCAATGCCAGTGGCTTTTTTGAATTCCTCGGCGATTTTTTTGTCTTGGTTCACCGCGGTGCCCAAGTAGCGCAAGACGATTTTTTCTTGTGCATGAACAGCTGGGAAGATACCGCTGGCCAAAATGGCGGCGGTGCCCTTCAGAACCGTTCGGCGCTCAGCTGTCACCGACTCAACGGCTTGTTTCACTTCTTTCATGGTTTTCCTTCAAGGTGGGTGGGGAAGTACTTGAGTTCGTCAAGCGGCGATGGGAGAACGCTGTGGTGCAGTGGTTTTACCCAATGGATGGCTGTCGGCTTCGGCCCACTGCAAGTGGTAAGTTTGACCAGCACGCCACTCGGGCTTGACCTGGTGCTCGGGCAACATGACGCTGATGGTTTCACTCCCTGGGGTTTTCGGGGCAAAAGCCAACAAGCTGAACGTGCCTTGAAATTCAATGTCAACCAGATCGGCTTCAATGCGTGGCTGCTCGCTGCCCGACACACTGTCGTGAACCGACATTTTGTCGCTGCGCACCGCCACCAGGCCTTGTGCGTTTTTCAAAATGTTGTGCCCGCCCATGAACCGCGCCACAAACTCAGACGCGGGACGGTTGAACACCTCTTGCGGCGAGCCTGATTGCTCAATGCGTCCGTGGTTCATGACCACCATGGTGTCAGCCAAGGCCATGGCTTCTTCTTGGGAATGGGTCACATGGATAAAGGTCAGGCCCAATTCTTTTTGCCAATGGCGCAATTCAGCACGCATTTGGATGCGCAAAAACGGATCGAGTGCCGACAAGGGTTCGTCCAGCAACAGCACGCGGGGTTGCATGATGAGCGCTCGGGCCAAGGCGATGCGTTGCTGCTGACCGCCGGACAACTCGGAGGGGAAACGCTGCGCGTAGGCAGACATGGCCACCCGTTCGAGCAATGCCGCAGCTTGCTGGTGGCGTTCGGCTTTGGACACACCGCGCATCTTCAAACTGAAGGCCACGTTGTCCAAGGAGCTGAGGTGGGGAAACAAGGCATAGCTTTGGAACATCATGGCTGTGCCGCGCTCGGCAGCACTGGCGTTGGTGATGTTTTTGTCGCCCAGCAAAATGTCACCCGAGGTGACGACCTCATGACCAGCGACCATGCGCAAGGTGGAGGTTTTGCCGCAACCAGACGGGCCCAGCAGACAACAGTAATGGTTGGTAGGCACCTTCAGGTCAATGCTGTCAACGGCGATGCTGGTGGCGCTGTAATGTTTGGACAGCGAAATCAGTTCGAGGGTGTTGTTTTGACCGGGTGAGTGAGAGACCATGCTTTTCCTTAGCAATCCTGATGCCATGCCATTTCAGGCCGATTGCATGCAAAGATAAACCAGATTGCATGCAATGTGTGCGTTTTTGGCGTTCGGCATGCGCAATATGGGTGCAGACCAAGGGTAATCCATAGGTGCTCGGCACCAAAGCGGGGCAGTCTCACACCAAGATCAAGCGTCTGAATTGAGGCGAGAATCCCATCCACAGACAGGAAACCACACCATGAAAGACTTGCCCTACGTTCACTTGATTGACCATCCCCTGGTGCAGCACAAGCTGACACTGATGCGGCGCAAAGACGCCAGCACCAACAGCTTTCGCACCCTCTTGAACGAGTTGTCCATGTTGATGGCCTATGAAGTAACCCGTGACATGGAGGTGTCCTACATCGAGATTGAGACACCGATGGAAACCATGATGGCGCCCACCATCGACGGCAAAAAACTCGCCCTCATCAGCATTTTGCGAGCGGGCAACGGCATTTTGGATGGCATGTTGCAAGTGGTGCCTGGTGCCCGTGTGGGCCATATCGGGCTGTACCGAGACCCCACCACCTTGGAAGCCGTGGAGTACTTCTTCAAAGTGCCTCAAAACATGCACGAGCGGGACGTGATCATGGTCGACCCCATGCTGGCCACGGGCAACTCGGCGGCGGCAGCGGTCACACGCATCAAAAAAACCCAGCCAAAGTCGATCAAGTTTTTATGTTTGCTGACCTGCCCTGAAGGCATCAAGGCCTTGCACGCCGCACACCCCGATGTGCATATTTACACCGCGGCCATTGACAGGCAACTCAATGACCATGGTTACATCTTGCCGGGCTTGGGGGACGCGGGTGACCGAATATTCGGCACCAAATAAGGCGCTTCAAGTCCCC